>NZ_AWQP01000093.1:0-1959 GCF_000972175.1 Pseudomonas syringae pv. coryli str. NCPPB 4273 | reverse complement strand
CTCTTTGTGTTTGTGACGCTCTGCGTCACACAGCGGTTCTGCGATGTCAGTTGGATATGTTTACGGCTCAAGGCACCTTTTCGCCCCTCGGCGACTGACTTGTGCGCCCAGCATGGGCGCCATCCTAGAGGTGAAAGTCCTCTCTTAAGCTGGCCACAGTGAATGAAGCGAAGCGCAACTGCAGAAGGGCGACCGACTGTGGGGAGGAAGCGTGGAGCGTAAACCGCGAGCCGAGGTACACAAATCGCATTCGAGGCGGATCCGGACAGGGCGAGCAGCCAAGTGACTGCAAAGCTCTTGTGGCCTAAGTGCCGGGTACGTAAATGCGGCGGTTGTGCGGTGAAGGATGGCGTTCTTACCTGGGGAGATCTCGCCTCATGCCTGAAAGGGCGACGGTGTGAGCCGGAGCGAGAAGTCAGCAGCGGTCATAGTAGCTGCGCTGCAGCGAAGGACCAAACGAGAAGAAGTGAGGTTTGACATGACGATACAGCAGGCCATGCATCAGATGCCCGGCAAACCGGGGCGGGACGCAATTGCAGAGGGTGAAGCCCCGCGTAAAGCATCCAGCGATGAAGCCGGCTGTCCGCGCCATGACTCAACCCCCACAGGGTCAGGGTTGCTGCAAGCTGCCCTGACAAGAGACAACCTGCAACTGGCGTTTAAACAGGTCCGCGCCAATAAGGGTGCTGCCGGTGTCGACGGTCTTGGGATCGCCGAAACAGCGGAGCACCTGAAGACGGCATGGCCCGGGATACGCGCACAGTTGTTGGCAGGGACGTACCGGCCTGATCCGGTTCGGCGAGTCTTGATCCCCAAACCCGGTGGCGGCGAGCGCAAGCTGGGCATTCCTACGGTGACGGACAGACTTATTCAGCAAGCATTACTGCAAGTGTTGCAGCCCTTGCTGGACCCTGACTTCAGCAACCACAGCTATGGTTTTCGTCCGGAGCGCAGTGCACACCAAGCGGTTTTGGCGGCACAGCAATACATCCACTCAGGGCGGCAAATTGTGGTCGATGTCGATCTGGAGCAGTTTTTCGACTGCGTCGAGCACGATGTGTTGATCGCCCGACTGGGCAGAAAAGTGAAGGATCGCGACGTTTTACGTTTGATTCGAGCTTATCTGAACAGTGGGGCATTGATCGAAGGCATGGTCATGACCAGCACGAGGGGCACACCGCAAGGTGGACCACTTTCACCGCTGCTGGCCAATGTGGTGCTGGACGAGGTAGACAAAGAGCTGGAGCGACGAGGCCATTGCTTCGTCAGGTACGCGGACGATGCGAACGTTTACGTACGTAGCCCCAAAGCCGGACAGCGGGTGATGGCATTGCTCCGTCGCCTTTACGGCCGTCTTGGGTTGCGCGTGAACGAGAGCAAGAGCGCCGTTGCCAGTGCGTTTGGCCGCAAGTTTCTGGGATTCAGCTTCTGGCAGTCTCCCAAAGGCGAGGTCAAACGGCGGGTAGCACTCAAGGCGCTACAGGTATTCAAACATCGCATCCGGGGGCTGACACCGCGTAGTGGCGGTCGCAGCCTGCCGCAAGTGGTGGAAAACCTGAGGCCCTACCTCCTCGGCTGGAAAGCGTACTTTGGATTGTCTCAGGCTCCCGGTTTATGGAAGAGTCTGGACGGCTGGATACGTCGAAGGCTCAGGGCAATTCAGCTCAAACAATGGAAGACTGGCAAAACCACCTACCGAGAGCTTCGCAAGTTGGGTGCAAATTCTGACTTGGCGGCAGCAATAGCCAGCGATAGCCATAGGATCTGGCACAACAGTGCCGGGCTGATCCATGGTGTGCTGACGGTAGCGTGGTTTGATCGGTTGGGTCTGCCTCGACTCTACTGACCTCAACCTCTCGAACCGCCCGGTGCGGACCCGCATGCCGGGTGGTGTGGCAGGGGTGCAGCCAGATGGCTGCCCCCTATGCCGATTGATGGGGCCAAAGTAGGCAAAGTCCC
>NZ_AWQP01000092.1:0-3267 GCF_000972175.1 Pseudomonas syringae pv. coryli str. NCPPB 4273 | reverse complement strand
TTCAAGGTAGTTGTCGCGTCAACCGTCTAACTATGCTGCTTTTTTCTCAACGTTTTGCTCTCGATCCGGGTTTAACAGCACGGTGCCGATCGGTTCCCAGTTGCGTGTCTCCCTCGACCACCGCTCTGGCCTTTTCTCTCTGGCTTGCTCGTACAGCTCATGTCGCCTGGCCAGGATCTGATGGTCCAGCCCTCGATGCCGCTCAGTCGGTGTCACGAAACGTATCCGGCTGTGCCGATGATCATTGTTGTACCAACGCATGAAATCCCTCACCCAGAGGCGTGCCGCGTCAAGGCTGGCAAACCCGTCCTGCGGCCATTGCGGGCAGTATTTCAGTGTCCTGAACAGCGACTCCGAGTAAGGATTGTCGTTGCTGACACGCGGTCGCCCACGCGACGGGGTGATGCCCAGTTCATACATCTTGCTTAACAACGTCACCGATTTCATCGGCGCACCGTTGTCCGAGTGCAGCACCAGCGGCTCGTGCAAACACTGCTCGCCTATCACGCTGCGTTGCAGCAGGGCGGCGGCTTTCTCGCCGCTTTCCATCTCGTAAACTTCCCAGCCAACGGCCTTGCGGCTGTAAATATCCTCGATCAAATAGAGGTAATAATACTTGCCCCTTATCGGTGACGGCAGGTACGTAATGTCCCACGACCACACCTGATTCGGCGCTTTGGCTGCATGTGTCGTCGGTGCCGCATATCGTCTGGGACGCTGACTGCGCCCTCGACGCTGTTGTTGACCTGCGGCCCGCAAGACGCGATAAAACGTGGCCTCCGACGCCAGATAACACCCTTGATCGGCCAGCCGTGGCACGATCTGGCTGGGCGGCAGGTGAGCGTACTCAGGGCTGTTGCACAGTGTGATAATAGCTTGGCGCTCAACGTCGCTCAGTGCATTGGACGGAGTCGGCCGCGTGACCGTTGTGCGGGCATCAGCCTTGAAAACGTCTGTCTGCGTCCATCGCTGCAAGGTACGCAATGACAGGTCGATTTCCTGGCAGGCCCTTGCTTTTCGGGCTCCCTCTGCAACAGCGGTATTTAGCCAGTCAATCAGTAACAGGCGCTCAGGCAAGGACGTCAGTTGTCCTCGTCGACGGTCCCCCAGTAGTCGTTGAGCTTTTTTCGCAGCACCAACAACGCCGCGGTTTCAGCGAGCGCCTTGTCTTTGCGGCGCAGTTCGCGCTCAAGTTCCTGTATGCGTTTCTTGTCTTTGCGAGATTGCTCACGGTCTTCTTTTTGCTGGGTCTTTTCCGGCTTCTGGCCCGTGATGAACGAGTGTCGCCACGCGTTGATCTGCTCGGGATAAAGGCCTTTGCGGCGACAATACTCGCTCAGGTCGATCTCGGATAAACCGGCGGCTTCGAGCACAACAGCAAACCTGGCTTCGGCTGACCATTTTTCGGTCAGGGGAGTATTTTCAGACACTTCGTTTCCTTCATAACTGAGCTGCTTGCGCCAGTTGGACAAAGACATTTCACTGACCCCTTCGCGGCGGGAAACCTCGGCCATCGACAGGTTCAGCGGGGGGAGCAGCATCTTGAGTAATGCAGCTCTGCGTTCAGGCGAATAGTACGGCACGATCAGTCTCTTTCCGCCCCCGGTCATGCTTTTTTAGGAAAAACCGGAGAGGCGACAACTATCCTGACACCGGGGGGTCTAGCCAACGAGGTACTTTTGGCGAAGAGCGGCCTTTCACAGGCGCGTCAGCGCCTGGGCAATCAGCCTGTGTCTTGGCTATTTCGACAGTGCGCCAGTACCTGGGGATACGAGCGCTACCCGCAGGATGACTGGCACGGACTTCAGGTTTTTGCCGTCGATGGTGCGCTGTTTCGAACCCCGGAAACACCTCAGTTACGTGCGCACTTTGGCTCAGGCAACACCTCCTCCAATCGGCAGACGCCCTACCCGGTGTTGCGTCTTGTCGCGCTGATGAATGCACGCTCCCACATCATTGCCAATGCTGCCATTAGCCCCTATCGCAAGGGTGAAATCCCACTGGCTAAGGACTTTGTGGAAAGCATACCCAATCACTCGGTGACCTTACTGGACAAAGGGTTTTTCAGCGCTGATCTGTTGTTGAGTATCCAAAACGCTGAGCAAAACAGGCACTGGATGATCCCTGAACGCAAAGGAACGGTCAGGACGGAAGTCGAACATTATGGCGATGGCGATTATCTGGTGCAGATGAGGGTCTCGCCGCAGGCGCGTAAAAAGAATCCGGCATTACCTGAGTACTGGCAGGTAAGAGCTGTGACTTACCAAGTTGAAGGAAATGAGAAAACGGTCTTCACCTCGCTACCGGCTTCGAAATTTAGCGCAGAACAGGTTGCGACGCTTTATCACGAGCGGTGGGAGATCGAGTTGGGTTTCAGAGATATCAAAAGCTCAATGCAAGACAATGCTCTGACGCTTCGCAGCAAGACCGTGGACCTTGTTTACCAAGAGTTGTGGGGGCTTTTACTGGCGTATAACGTGGTGCGCCGAGAAGCCAGTCAGGCGGCTGTCGCTCACAAGCGGGCGCCCAGCGAGATAAGTTTCAAGTTTGCCTGTCAGCACATTGCCAGTCATCTGGTGGTCATGGCCGGGGCCGTGTCGCCATCACATACGCCGAGGCGCCTGGAGGAACTGCGTGGCAGCATCGGTGTGCTCTTCATAACAAAACGCCCTAGGCCGGCGAGGCCCAGGGCGGTGAAGATGTCAAAAACCCGGTATCCGGTTAACCGCAAGGCTGCACCGCTTAAGTGAACAGCATTGCGCGTTGCGCGGGCCGTTTAACTCAGGCGTCACGCGGGCAAATTGCCCTGTCCGCTTTCGATGATTTTCGCGAAGTTCAGTACATCCGCCGGGTAGCTGCTGCCACCCACGCCGCCCGTGTCGCTGAGGTCGGCTTTATTGACCTTGTCGGGCCCGGAGTTGTATGCGCGCAGTGCAGCCCCCATGTCGCCGAATTCCTTGTTCTGGTCACGTAGGTAGAGCGCGCCCGCCATGATGTTTGTGTGCGAATCGTTGACGTCATTGCCCAACAACCCCGGATTTTGCTGCTGCAATGACTTGAACGTGTCTGCGTTGACCTGCATCAGGCCCGCGTCGGCCTTGCCGTTGACGTTGGTGGTAGCTGCATTCAACTGACCCCGCGACTCAGCCCATATCTGCCCGGCGATCACGCTGGGTGGCATGCCGGTGGCCTTGGCGGCGTCCATTATGTCGCCTCGATATTGCTCAAGCTGCTGGGGCAAATGCAGCCCACCGCTACCACTGAGTG
>NZ_AWQP01000091.1:0-1689 GCF_000972175.1 Pseudomonas syringae pv. coryli str. NCPPB 4273 | reverse complement strand
GCCGACGCTGGTCAGCGGCCATTTCCTGGCCCTGAACGAACATCCGCGCGCAGAGTGGAACGACCTCTGGTTGCTGCTGGAAGTCATTCACGAAGGCAAACAGCCGCAAGTGCTGGGCGAAAACGTCACCAGCGATGTCACGGATAACAAAGACGATTTTCACCAGGGCTACCGTAATCACTTCCTGGCCACGCCGTGGGATGCGCATTACCGCCCTGCCCTGGAGCATCCCAAACCCAAAGCGCTGGGTATCCAGACGGCCTTCGTCACCGGGCCACCGGGTGAAGAAATCCATTGCGACGAATACGGGCGTGTCAAAGTCCAGTTCCATTGGGATCGTGACGGCCAGGCCAACGACAACTCCAGCTGCTGGCTGCGCGTCGCCACTGGCTGGGCCGGAAATGCCTACGGTGGCATCGCCACTCCACGCGTGGGTATGGAAGTGCTCGTCACCTTCCTCGAAGGCGACCCCGACCAACCGCTGATCAGCGGCTGCCTGTTTAACAAGGAAAACGTCGTTCCCTACGACCTGCCGGCTAACAAGACCCGCAGCACGTTCAAGACCCTCAGCTCGCAGGGCGGCAAGGGCTACAACGAGTTTCGTATCGAAGACAAGAAAGGTGCCGAACAGATCTACCTGCACGCCCAGCGCGACTGGGATGAAAACATCGAGCATGACCAGAAGATCCACATCGGCAATGAGCGGCATGACACGGTCGAGGCCGATGTGTTCAGCGAGTTCAAGGTGGAAGAACATCGGATCACGCACCTGGACCGCAAGGCTGAAGCGCGGGCGGACGATCACCTGACAGTGGGCGCGACCCGGCATGTGAAGGTGGGGGCGGCGCAGTTTGTCGAGGCAGGCCAAGAGATTCATTACCACGCGGGCGACAAGGTGGTGATTGAGGCCGGAGTGGAACTGACCGCCAAAGCGGGTGGCAGCTTCGTCAAGCTGGACGCCGGTGGCGTGACAATCAGCGGTCCCGAGGTGAAGGTCAATACAGGAGGTTCTGCAGGTGTCGGGACCGGGATCGGTATTCTGGCCCCACTCATTCCTGGGCTGGCTGCTGCCGACGCCGCCGGGAACCTGATGAAAAAAGCCAGGGCCAACCCGACCTGGCTGGAGCTGAACCTGCATTACGACAACCTTGAGCCGGTGCCTGGCGCCTCGTATCGCGTCGACTTTGCCGATGGGTCGACGCGCGAGGGCATGCTGGACAACGACGGCTTCGCCCGGCTCGAAAATGTTCCGCAAGGGTCGGCCAAGGTCTACTACGGCGAAAATCCGAGACCTTTCAATTGTGAAGGCGTAACCGTTGTCCAGAACTCGGATGAAAAGGTCAACGAAGATCTACGCAAACTCGGTCTGGACCCAGACCAGATCGATTTACAGGCATTGGTGGAAAAAGCCGCAGGGAGAGTGGGATGAGCGAAGAAGTTACTGAAGGAGCAAACGGCAGTGAGGACCGCAGCGACGCGTATCAGGAGGCAGCGGTTGAACTGGCCAAAGGTATTGCGCTGGGCGCGGTGCCTTTTCTCGGCCAGGCCATTGATGCTTACGACACTATTGAATCCTCTATCGTCCTCTACAACGCAGAGTCGACAGGCGGCAAGGAAGACGCGCAGTTTGATCTGCTGATGGCGATTATCGGCTGGATTCCAGGACCGGGCGACGGCCTGAAGAAAAGC
>NZ_AWQP01000090.1:0-1838 GCF_000972175.1 Pseudomonas syringae pv. coryli str. NCPPB 4273 | reverse complement strand
ACGGGGTTCATAAACTCACGAACGTGAAGCTGCTGTTGAAGACGAAGCTTCTGGCCGGAGGTTAACTGAACACCTTGAAAGCTAACTGTGCGCATCTGATACCTCAAGATGATCTGTAACAACACCAAAAACACAAAAATCACATACATGATCAGACTGGTTAGAAAATGAAAAAGAGGAAAACTCATCAAGTTCAGTATCAAGAACGAGAACAGAAGAACAGCAATCGCATGAGTAGCCATTAATAGTTTTCATGCTGCCAACTGCAAGTGATTAGCGCGGCGGTACCAGAGAGGTACAGCAAGTTCGGCCTTGCAAACCTCACGGCACTGGCGAACAAAAACAGGTGCAAAACGAGAAGTGTCGCACGCATTACGAATGTTTATACCAATACGATTAAGGCGAGCAGCATGGGTCTGTACCTGCTTTTTATTAAAATCAAAGACCTGACCATGCATCCATTGGATTGCATACATAGCTGTGGTATTGGCTGAACGAGTAGAGTCAACGATTTTCTCAGCAACCAATTGCTCACTGATGCTAACTATATCCATAGCTGTCACCTTTAACCTTTCGTCTATTTTAAGAAACTCACGGTGGAGTTCGCCAAATCGGCTCTCGTTAAACATACCCCAGTAACACAGGGCCTCTCGCTGGAGGAGTTCACTCTTTAATTCTTGTTCCATACGGACGACACCGTTATGGAAACAGTAATTGCGAAGATCAAGTACATACTTAAATTGCTCAGAGTCTTCACCATAAAGACGCTTAATCTTAGGTAAAAGATTCTGATCCATTTCAAATGCTTTATCGTAACCCTTACGATATTGAAGACGACCGCCCTGCCCATTGCCCTTTGGGGTCCAAGAAACAGTTCGACCATTTGGATATAAAAAACCTATTGAGTGTCCAATACGCTGGCTAGATACACCGCGAAGATAGGCAAGAACATTACCCTCGCCTAGAGCAATGTTAGTTGTCAGGTCGATTCGTTCAATCTTGGCCCCATCGGCAACAAGATCACTCGATTTAGCGCCTGATACGCCTTGGCGCAATTCAAGGCGTGTGCAACGTGTGAAAGCAGGAAGCCCGTATTCACGCAATAACGCGTTGTAGACAGATATGCACTGTTCAACTGAGGTGTAGCCAAAAAGGTTATCAAGTCGACCTACTCTGCTGGGATTGCCTTCGACACGAACTTTTCGACCCTGAACATGGATAGTAACGGACGTGGAATGGCTGGCTTCATGTTTAAAACGAGGCTGGCGAGTACTCAAGACCTCGTTGGTATTGGAATCGATGGTCAACGTGAAAACGTCACAGACCACAGGTAGGTCGTGGTCGTGCTCCTGGGAAACGGTGAGCCAGTCGATCATCATGCGGAGCGTCCTTACACATGCACACAAGTAACATGGGAGAGGAATGTACACATGTGGAACTGCACACGTCAATACGTGTCAACGTGCACACATGTATTATTGGAGGGAATTTGATGAACGGTGATGGCATGGCCACGAACGTAAGACTGACGACTGCCGAGCAGGAAGCTATTCGGCAAAAAGCTATAGAATTCAATAAGATACTGATAAAGCAAGGAAAGCAGCCATTACGCGACAGCGAACTGGTGCACAAAATCCTCGAAAAATCAGTACCTTACGCAAGGCTTTCAGAATCAGGGGATGTGATTATCGATTCTGAGTGACCGGTAGACCGTGGGATACCACGGTAAAGTGGGGGTGTAACAGATCGGAAGAGCGTCGTGTAGGGAAAGAGTGTAGATCTCGGTGGTCGCCGTATCATTAAAAAAAAAAAAACTCGATCCCGCATTCCGCCATCCC
>NZ_AWQP01000089.1:0-10613 GCF_000972175.1 Pseudomonas syringae pv. coryli str. NCPPB 4273 | reverse complement strand
CCTGAGATCTCCCCTCTTCCCCTACACGACGCTCTCCTGATCTTGGGTAGCGTGTATTCCGCAGCTTGAAAACCGAGTGGATACCCGCCGTGGGCTACATGACGGCCCAAGAGGCACAGCGGGATATCAGTCATTATCTGATGCATCGCTACAACTGGGTTCGGCCACACCAGTTCAATGATGGACTGGCACCCGCTCAGTACGAGAAAAACCTTAACGTCGTGTCCGGGATCAGTTGACCACTACAGAAGGGACGACCTTCCAAACCCCAGCTTTAAAAGTGCTCTGCCCCGTCGAGGCTTATATAAACTGGGTCACGGTTGCAGGCATCGCCAAGGGGCCCGTGTTTCGGCGTCTGGATCGCTGGGGAAATCTTGCCGAGAAGGCCATCCAACCCCACAGCTTGATTCCGATGCTGCGGCGTGTATTCAGGGAGGCTGGACTGCCTGAAGAGCTCTATAGCACCCACTCGATGCGACGAGGCTTCGCAACCTGGGCGTCGGCCAATGGGTGGGACGTCAAAGGGCTGATGAGCTATGTGGGCTGGAAGGATATGAAGTCGGCGCTACGGTATGTGGATGCGGGCGTGTCATTTGGAGGGTTGGCTGCCCGCGCTGCCCCTATGAGTCTTAAAGCGTTGCCGCCTAAGGAAAATCCGTAGATCCTCATTATCCATGCTGGCCACCTGATCAAACCGTTGCTAAGTGTCGTCGGCCGCGGAGCTGAATCACGTAGTACGAACCTCGATTCAAAGCACTCGGAATGTCCGGCCGCTCCACTGTTGCTTTTTTATAAGCATGTGAGCCCGGTTGCTTGCTGATCAATCCCAGTTCACGCATCGAGCCACGCACTTTGAACCGACCGATTTACTCGCCATCTTCCAGTATCATCTACACGATTCTGCAGCTGCCTGCAGCGCTTCGACTTTGTCCGAACTGCTCGTATACTGCCCCGCTCAATTTGCCACTGCCGTCCTCATGAAAAGAATACTGCTTGCTGTCGCGTTGTCCCTGCCACCGATCCTCTCTGCTTTTGCTGCACCACCTGCCACCTTCACCGAAGCTAAAGTCGTCGCGAAGCAACAGGTCTATCTCGATCAAGCCAGTAGCTCAATGGGCGAGCTTTATTGCGGTTGCAAGTGGACATGGGTAGGAAAATCAGGGGGTCGAGTCGACGCAAGTTCCTGTGGCCTTCAAGCTAGAAAACAAGCGAACCGAGCTGACCGAGTTGAGTGGGAACACATCGTCCCAGCCTGGACATTCGGGCATCAACGGCAATGTTGGCAGGAAGGTGGTCGTGAGCATTGCGTGAAGGATGACCCTGTGTTCCAAGCGATGGAGGCCGATCTTTTCAACCTCTACCCATCAGTGGGCGAAGTGAATGGCGATCGGAGCAATTTCAATTACGGAATGGCTTCAGGGGTCGCACCACAGTATGGGCAGTGCAAGACCAAGGTTGACTTCGATCAACGCGCCGCAGAACCTCGCGATGAGGTCAAGGGTCTGGTGGCCAGGACGACGTTCTACATGTTTGATCGCTACAACCTGAACATGTCGCGTCAGCAGCAACAGCTACTCATGGCATGGGACAAACAATTCCCCGTCACTTCCTGGGAGCTAGAACGAAACAAGCGCATCGCCGCGATTATGGGTCACTCGAACCCGTTCGTAACCGGCCAACGTGCTTGGATAACAGGGTATAAGCCTCTTGGCGACGGTGTCGTGAACACCCTGCCTCCGCGAATTACCACGTCCTCATCCGACGTGCCGCAAGCCGCCGGTTCAGCTTCGACCGGAACAATCGTTGGCAACAAAAACAGCCACATTTATCACATGCCAGTAGGCTGTCCGAGTTACGACAACGTGTCTGCGAAGAATCAGGTTGCTTTTGGATCAGAGTCCGAGGCAGCGGCGGCGGGCTATCGGAAGGCAGGAAATTGCAAATGAGGTTCCGGCATTGATTTGAAAAGATGCAGCTCAATCACTCAGTTTTGTGAGGTGACGATCCGCTGCGCAGCGCGATTCCCAGTGCAGCTCATCGACCTAAAAATGGCCATCTTCATCAGCTACGAACCCGTCACTGGTAGCGCACGCTGAGCGCATGTTAAGCCAGGTACCTGGATGCCTGGTAGGACGGCGTCTTTCCGGAATGTGTACTGCCAATGAAAATTTTAGGTATTGTTGCTCGCGCCAAAATGCGAGCCGTATGAGTACACACAATAAAAAAACCCAGCCTTGAGAGCTGGGTCTGATCCCATATCGCCTTTGCAGAGGTTGATCGCTATGGGAACAAAATCAGCTTATTTACTCAGTTGATCCAGCAAGTCGTGCCCTGCCCAGGTAAGCTGATACCTCCCGTTGTCACAGCCCAAAAAACCACCATCCACCATCAACCTCATTCCGTAAGACCAGTCGTACCCCGAGAGTCCGGCAGCTGCAGCGAACTTGTCCAAGTCCAGATAGGTAATTCCAGTAATGTCGGGGGATTCCTGGACAGAAAAAAGGATGCATCTGGCGACTTCAAAATTACGTCTCATTGACCATCCTTGAATCATCCCTGAGTGAAAGCTGGAGCATAGACGAGTTCCGCAAACCTGCTTGATGATCATTACAACGTGAACGCCCTTGATTGCGAATGGATTTCTCATGCCGAAAAATGACAAGACGTTCAATGCTCGGCCAGACGAGGTGCTCTATAGCTTTGAGCGCAAAATCAACGACCGCTAGCTGATGGCCGGGTGGCTGGGTGGCTGGGTGGCTGGGTGGCTGGGTGGCTGGGTTTGAGATGGTGCGCGCCGCATCTGGGGAACATATTTAAAAGACCTAGCCAATACTGGTGATCGTCTGTAACCGGATCTGCCGCATCCCTGGCAGCCATTCTTAGCAGTTGAGGAGACACGTTAGGCCAAATCCACCACCTTCCCAGGATGGACAACAGGAGCATTCCTCTATTTAGCTGCTGCTTTTCTGCTGCGGAAAGCCTTGACCTTAGCAATCGTTCCGCAAGCTCGACCGTTGACCCCGCCCTTCGTCATCCCACACCAGCGCTTACTTGAGTTGCGAGTGTTGTCGATGAAGACGCAACGACAATCCGGGCATATCTTCAGTTTAACGATTTCACCTCTAATGATGAGGTTCGCTGCAACACTGAGTAGATAACTGGAAGCGTCACCATCAGCTGAAGCGATGACCGTTGCCGTTACCGAAGAGTCGTCAGTCACCACGCCGATATGAAGCCCTTTCTCGACAAATAGCTCGCTCAACCGAGCGTCAGCGCCCTCTTCTCGCAAAATAAAGCGACGCAGTGAGTCTCGCACGCGCGCCAGCTCGTTCCCCCTTGAAGCGCTGCGCTTCAGGTTAGGAAACTGCCCGAAGCGATCAAACCATGATTTCTCAGACAGCAGAAGCTCCGGAAGCTCGTCATAGAATTCTCGCGTCTCATGCGAGATCGAGAACGTATTAGCGACCGCCCTGAGGGTTTCGAGCTCAATTTTCATTTTTTTTCCGATAGCTTGCGGATGAAATATTTTTGCAAAGAAACGAGATCAAGCTAACCTCCTAAGCATCTTAGCCGGTTACGCAGCGATGACAGGCGCCCCACCCGCCAAATTTGGCGTCTAAGCGGAGTGTTCCACCGACATGATAGCAAGCCTCTCCTCGAACTACCGGAAGGTGCCAAGCAAAATGTGGCCCATCCTCGCGATACAGTTCGTCATGAATGCGTCGCATTTCATGGTTGTTCCGCTAGTGGCTGTCTACTTGGCGAGCACTATGGGATTGACCTCTTTAGAGGTCGGTACCGTGATGGCGGCAAATCTGCCGTCAGCACAAGCGCTACCTGTAATCACGGGATCGCTCGCCGATCGCTTCAATGCCAAGCGTTTTCTCATCGGCGGGCTGGCTATGCGGAGTATCGGTCTGATTGTGTTCGCATATGTGACCGATTGGAGAATGCTAATGCTTGCTGCGACCATCATGGGGACTGGAGTGGCCTTGTACGACTCGGGGCTTTACGCAATTTTCGGTCGACAAGATCAAAAGTCGCATACGCAGATTTTTCTGGTAAATAATCAGATGTTAAACGCCGGCGTAATAGTCGGGCCGCTATTAGCAGCTATTGTGTCTCACATTGATATACGATTGTCCTTCGTTTGTAGTGCAGCTTTATTCGCAGTTCTCGTCTTAGGCGGGTTTGCGATCGAAGTCGAGAGCAAAGCGTTAGCAACCGGAGGGAATATCTTACGAGATTTGAAAAAAGCGTTACGTGACCCTCGGTTCATAAGACTAATAATTTGCTGCTCACCCTGGTACTTTCTCTTTGCGCAGCTTTATGTGTCGTTCCCTCTTTATTATACTGGAATTGCTGGGCCAAATTCTGCCCCTATAATTTTTTTGGCTAACGGTATTGCAGGCATAGTATTCATGTTTGCATCAATGGCGTTCATACACAAATTGCGCCCTGCAACCACCTTACCCATTTTGTATGTGGTCGCAGCAGCTATATATGCGCTTGTGCCTGTGACCCAAATGCCAATATGGTTCCTGGTTTTCGTAGTCCTCTACACTGGCATTGAGACGCTAATGCTGCCTATGAATGAAACTCTCGTTGCTGAAATTGCTCCAATTCAAAGCCAAAGCACATACTTCGGAATAGTTAGTGCCGCATCCGCTATAGTTGGAGCAGGAGGCTACTACATAGGCAGCTGGTTAGTGATGAATAGCTCAGCCCTGCTCACATGGTTAACATTAAGCGCGATATCCTGTCTAGGGTTCGCATTATCAACTTACTTCAAACGTGCACTGCAGTCGAATACTCAATTCGCGTGATTTGTTAGAAGCCTGAGCCTGCAATTGGCAAGGCTGCGAATCTCTCGCTTAACTCCAGCTCAGAGGAGTAATCATGAACGGATCACTGCTGCGCTCAAATTACAATTTCACGCCACCTACAATTTCACACGGTCAAGGTGCAACGCTATTCGACGAACATGGCAAAAGCTACATTGATGGAAGTTCTGGAGCTATGGTAGCTAATTTAGGAAATGGCAATAACACTATCGCCGAAGCGGCAAGTGAGCAAATCAAAAAAATCGCCTATACATATCGAACTCAGTTCTCCGCCGAGAAAGGACAAAGCGGCTTCGAGCAATATCGCGTGGGCCATTTCCAAGGTAGCGACGACGATGAGCGCCCCACCTAGGTTGAAAAGAATTTCACTAACCAGGATGCGCAGCGTGGAACAACCCATTGACTGCGCAGCCGCTACAAATTCGGCATGCCGGATCTGGATGACCGCAGCGCGAGTCACCACTGCAACGCGATCCCAGAGCAATACCCCAGCAGTGTGATCACCACATTTAGCGAACCGCCGACTAAGGAAGCCGAGGCCAGCGCAACCATGACGGACCGGCATGGCGAGGCGACAGGTAATCAGGTAGCTAATGAAGGCATCAGTTTTGCCACCAAAGTAGCCAGCCAGCAGCCCCACTCAAGCCTAAGCCCGCGCGGCTGCTTTGAATTGTGCTACGTCAGGATAAGCCGTTGGGCAAGACCCTAAGGCAAGTACTTGATACTTTAATGACCTTCGCGCCGTGAGTAGGGGTTAGGACGGAGCACTTTGATACTGGTGCCCAGCTCCCTTGGTCGCGTTCAGCGCATGCGCACCAAATCGTAAGGCAACGTCTTACAAATGCCCTGTCGCCCTCTCCCCACAGCAGACCCTCCCCTTCAGTCAGCGGCGGGAGCGTCAGTATCATGGCAACAGCGTTCGACGTTCGCGAGAGTAGTCTAGATTCCTGCGCTACAACATGTTGAGCCTCTGAAGCCAATTGACCTGTTCTTGGCATCCCTCGAATTCGCCCATTTGATCGACCAGACCAGGCGTGCCATCGTGATCCTTGGCCATCAAGGCTTGGGTTTGTGATGGTGCACAGTGCCGCTGCTGTTACAACATGCCTAACAGCTATCACTCCAGATTGGGGCTCATAAAGCATTAGATTTAAAGGATATTTATGGCGATGATCGAGACAATATATTTTGGTGCACTTGAGTGGGAGCTAGCGCACCAAAACTAATCAGATAATATTTATTTGACGAGAAAAAAGCATTCAGCTATTTTTTTTTGGCCGTCGGGTTACTTACGGCATGACCGACACATTTTCGATATCAACTTTGATAAAGGATCTAAATATGAAGCCTGTAAAAATTGAACCGAGCCTTTCCCTGCAGTCGAACGGCGCGTATCTGATGATCGTGTTGCAACAGCTTAAGTAAACACTCTCCTCTCACACCAATGCCTCCCCTCTGAATTAGAGGGGCTGGCTATACATATGGATATGTCATGTCGCCAGCTTTTTTTATACGCATCGTGGGCAGCGATCTCGTGCTGTGGGACTATAAAAGGCACAGACAATATGAGATCGGCTTGCCTCATCTAAGTCGAATATTAGATTTAACACGGGGAGAACAAGTTACTGATTCTCAGATAGATCTGGATATAATCAACTCAAAAATCATGGATGACGCAGACCCCAGCGAATGGGGCTGGGATTGCCTGTCACGTATATTTCACGTTGGAACACAAGTTGTAAACAGCGCTGGATTCGATGGAGGATCAATAACCTCCTCCTCTGCCGAATATCTCGCCTTCTGTGAATCGCTATCAGATAAAATTCCAGAGCTTTTAATTGAACGCGTCGGGCCTCGCCTGCCTTTGCCGCACCCATCCAACACAAAAAATAATAAGCCATTTATTGACGTCCTTATGGAGCGTCAGACATGTCGAGCTTTCACGGGCAAGCCTCTGACCATTGATGAAGTCTCAACTGCATTGTGGCTTACATTTGGAAATGTCCATGGCAACGATAGAAATGACCTGCAGGCGCTGGGCTTAGCGCCTGTTGGTTATCGTAAAACGTCCCCGTCTGGGGGGTCGCTGCACCCCAGCGAGCCATATGTCATAATAATTAACGTGACGGGCGTTCCGAGCGGTATTTACCACTACGCAGGTCACAAACATGAGCTTACCAGACTTGGCAATGAAGTTAGGCCACAGGAACTTGCTAGGCTACTTTGTCAGCAAGATTTCGCTAGCGATCTAGCGTTCGGCATATTCATATCGACTCGTTTCGACAAGATGTGGTGGAAATATCCGCATTCCCGGGCGTACCGAGTAGCGTTGCTTGACATAGGATGTCTTATACAGACCTTTCAGATGGTGTGCGCGAGTTTGGATGTTCAGTCATGGCCTACCGGCTATTTTCTAGATCAAGAGGTAAATTCACTTCTCGGCCTGAATGAAAGCATTGAGTCATCGATGTTCTTTTTAGGAGGTGGTATAGGGGAAGGCGCCGTGGACAGAGAAACATTAAACCTCGTAATGCAGAGGAATAAATGATGAAGATAGTCGCGGTAAAGCCAGGACATGACGGGCATATAACGTATGTAAAAGATGGGGCGCTTGAGTTTTCTTACGAGGCGGAAAAGGATACGGGATTTAGGTATCAAGAACTGGATATAATTACAACGATCGATGCATTTATGCAGATCGGTGATGTTCCGGATGTTATATCTGTCAGTGGATGGTCAAGGGGATGGGATCCTATGGGGGTGCCAGTCGGAGCTGGCTATTCCGGATTGCAAGTCCCTGAGCAAAAGATGATCTCTTTCATGGGTACTCAGACGGCTCTCTTTAGCTCGACTCATGAGCGATCCCACCTGTTCTGCGCTTACGCAATGTCACCCTATGATCAGGGTGAGCCAGTCTATGCTTTGCTTTGGGAAGGACATCTCGGCGCGTTCTATTCGATTGATGCTAACGTTAATATCACAAAATTAAAGGATATACTCGTCGATCCCGGTATTAGGTATGCCTTCATTTACGCGCTAGTCGATCCAACCTTTAATCTGCCTAGAGGAGGAGTTAGGCTGGGGGACGCGGGCAAGCTGATGGCATTAGCTGCCTATTGCGATAGTAGTATTGTACCTTCCGCGGAAGAGACCGCGATTCTTGATAAAATATTCTCGGCACCTCAGGAAAAGACATCTCTCCATAAGGAAGATTTCAATGAGTATGAGGCCTTCAACAGCGGGGTTGCTTCAGAAGCGTCTAAGCGGCTGGCTCGACTCGCATCAAACAAATTATTCGAGATATTTCACAGTAGTATAAGCGAACTTGTTGAGGACATACGGCCTCTCCTCATTACAGGAGGTTGTGGGCTAAACTGTGACTGGAACGCGGAATGGCAAGCCTGCGAGCTCTTTGCGGATACGTTCATTCCGCCTTGTACAAATGACACTGGCGCTGGTTTGGGAACCGCCGCAGAGGCCCAGTTCTTATACACCGGCGATGCGAAGATAAAATGGTCAGTGTACTCCGGCCAAGATTTTGTTGATGACTTGAGAATCTGTGATTTCTCGATGATTGACAATTATATACGTATTAAAAGTGGTGTAGCAGGTGTTGCAAGTGCTCTGAACAAAGGAGCGGTCATTGCTTGGGTAAATGGCAAATGTGAAATTGGCCCAAGAGCATTAGGTAATCGCTCACTCCTGGCCGAGCCCTTTCATAGAGACACACTAAATAAGTTGAATGAAATTAAAAAAAGGGAAATGTTTCGTCCGATCGCTCCGATTTGCTTGGAAGACGACTACCAAAAATATTTTACGCTCACCAAACCAAGCCCACACATGCTTTATTTCAGCCAGGTCAAGGATGCTAGACTTAGAGCAGTTAGCCACGTTGACGGCTCGGCTAGGCCTCAAACAGTTAATGAAAAGCAAAACCCCGAAATATTTGAGTTACTGTTAAAATTTCGAGAGACTTCTGGCGTGGGGGTCTTATGCAACACGTCCCTGAATTTCAACAGAATGGGATTCATCAACCGGAGTTCCGACCTCTTAGATTACGCTAAATCAGTAGGCCTAGACGGATTCGTATTAAACGGAACTGCTTTTATGATAAAGGAATTTTCAGATGACTGTTGATAGGACAGATGACATAAGCTGGCGAAAACCCAAGTTTCTAATCGTGATACTTAACAGAATTATAAGCTCAAGTATAATCTGGATCGATTTTGTCCTAATATTCTCGTTAACGGCATATTACTGGCTTGCCACGCCCTCCATTGTCGGCGTTGCGGCGGCTCTCTATGGTCTACCAGGGCTTATACTTGGCCCGTTCATAGGGCGGGCAATAGACAGATCGGATCCGATAAAGGCTCTTTACATCAGCTACTTGGCGAGAGGCATAACATCCTTTGCCCTTGTATTTGCTCCTACCATTGAGCTATTTCTTATAGCAGTGCTTTTTAAGGGAATTGCGAATCTTGCGGCAATGCCTACAGAGCAAGTGATCATTAAAAAGTCATTCTCCAGCTCTCAACTGGCATCTGGAATCGGTTTATTGACTGTTATAGACCAGATCATCAAAATTTGTGCCCCGTTCTTCGCAGGCATTCTAGCTCAGGTTATTTTTGCCCGCTTCGGTTTCCTGTTTTCTGCATTTCTAGCCATGGTTGGAGCCTTAACTATATTTTTACTATCCACTCCATCTACCAACGAAGATTTTTCGCGCTCCCGCGCCATTAGCTCACCTAGCTTTCGAGTTCTCCTAGTGGCGCTCGGCCAGGAAAAGATTTTAAAATTTTCCTTTACTGCCGCGCTCATCCAAAGCTTTTTATTAGGCGTCTATGATCCACTTCTCGCGCTGTTCTTAAAACAACTGGGGTATAATGCCGCATCCTTTGGAGTAATCGTGAGCTGTACCGCGGTTGGTGGGATAATAGGAGCTACTATCTATAAAAGAGCCATCACCTCTTGCTCTCATTCATCGTTGCTGTCAGGGGCTATGTGTGGCTTTGGCTTCACAGTGCTGATGCCCGGCATCTTATTCCTTAACAACATGCATATCTCAATTTTACTTCTTTATGCTCTGTGGGTTCTCAACGGCATATGCTATGCCCTCACTGCGATGTATTTTGCAGTGACCTTGCAGCAAAGATGCGACCTAGAAACGATTGCAACCGTCAGCGCCAGCGCTAGAAGCGCCCTCATTTTTGTGATGATAATCGGGCCTTTGATAGGCTCATCGCTGGTAAAATATAGTTCACTTGGCTTTGTCTTCCTCCTAAGCGGTATCTTAGCTGTCGTTACCGGAATTGCAATGTTTTGCATGCGGAGCAATGACGATCCAGCGGTGGGCGATTGCGGGTGATAACTGACTCTTGGATGGTGTTTCTTTAGTTTTTCTACGCAATTCGTAAGTGTTATTTTATTCGAGACTTCGTAGGATTAGGGCGTACTAGGATCGCTATCGCCCAAGTATCGCCCAACTGCTACACGGCATAGGGATGCGAAAAAATATATTCTCCAGGCTGCAGGCGCGCTCGTCCTTTGACGTTATGGACGGCAAAACTGAAGTTGACCCGCCGATCATGAATCGCAAAAAGAGGAACGTCCACCTAGAGACTTCCAGTGTTCAAGGTAGCTACACCGGCGTTCTTCAAGTTAGTTGTCGAGGATCAGGTACAGCTCAGGATGCTGGAGAGTTTCGCGATCGTTTTCAAGAGAAGCATCTGCTATTGCTGATGATGCCGCTATCCACTCGGTTTTCAAGCT
>NZ_AWQP01000009.1:0-51971 GCF_000972175.1 Pseudomonas syringae pv. coryli str. NCPPB 4273 | reverse complement strand
GCGGCGACCCCCGGATCAGTGTCAGGGCGAAGGAACCCGACGAAGTCGGGCCGGAAACGGAGCCAGGGGCTTTGGTCACTTTGGCCCCATCAAAGTGACTCGCCGAGGGGCGAAAAGGTGACCTGAGATCGAACCTCAATCTACCTGACATCACAGAACAGCCGTGTGACGCAGAGCGTCACGAACTGCATTCCCACGCGGAGCGTGAGGAACGATAGTCAGGGGGTGAAAGGTGACCTGAGCCGAACCTCAATCCACCTGACATCACAGAACAGCCGTGTGACGCAGAGCGTCACGAACTGCATTCCCACGCGGAGCATGGGAACGATAGTCAACCGCGGAGTTCTCGACGTTCAAGCAAAGAGCCGCAACTCAGTCCACATAAGCCGAACAGCACTTCTTGAACTTTTGCTCACTGCCACACGGACACGCATCATTACGCCCAGCCTTCAACGGCACGGTTGAATCGATAAAATACCAGCGCCCCTGATTCTGCACGAACGACGAACGCTCCTTGTGACTGTGCTCACCATTGCCATCATGCCAGCGAGCGGTAAACGTCACGAACGCATGCTCCGGCTTGCCGCCGAACACCTCCGAGCTTTCTACCTCCAGCCCCAGCCAAGTGCTCTGCGCACTCCACTGAGCGATAGCCTCACGGTCCAGCCCGCCTTGCTGCACCGGCAGCGTGGTCTGGACCAGATAATCAGTCAGCCCCAGCACATAGGCGCTATAACGCGAGCGCATCAGCGTTTCCGCACCGGGCGCAGGCTGACCTGCGTGATAGCGACCGCAGCAGGCCAGCAACAGATCGCCGCTGCCGCAGGGGCAAATGGCACTACTCATAGGTCACCACCAATACTTTCCAAAATTCTCCGGGTTGGCCCAGTACTTCGCGTTCAGCCAGTCGGGCACCTGTTTGTACTCACGCAAGTCGTACGTAAACAGGTTCAGCACCTGCTCGTCGCGGGCGAAGCGTTCGCTGGACTGCAGCGCCAGCGAGAAAAAATCCGTCTCCTGCCAACCGCAGGCCTGCAAGTCGGCGAGCACCGCGATGCGGCTGGCGTTGAGGTTGCGGATGCCACCCAACAATTCCAGGCCGGTGCGCTTGGGGATGTGTTCCAGACAATCGACCACCAGCGCCAGATCGAAACGTTGTGCGGCCAGATGAGCAGGCAGCGCACCGGGTTCGGCCAGCGCGACCTCGGTCTGCGGGTGGGCCTCCTGAAAGGCTTGCAACGCCGGAAACGCCTGAGCGCCGATCAACAGCAGGCGCTGCGGCGCGTAGCGATCGAGCAGGGCAGCCAGCGCTTGTTGGGGCGTACGGTTCGAGTAGCCGACGGTCATTGAAAGTCCTCTGGTTAGCTGACAAGACTAGCCTGCCCGGCGAGGTCTGGAAAGCATCGTTCACGGGCTTTCAGCTGCAGCGACCGAGTTATTAAGCCATTTGGCAGATACTTAGATTATAAAGTTACTTGCAAGCTGTTTTCAGACGCATTAGGATCCGCAACACAAATTGGATCCCAAGAGTGGCTGCATGGACGCGACGTATAAACACCTACTATGTAACTGAATTGTAATCTCTGCGATGCCTTGATAAAGGCGTGGTATGTGCTGTGTGTCCGGCGGGCACGCAGAATATTCTGGCCATGGGCTATTAGACGTGCAACGTTCATTATTATGGACCGTCTTTCTGTGCGCCTTGAATACGTAAAGCGATGATATTGCCCGGGCCATTCGGGGGCGTGTCAGTGACGGCTGTTAAAAAACACCGGTTGTTTAGCTGCCGCCTCTGGCAATAGGCAAGGGCACTTGGTTGACGTCATTTTTTTATTTTACGCAATCGTTGTTTGACCTATCGATCAGCTTTCGCTCGCGGTTCTGGCCGTCGGTCATTTGTTTTGTTGTGCTACGGATAACACGATTCAGCAGGGCGCTGAATATTAAATATCATTAAGCCATTAATGATTAACATGGAGAGAAGCAACCGATGATATCCACCGCTGAGATGCTAAAGACGCTTGAAAGCACCGTTGATGCCTGCCTGGAAGCAGAATTCAAAAAAGACACCGTCATGGGCGAGTTCCATAAAGGCGACTGGTTCAACGAGTCTTACTACAAGCGTCATATCCTGGAGTGCGTGATCCGCATTCACATGAATAACGAACTGGACGCACGTGCTGTACAGGTTGCGGCAGTCGACAACATTTCCGCCGCCAAACAATTGTCTTACTATTTGTATGATGAGTTCGGCCACGACGAAATGTTCGGTCAGGACCTCATCACGTACGGCTATTCTCCTTCCGATGTTCAGGCGCAGTTCGCCTTTCCGGAAACCTGGAAACTCATGGGTTACCTGAACTTCTGCGTCAGCAAGTTCGGGCCTTTGTCCTCGATTACCTGGGACTGGTTCCTCGAATACTACGGCGACAAGTACAGCTCGTTCATCACCCAGAAGGCCAGTGCCAGCATGGGCCAGCCAGCAGTCAGCGGAGCGGCTTCGCACGTGGCTTTCGACGAAGCCGAGGACCACAGCGGCATGATGAACAACATGCTGGCGTCGGTTATCAAGGACGAGAAGGATCTGCAAAAGGCTGTCGTTCATATCAAGGCATTCATACCGATGGTCGGTGAGTACTTCCAGGCCCTGCGTGCAGCAACGCTTTAATACACCTTACTCAGGGTTGGTGTAATGGCAATCTACAGTGTTCGTATTGGAGACCAGACTTACACCGCCGAGAGTCAGCAACCCCTTACCGATGCCCTTCCTCATGAAGCGTTGGTAAGGGGGTGTCTCAAAGGGGTGTGCAGAGTGTGCAAGTGCACACTTGTTTCGGGGCGCGTTCTGGAACAGGGAAAGGTCGTTGCCTTGAATGAAGCCTTTCTGCCATGCGTCAGTCGTGCTGAAACGGATATTGATATCCGTGTTGCGATCAGCACCTTTCATAAGGCCAGGCTGAAAAGCAAACGGATGCTGTCCGGGCAAATCATGGAAGTCGTGCTTGAGGTAAAAAAGGTTTTCTATAACGCCAAGTCGGTCATCAGCTTGAAATACCCCGAGGGTTCAGCGGTGCGCAGTTATTCCGTGGTCACCTTGGGTGGCAAGGATTACGACAGCCTGACCTGCCATGTGAAGTTGCGTGAGGGAGGCCTGTTCTCGGCGTTACTGGTGCAGTGGCCAGTGGGCGAACCGCTGGAGTATTCAATTGCAAGTCCTGCCTTACCTGTTTATGAGCAGTCCCTGAGTCGTTTGAATGTCGTGAGCGGTGGAAGTGGAATGGGCGCCGCATTGAGTCGTGCGCAGGAACTGGTGGCGAAGTACGGTATTCGTGAAGTTGCCATTTATGCCGTCAACCGTGCAGACCTCAGCGATTATCACGCAGGGTGTATAGAGGTCTTCCGCAAGACGATTGAATGCGACGTTCATGTGACCAACTTTCCCTTTTCCGAATGGACCCACCCTGACTTCGCCATTGGCGACCACTTGATGCACGACACGCTCACCATCGGCGTCGGGTCGGATGGGGTGATCGGCAAGTTAAAGAACCTTCCCTTGTGTGAACTTGAAAGTTTTGGATAGTCGGAGACTGAGCCATGTCCATCGTTGTCATTGATCCTGTTTCATCCGGCATTAACTATATCAATGCGGCGCAGCAACTGGGCGTCGGTGTCTATGTGTTTTCCTGTGACGGTGGCGAGCAGGAGCTCAACGCAGAGTTGCGGGCCAAGGTACGTCAGGTGATCAAAATCGACACCGGTGATTTTGATGCACAGCTGAAGAAAATCAATGAGTTGGGAGACATCCGCGCCGTTCTTCCCGGTGTGGAGTACGCCGTGCCCATGGCCGCGCGCCTGGGGGCTGCGTCAGGCACAACGCATCTGCACGACAGTGCAGTAGAGAAAGTGCGCAACAAATTCAATTTCCGCAGCCGGCTGACGGAGGCGGGGCTGAGCACGATCGGCTTTTTCCTTCTGGATGCCCATGCGCCGGTAGCTGTGCCGGAGGGCTTCAGCTTTCCGGCGGTGGTCAAGCCGATCGATATGGCGGGCAGCATCGGTGTGCGCAAGCTCTACAGCCATGAAGAGTTGATCGAAGCGGTGGAGACGTTTCGTCAATCACTGCCCGACGACATCGGCTTTACTGCCAGTGGCCGGCTGATTGTCGAAGCGTACATTCCCGGCACTGAATACAGTGTCGAAGGCATCGTGCGCAGCGATGGCAGCGTCACCCTTGCGTCGATAACGGAAAAACTGCTCGGCTCGGAGCCGTACTTCGTCGAAGTCGGTCACATCGTGGGCCAGGGCTATGACGAAGGGTTTCGCAGGGTGCTGACCGACTATTCGCTGGCGGTGCTTGAGGCCATAAAGCTGAACGTCGGGCCCTTCCATCTGGAGTTGCGCGTCACGCCACAAGGCCAGCCGGTAGCGGTTGAACTGGCGGCCCGCCTTCCAGGCGACAATATCGTCGAGCTGATCAGGCGTGCCAGCGGCATTGACCTTGCCAAAGAGACGCTGTGTGAGTACCTGGACATCGACAGTCGGGCCGTGCCATGTGCGAACGGCGTCAGTGCCATCGCCTTCATCCCCCGAGGCGACAAGAGCGAATTTACCGAGCTGCAGGGGCTCTCCGACATTTTCGACAGTCCTTATTACCTTTCGCATCAGGTCTATTACCGATCCGGCGACGCTCTGGGCTCCGATCAGGACTGGACCTCAAGAATCGGCTACGTCATGTTCGGCGGTGCCGACGAGGCGCTTGTAAGAAGCCTTGTCGGGCGGGTACACACAGAGGTTGGAATCGTATGAAGCATGTCCTGATCATCAACCGCTATGACGACGAGCTTTCGGACTACCGCAACTACATCGATCACTCACAGGTCGATGTCTCCTACATATCACTGGCAGGGCACTCGCGGCTGATTGATCCGCAGGTCAGCGCCAACGTGGTCGAAGTCAACGCACTGGACGCCGATCTGATACTTCAGGAAGCGCGGGCCATTCATCGTCGTCAGTCTGTCGATTTCGTGATCGCCTTTTCGGAATACGATCTGGACGCCGCTGCGCTGGTGCGTACCGAATTCGACATACCCGGTGCCAAGGTCGCCGATAACCTGCTGTGCCGTAACAAGGCGAGCATGAAGGAAGCATTGACCGGTTCTTCGGTTCGTTATCCTCAGTATCGGAATGTAGCGTCGCGTGGCGGCGTCGAAGCCTTCTGTCATGAGCACGGCTTTCCGGTCATCCTCAAGCCCCAGGTTGGCGCGGCCTCGGACGGCGTGGTGAAGATCGAGCGCCTGGAAGACATACCCGACCTGCCGGATTTCAATGGTTACGAAGTCGAAGAATATATAGAAGGCGATATCTATCATGTCGACGCGATACTGGCGGCCGACAGCATGCCGTACTTCAAGGTGTCCAAGTACCTGAACACCTGCCTGGACTTTCGCAACGGCCTGCCGCTCGGCTCGGTCACAGTCGATGACCGGGCGTTCATCGCGCGAGTGCGCGCGTTCACCGAAGAAGTCTGCCTGCGTCTCAACTTGCACAACCAGGCCATTCACCTGGAAATCATCGAACGTCGTGGCGAGCTGGTGTTTCTGGAGATCGGCGGTCGAGTCGGCGGCGGTGAGATTCCGTTTGTCGCGTTACGCAGCGAGGGGATCGACCTGTATGAGCTCTGGACCCGCGCCGCGCTGGAAGTGGCTATCGCTCCGGTAGACACCCGAATCACCGGTTTTCTGATGATGCCCAATCCGTTCCGCGGCGGGTTCACCTTCGATCCGCTGATGGAACTCTCCCATCCGCTGCTGACCTATAGCAGCGTGCAGTCCCAGGGCGATTCAAATGCGTTCAGCTACGAGGATATCCCCGCCAGATTGCACTTCGCCGCCGACAGCCAGGCTGCGATAGAGCAGGCCATTGTGCAGTGCATGAATATTTTGCAGACGTCGATTCGCGCAACCTGATTTCTGGAACCCTGAATGAAAGTGCTCCTGCAGCTTCCCTCTGTCGTGCAGCCTGTTTCCATGTCGGTATTCATGGAATCGCAGCAGCCGTATTCGCTTCGGCAGGCAGATGCCGATGTCATGGCTCTGGCCAGCTCTTTCAATGCAGCGGGTTTCCCGACCGTTTTCCTGTCCGATGCGCTGTTCAGCGAAGACGGTCCGCAGGTGGCCATTGAGGACATGCGGCAGTTGGCAAGGCGTGCGTTGCGCTTTGCTGACAATGTCGAACACGGGCGCCAGCAGCTTGCTCACCAGCAATTGCTCCGCTGCAGTCGGCAGGAGTTGGCCGAGATCATCATCAACCAGCCCGAGCTACGGCTGCATTACGATGACGAGTTGGGCCGGATCAGTCCGGACGCTACCTACGAGAGCTACCGTATTCAACCGCTGTACGGGCTTCTGTTTCCGCGGGACCACTTCATGAACGTCGGCGGGCAGCCGGTTTTTGGGCGCCTGAAGCGTCAGGACAGGGCGCGCGAGGTGGACGTGGTGAAGCAGGTGGTCGCTGCTCATGGTCACGTTCCTGTCGAACTCGATCAGGTGCTCGAGGGCGGTGATTATCTGGAAAACGAACACGTATCCGTGATCAACACCGGCTTTCGTACCGAGGCCCCGGTGCTCGAGTTCTTGCTGGCTTCAAACCTGCTCAAGGGCGAGGTTGTGCTGGCGGTGCAGGACATATGGCGTAATCCCGAACAGTTTCACCTGGATCACTACGCCTGCCTGCTGCGCGACGCCCTGCTGATCGACGCGACAAGAGCGGACGCAGCCGACCGTTCCCTGGTCAGCGTTTATCGGCGCATGTCATCGGGCTGGCAACTGACTGGCAAGGACCTGACGTTTCGCCAGGCAGCACAGGTAGCGGGTATCGGGCTGATACCGCTGGACGACGAAATGATGGCGGCATGGTGCGCGAATGCATTTTCATTGGGCAATCATGTCTGGATCGATCAAAACGCACCGGTACGCCTGCTTGATCAGCTGGCTGAGCTTGACTGTCATGTTCATTTGATCGCCTTTACAGAGCATCAAAAGCAGTTCGGCGGCATTCATTGCGCCACTCAACTCCTATAATTTCGAGGGATCGTCATGAAAGTGGGCAATAAGGCGTTTCTGCCTGTTCTGGCACTGGTCATAAGTACCATCGGTGTGGCCTCCGCCATCGCGTTCGTCAAGCTCAGTGAAGTGGATGCCACGTCTACCCTGATGCTACGAATGTTCATGGCGAGCGGCATGGCCTCTGCGCTGGCTGCGTGGCCAGCAGGTAAAAACACTGAGACAGGAACTGTCGGTACGGCGCGCAGCCGGCGGGCGATGCTCTGGCTGCTGGTATTGTCGGGCGTGGTGTCGTGTGTGGATCTGCTGTCCAATCACTGGGCGGTCAAGCTGACCAGCATGGCCAACACCTCGGTCCTGATGAACCTGTCCCCGGTGTTCGTGGCGCTGCTGTCCTATCTGTTCATGAAAGAAAAAATCGGCGTCTATCAAGTGTTGGCGCTGGCCCTGAGTATCGGCGGGGCGTGTCTGCTGGTGTTTGACGGCAGTGCCAGCGTGGCGTTTTCCAGTCAGAGCGTGACCGGCGACCTGCTGGCCCTCAACTCCGCGCTTTTCTATGCGATCTACCTGATCCTGATCAAGTCGTTGCGCGACTGCTTCACGTCTCGCAAGATCATTATCTGGAACAGCTTTACCTGTGCAGTGCTGTTACTGCCCATCGCTTTGCTCACCAGTCCGAAGATTCTCCCGGACACCGTCCAGGGCTGGGTGGTCATTGCGTTGCTCGCGCTGATCAGCCAGCTTCTGGGCCATGGCCTGATGGCGTATGCACTCAGGCACGTCGATGTGGTGCTGGCCTCTGTTTCGGCACTGGCCCGTCCGGTGGTGGCGATTCTGATCGGGTTTTTCTTTTTCGATGAGCAGCTCACGTTCGTGCAGTGGGTTGGCGTTGCTGCGGTATTGGTAGGTGTCTGGTGGTACAAGCGTCCGGTGCCGGTGGTGCGTCCAGTCGTCCAGGCCAAGACTCCCAGCGAGGCCTGACAGGCTCGATACACCAGAGGTCCTGCAAAAAGCCCTGCATCCTTTGTGACAGGGCTTTTTGGTGTCCGCTATCCTTGATTGCGGTACTGCCGCACACAAACATTGTCTTGCGTCGAGATCATTGCGGATCTTTTTCAACACACCGCTGGCATATTCGGCGTACAGCACGTCTACTGTGCGGCGACGAAAAGCATGCGAAGACTGCAATTTCGTAACGGATCATGACAAGGGGTGGGCGGGCAATGAAGGTGTTTTGGGGGCTGGGAAAGATATTGATGCTGGGCTTCTGGCTGGTGGTGCTGGTCAACGCGGCGATCGAGGCGCCCAGCCCGTTTGGCGTGATGATCGACATGGCCGGCGCGGTGCTGCTGTTGACGCATTTGCTGGAGCTGATTCTGTTCAACGGCAGCCTGCGCGGTCGCCGGCATCCGTGGCGCGACCGGGGCAAAATCATCCTGTTCGGCATCTTTCACGTTCAATCCATCGGCCGTCCGGTCAGGGGGCACACTCATGCGTAAGCTCGTTCTGTTGGCAGCATTGTTCAGCCCTCTGGCCATGGCCCAGGCAATTATCGTTGCTCCGCACTCGCTGATGCGTCTGCCTGGTAACAGCAGCGTTCTGCAGGTCGAGCGCCTTGAAGTGGCCGACTACGGCACTCTGCTGATTCCGGCCGGTATCGATGATGTGAAGATTGGCGAGCTGGTGCTGGGGCATGAAGCGCGAATTGCCATCGTTCCTGGTGTGCAGGCGTTCAACATGGTCGTGCTGCACGGTGAGTTCGGCACCGGCAGCCAGATCACCGCACGCGGCGCACCGGGTACTTTCGAGAAACCGGCACGGCCAGGGCGCAACCTGACCCTGCGCCTGCAGAGCCTGAATGCCGAAGAACTGTCGATTGACGCCCGCGGTGGTGCAGGCAGCCCAGGCTATGCCGGGCTGGACGGCGGCACGGGCGAAGACCCTGGTTGCACCTGGGGCCAGGCCGGGCGTGGTTATAACGGCGACAGCGGCGGTAATGGGCATGACGGCGCTGCGGGCGCGCAGGTTCGTCTTGAACTGCCACAGAGCTATCCGGCCGAACGCATCAAGGTGAATGTCGCAGGTGGCGCAGCGGGCAAGGCTGGCGAAGGCGGCAAGGCAGGCAAGGGCGGTGCGTCCAAAGGCTGCATCGTCTACCGCGCTGAGGGCGGCAAGGCTGGCAGACAGGGTGAGCCCGGTCTGCCAGGTGCTCCGGGACCGGCAGGCGCGTTGATCCTGCAACGTCTGTAACCTGCGAGCTGTCCGGATCAGGCGCAAGGCCATGATCCGGACAGTCGCGAATCGCTTCACATCACGTTATTGCGGTACGCCTTTTTCCCAATTCTTCCAGTCGCCGACAATTGCCTGCACCAGCGGGTTACCGGTGCGGTAGAGGTTTTCCAGCGCCGGGACGAAGGCACCCTGATCGGCGTACTTGAGCAGGTTGTCCACTTCGCTGTAACCCGGATACGGACGATCGAAGTCGGAGCCCGCGCGCACGACAGCCAGGCGATTGACATCGACCTTGCCGGCCTTGCTCGCTCGCAACAGAGCCTCGTAGGTGGAGTTATCCTCCTGCTGAGTGGTGCAATACTCGCCTTTACCGTCGGTCAGCAGCTTGGTCCAGACTTCCGCACGCTCGCTCAGACGCGTCCCGGAGAACCAGGTATTGCCTGCCAGCGTGTCGCACTGCGTGACCTGCGGCGGCAGGTTGGCCGGCGCATAGGGGTATTTGACGCGCCACGCGGCTGATTCCTTGCTTTCGCTGAGGGTCACCTTGTGCGACAGGGCAAACGCCTTGGCCTGCAGCTTGGGGTTGAGCTCGAAGACTTCGGTCTTGTAGTCCAGCGGCGGTTTCTCGTTCGGGCCCTTGGTGTTGATGCCCAGATAACCGGTCGGCCAGTCCTTGGGCACATCGCGGGAGTCGATTTCCCACTGCGTGCCGAACTCCACCAGATAGTGCGCCCAGGCCGTGGTGCCGAGTGTGCCGCGGTGCGGGTTGATGCCGGCAATGCCCGCGACAATGAAGTAAGTCTTGCGCAGGTCGAATTGCGGCGACAGGGCCAGCGCCAGGGTCGATGCCGCAGCGTTGGTCTGGCCCATGCCGGTGACCAGCAGGCAGACGTCCTGATCATTGCAGCGGATGGCCGGGTACTCGGCGGCAAGACCGGGCACCTGGATTTCCTTGGTCAAGTGCAGCCGGTCGATCCAGTTCTGTGCTTCGGGCGCAAACATGGCGACCAGCATGACCTTGGGCGTGACCGGTGCCACCGGTGCGGTAGCCGCCCAGACAGCCGGGCTGAGCAGTGCCAGCGTGGCGCACAGTGTGTTGCGAGTGGTGTGTTTCATGAAAACTCCTGTCGTCATAATAAGGTTCAGAACTGGTAACCCACGCCTGCGTAATAGCCCCAGCCGTCGGAGCGCGCGCGGAAGTTGCCATCGCCGAAGTTCAGCTCGCTGCCGTCCTGCCAGTTGCCGCCATTGTGGAAGTAGCGGCCAACCAGGGTGAAGCGCAGATGCGTGAAGGCGTAAAGCAGCACATTGGTGGCGACCGTGGAGTTGCCGGTGCGTGCCGGATCGTTTTTCAGGTCCGAGCCGAAATCGAAGTTGGTGAAGCCGATGTAGGTCAGCGAGGCGCCGTTGTCGAACGTGCTGATCGGTACGATGTATTTGAGCTGGGCGCGGTAGCCGTCCCACGAATACTCGTTGCTGGCGCCGTAGTTCTCCCACTGGTAGCGGCCATAGAAGTTGGCCGACAGATTGACCCGCGAGTGGGTATCGATGTCAGTGCCCAGGCCGCTGTACAGGGTGTTGGCCCGGTTCGCCGTATTGCTGCCGTGGTCGTAGATCCAGTCGAAGGCGACGTACCATTCCTTGAACGGCCCGATGGCCAGACTGCGCCCGGCGAGGTAGTCGATCGAGACGCGTGGCTCGTGCTCCATGAACAGCGGCGAGCCATGGTCCCAGACGCCTTTGTCATTATCATTGCCGATGCCGAGGATCTTCGGTACGTCGACATAGCCATACAGCTCGAACGGCCCTTTGCGGCCGAAGTATTCGTATTCCAGGTAGATGTCATCGTTGGGCTTGGGGCCGAAGCTGATGTCCTTGCTGCCGATCAGCGTCAGGTCCTGATTGAACCAGTCTGAAAAATACGCGCCTTTACCTTCCTTGGGCGAGGCGGGCGGGCTGAGTGCTTCGCCCTGCGCCGAGTCTTCGGCCGCAGCGGGCTGTGCCAGGACGCTGGTACAGGGCAGCGCTGCGGCTGCGGCGAACAGCAGGGGCATAAAGAATCTTGAGGGCGTTGCGGGTGGAGTGAACGGCGGCTGTGGCATTGAAGCTCCTTTTCGTGGGCGCGTACTGCTGATCGCAAGCGTTTGCACAGCCCATGCCAAACTGTTTCAAGATGTTGAATGGCTTGGATATCAGGCACAGAAGATGACCGATCGGGCAGGAAAACGCCCGCAAGCTGTGCGCGGTGTCACCGCCAGTGCCCCGCGATGTTCCGTTTTGCCTCAAAGGCCCGGACGCGCCGCCGCCAGCATGACCACGGCCAGACCGATAATCAGATTGATGCCGACCAGGCGGCGGATATTGCCCAATGCCGCCGCACCCTCGGCCCACTGTTCGGCTTCCACGGCACGACGCAGCTCCGGCAGTTGCAATGACTGGATACGCAAGAACAGCGCAACCATGACGACGTACAGGCCCATCATGATCTGCACATAACGCGGCGCGGTTTCAAAGCCGGTGAAGTTGAGCTGAATCATGCCGATGCCGGTTATCGGCAGCAGCACCACCGCAGCCCAGACCCAGGCGAAGAAGCGCGGAAACACCTGGACCCACACTTTCAGGCGAGAAGGGCCTTCAAGTGCTGCAATGACTGCTGGGCGCAACACCATCCAGGCGAAAAACATGCCGCCAACCCACACCAGGGCAGCCAGCAGATGCAATGTATAGACAGTAGAAAAAGCGGTCATCGGACACTCCGTTCTGCGCGGATGGATTTAGCGCGCTATGATAGCGCCCACTCAGAACTACTGAAAATTTATCCAGCCTTTTTAGCCGTGCCCCCGAACCGAAGCCAATGATCAGTACCGAACTCAAAACCCAGATCCAGGGCGCTTACTCGCGTTTCCTCGAAGCCAAGAGCCTCAAGCCACGCTATGGCCAGCGATTGATGATCGCTGAAGTCGCCAAGGTGCTGGGGGACATTGACACCGATGAAGAGGGCCGTCGTTCGGGCGATCCTGCGGTAGTGGCGGTCGAGGCCGGAACGGGTACCGGCAAGACCGTGGCCTACGCCATCGCCTCGATTCCCACCGCCAAGGCGGCCGGCAAGCGGCTGGTGATCGCCACCGCGACCGTCGCCCTGCAGGAGCAGATCGTCTACAAGGACCTGCCGGACCTGATGCGCAACAGCGGTCTGAATTTTACCTTCGCCCTGGCCAAGGGGCGCGGGCGTTACATGTGCCTGTCCAAGCTCGACGCATTGCTGCAGGAAAGTGACGCGACCAACGCGACCGCGCAGCTGTTTGAAGAAGAAGGCTTCAAGATCGAAGTCGATGAGGCCAGTCAGAAGCTTTTCACCAGCATGTTGCAGAAGCTGGCGGGCAACAAGTGGGACGGCGATCGCGACAGCTGGCCGCAGGAACTCGCCGATCAGGACTGGGCGCGTCTGACCACCGATCACAGCCAGTGCACCAACCGGCACTGCCCCAACTTTCAGCAGTGCGCCTTCTATAAGGCGCGTGAAGGCATGGGCAAGGTCGATGTGATCGTCACCAACCATGACATGGTGCTGGCCGACCTGGCACTGGGCGGCGGTGCGGTGCTGCCGGACCCGCGTGACACCCTGTATGTATTCGACGAGGGTCATCACCTACCGGATAAGGCCATCGGCCACTTTGCCCATTACACCCGTTTGAAATCGACCGCCGACTGGCTGGAACAGACCGCCAAGAACCTCGCCAAGCTGCTGGCCCAGCATCCGCTGCCCGGCGATCTGGGCAAGCTGATCGAGCAGGTGCCGGAGCTGGCGCGCGAAATCAAAGGCCATCAGCAGTTCATGTTCGGTGCCTGCGAGCAACTGGCGGATTTCCGCGCCGGTGAAGACATGCAGGGCCGCGAGCGTCCACGTCACCGCTTTGTCGGCGGCGTGATTCCCGAGCACATCCGCGAGATGGGTATCGAGCTCAAGAAGGGCTTCGCGCGCCTCGACGACCTGTTCACGCGCCTGACCGAGCTGCTCAAGGAAGGCATGGACGGTGAAGTCAACATCGGCATCGCCAGCCATCAGGCCGAAGAATGGTATCCGCTGTTCGGCAGCCTGCTGGCCCGCGCGCATGGCAACTGGGAATTATGGACAGCCTTCACCGCCGAAGACCCGGAAGACAGCCCGCCAATGGCGCGCTGGCTGACCCTGGCCGACAGCGGTGCAATGTTCGATATCGAGGTCAATGCCAGCCCGATCCTGGCGGCGGAAATGCTGCGTCGCAACTTGTGGAACATCGCCTACGGGGCGCTGGTCACCTCAGCGACCCTGACCGCGCTGGGCAAGTTCGACCGCTATCGCATGCGTGCCGGGCTGCCCAAAGGGGCGGTGACCGCCGTGGTGCCAAGCCCGTTCCATCACGCCGATGCCGGGGTGCTGCGCGTACCCGACCTCAAGGCCGACCCGCGTGACTCGGTGGCGCATACCGCAGCGATCATTCGCGACCTGCCCGGTCTGGTGGAGGGTTCGCGAGGCACGCTGGTGCTGTATTCGTCGCGCAAGCAGATGCAGGATGTCTTCGACGGCCTGGACCGTGACTGGCGCAAGCAGGTGTTCATTCAGGGCAACCTGTCCAAACAGGAAACCCTCAACAAGCACAAGGCACGCGTCGACAGCGGCGAGTCCAGCGTACTGTTCGGGCTGGCCAGCTTTGCCGAGGGTGTGGATTTGCCTGGCGCCTACTGCGAACACGTGGTCATCGCCAAGATCCCGTTCGCGGTGCCGGATGACCCGGTCGAGGCTGCGCTGGCCGAGTGGATCGAAGCGCGTGGCGGTAACCCGTTCATGGAGATCGCCGTGCCCGACGCCTCGTTGCGTCTGGTGCAGGCCTGTGGTCGCTTGCTGCGTACCGAAGAGGACCGCGGCACCATCACGCTGCTGGACCGCCGCGTGGTCACCCAGCGCTATGGCAAGGCGATTCTCAATGCGCTGCCACCGTTCCGTCGGGAAATAACCTGAGCCAAAGATGAAGAGCGTTTCACATCTGTTCCCAAAGCGCTCGATCGCTGAAACAATATGCGCCATTTAGCCTGTCGTCGGGCTCATGTTGCCAGTCAGGAGTCAGCCGTTGCAGATCCAGGGTCATTACGAACTTCAATTCGAAGCAGTACGTGAAGCCTTTGCGGCGCTCTTTGACGACCCTCAGGAGCGCGGCGCTGCCTTGTGCATTCAGGTTGGTGGCCAGACCGTCATCGATCTGTGGGCGGGCACTGCCGACAAGGACGGTGCCGAGGCGTGGCACACCGACACCATTCTCAACCTGTTCTCCTGCACCAAGACTTTTACCAGCGTGGCCGTTCTGCAACTGGTCGAAGAGGGCAAGTTGAAGCTGGACGAACCCGTGGCCAGGCTCTGGCCTGAATTCGCCGCGGCGGGCAAGGCTTCCATCACTCTGCGCCAATTGCTCTGCCATCAGGCCGGCCTGCCTGCGGTGCGTGAGCCGTTGCCGGCCGAAGCGCTTTACCAGTGGGACACCATGACCGCCGCCCTGGCAGCCGAAGAACCTTGGTGGACACCGGGTCAGGGGCATGGTTATGCGGCGATCACCTATGGCTGGCTGGTGGGCGAGATGCTGCGCCGCGCCGATGGTCGAGGCCCGGGGGAATCCATTGCTGCGCGTATCGCCCGCTCGCTGGGGCTGGATTTTCATGTGGGCCTGGCGGATGACCAGTTTCATCGCGTGGCCCACATCGCACGCGGCAAAGGCAATGCCGGTGACGACGCTGCCCAGCGCGTGCTGCAGGCGACGATGCGTGAGCCGGCTTCGATCACTGCCAAGGCGTTTACCAACCCGCCGTCGATCATGACCAGCACCAACAAGCCGGAGTGGCGCCGCATGCAGCAACCGGCGGCCAACGGCCACGGCAATGCGCGCAGTCTTGCCGGTTTCTATAACGGTCTGCTCGATGGCAGCCTGCTTGAAGCAGACATGCTCAATGAGCTGACCCGCGAACACAGCCTCGGCCAGGACAAGACATTGCTGACCTCGACCCGTCTGGGACTGGGCTGCATGCTCGATCAGCCGGGCGTTGCCAACGCGACCTACGGCCTGGGGCCCAAAGCCTTTGGCCATCCGGGGGCGGGCGGCTCGGTAGGTTTCGCCGATCCGGATCACGAGGTTGCCTTTGGCTTCGTTACCAACACCTTGGGGCCCTACATTTTGATGGACCCACGTGCTCAGAAACTGGTCGGGGTTCTGCGTGAGTGTTTGCAGTAAGTATCGGCCATAAGTGCTTGTTTCATACCGACTGTCAGTTAAATGGCTGTAACAGGAACCGTACGACGGTTTCTTTTTCCAACTGCATCTTTATGCATGTTATACCGGCGTAGTTACGTCCTTCTGTCTGATCAAAACCGTTGCGGGTTACCCATGTCGTCTAATAAAAGCCTCGTTCTCGCCCTGTGCATCGCCGTGACCGGCTGTGCCCAAACCCCACAATCCGACTCTGCTGCAACCGGAGGCCATTGGTGGCAGTTCGGTTCCGGCAGCGAGTCCGCTGACGCAGGCACCGCTGCCAAGGCTCCGGCACCGAGCCCGGCGCCCGCTCCGGTTGCCAAGGCTGCTGCAACGCCGGCACCTGCGGCAGGTGCTGAAAACAGCGCGCCGTGGTACTGGCCGTTCGGTTCGAACGATAACGCGCAGGCCAAACCTGATGCCGTGGCCGACAAGCCGGCAGCCAAGCCCGCTGCGCCGGCGATGGTTGCCAAATCGGAGACTGACACCAAGTGGTGGTGGCCGTTTGGCAACGATTCCGCCAAGGACGAGCCGAAAGCGCTGCCGATGCCTGATCCGAAAGTGACCCAGGCCTGGCTGGACGAGTACGAGCCGCGCCTGCGCGCTGCAATCAAGGACAGCCCGTTCCAGTTGGAGCGTCGCGAAGACCTGCTGGCAATCACCGCGCCAGTCGACAGCTCGTTCAACCCTGACCGTCCGGCCATGCTGCTGCCGAACACGCTGGGTCCGATCACCCGTCTGGCCAAGGTGGTCGAAGGCGATCAGAAAACTGCCGTGCTGATCCTCGGTCATGCCGACACTTCGGGTCCTACCGAAGCCAACCAGAAGATCAGCCAGGAGCGCGCCCAGTCGGTTGCCGCGATTTTCCGTCTCAGTGGCCTGGAGCGTAACCGCCTGAGCCAGCGTGGCATGGGTGCCGTGATGCCGCGCGCTGCCAACGACAGCCTGCAGGGCCGCGCGCTCAACCGTCGGGTCGAGATCCTCATGACGCCGCAGGACACCATGCGCGCGCTGATGGCCCGTTATGCGCTGCCGCCGGTTGCTCCGGTCATGGTTGCCACCCAGGACGTCAAGCCAGTAGCGCCAGCACCTGCTGCCGCGCCTGCCAAGAAAGCCGCCGTGGCGAAGAAAGACACTGCCAAGAAAGCGCCGGCCAAGGCCAGCACTGCCAAAAAGGCAGCGCCTGCCAAGACCACCGCAGCAGCTAAAAAACCAGCAGCGACCAAGGCCAAGGCGCCCGCCAAGAAAGATGACAGCCAGGCCAGTAACTGAGGCCTGGTTACCTCACGACTTTCGTCTCCACGCTCCGCGCTTTGCGTTGTGCACAAGTCCTGAATAGCCTGAAAAACAAGGCTTTCAGGCTTCTGCCCGGAGGGCGTGGGAGCGAACTTGTTCGCGAAAAGGCCGGTACAGTCTGCGAAACGTATCGTCTGAATCACCGTCTTCGCGAACAAGTTCGCTCCCACGGCCTTCGGCCAGAATCAAAAACGAATGTGTGATAACGGCGAGCGCCGAGCCTCGTAACGAGAGTTAGCTAACGTTCATGATATCTGCGCAGGAATGAAACCATGACTCAGACCCTGGCCGACATGCGCCGTGATTACACCCGCGACGGGTTGACCGAAGCGCAATCGCCGGACGAGCCCTTTGCACTCTTTCATGCATGGTTTGCCGACGCGGTGAACACCGAGCAGCCGCCGGTCGAGGCTAACGCCATGACATTGGCGACAGTCGATGAGCAAGGACGTCCACATTGCCGCGTCTTGCTGCTCAAGGGCCTGGACACTCAGGGCTTCACGTTTTTCACGAACTACGAAAGCGCCAAGGGTCAGCAGATCGCTGCACGTCCATTTGCCGCGATGACTTTCTTCTGGCCGACACTGGAGCGCCAGGTGCGTATCGAGGGCCGGGTGGAGAAAGTCTCAGCGCAAGAATCCGACGCTTATTACCAGGTGCGCCCTCTGGGCAGCCGTCTGGGTGCATGGGCCTCGCCACAGAGTCGCGTGATCGCGGATCGCGACGAACTGGAAGGCCTGATCAGACAGACGGAACAACGCTTCGCAGACACCCAGCCACACTGCCCCGAGCACTGGGGTGGCTATCGTCTTCTGCCCGAGCGGATCGAATTCTGGCAGGGTCGCTCCAGTCGACTTCACGACCGTTTGAACTATCGTTTGATAGACGACAGATGGACACGCGAGCGCCTTGCACCCTGATTGAATTATTCGTTTGCTCAATCGTCTGAGCGTTATACGGGCTGTGGCTGTATGAGGCCTGAATCAATTTAATTTGCAGGCTCGGGGCCGTGACAGCACCTTTGTCGGGTAGTCTAATGGCCACTGATTCCTCTGGAGATTCCTTTTATGCGCAAGTCTGCTCTTCTGGTTGCTTCGTTCACTGCCATGGCTCTGACGCTGGGCGGCTGTACCTCGAATCTGACCGGTGATTCCTATTCCCGTGACGAGGCCAGGACCGTACAGACAGTTCGCATGGGGACGATCGAATCCTTGCGTCCGGTCAAGATCGAGGGCACCAAGACCCCGATCGGCGGCGCGGCGGGTGCAGTCGTTGGTGGTGTGGGCGGCAGCGCTATCGGTGGCGGTCGCGGCAGTATCGTGGCAGCGGTCATCGGTGCAGTGGCCGGTGGTCTGTTGGGTTCGGCGACCGAGGAAGGCCTGACCCGTACGCAAGGTGTCGAAATCACCGTGCGTGAGGATGACGGCAGCATGCGTGCCTACGTGCAGCAGGTTCAGGAAAACGAGATTTTCCGGGTCGGCGAACGCGTGCGCATCATGAGCGTCAACGGCACCAGCCGCGTTACCCACTGATCTGCAACACCGCACAGCAAAACCCCGAGCCGCAATGCTCGGGGTTTTTTATTGCCAGGCGTGAATGCTCCCACAAGGCTTATGTATAACGATAGTCAGCCTGGGCTCAGCCCTCGATACCCAGCATGTCGCGCACCAGCGCTTCGGCCACCCGAATGCCGTCTACGCCAGCCGAGAGAATCCCGCCCGCATAGCCAGCGCCTTCACCGGCCGGGTAAAGGCCTTTGGTGTTCAGGCTTTGCAGAGTCGGCCCGCGGGTAATGCGCAGCGGCGCCGAGGTGCGGGTTTCGATGCCGGTCAGCACAGCGTCGTGCAGTGAGAAGCCTTTGATCTGCTTGTCGAACGCAGGCAACGCTTCACGAATCGCTTCGATGGCAAAGGCGGGCAGGGCCTCGGCAAGGTCCACCAGCTTCACACCCGGCTTGTAGGACGGTTCAACGCTGCCCAGAGCGGTCGAGGCCCGGCCTGCAATGAAGTCGCCGACCAGTTGCGCAGGAGCCTCGTAGCTGCTGCCGCCGAGCAGATAGGCGTGGGATTCCAGACGCTCCTGCAACTCGATACCGGCCAGCGGGCTGCCAGGGTAGTCCTGTTCCGGCGAGATACCGACCACGATGCCCGAGTTGGCATTGCGCTCGTTGCGTGAATATTGGCTCATGCCGTTGGTGACCACTCGGCCTGGCTCTGACGTGGCTGCCACGACCGTGCCGCCAGGGCACATGCAGAAGCTGTAGACCGAACGGCCGTTGCTGGCGTGGTGCACCAGCTTGTAATCGGCTGCGCCGAGCTTCGGGTGACCGGCGTATTTGCCCAGTCGCGCGCGGTCGATCAACGATTGCGGGTGTTCGATGCGGAAGCCCACCGAGAACGGCTTGGCTTCCATGAACACGCCACGGCCGTGCAGCATGCGGAAGGTATCGCGGGCACTGTGGCCCAGCGCCAGAATCACGTGCCGGGACTCGATGTGTTCGCCGCTGTCCAGTTGCACACCCAGTAGTTGGCCGTCCTCGATCATCACATCGGTCACGCGCTGCTGAAAGCGCACTTCGCCGCCCAGCGCTTCGATCTGATGGCGCATGTTCTCGACCACGCCCGTCAGGCGGAACGTGCCGATATGCGGCTTGCTGACATAGAGGATTTCTTCCGGCGCGCCGGCCTTCACGAACTCGTGCAGCACCTTGCGGCCGATGAATTTCGGGTCCTTGATCTGGCTGTAAAGCTTGCCGTCTGAAAACGTCCCGGCACCGCCCTCGCCAAATTGCACGTTGGACTCGGCGTTGAGCACGTTTTTGCGCCACAGCGCCCAGGTGTCCTTGGTGCGCTGGCGAACTTCGGTGCCGCGCTCGAGGATGATCGGCTTGAAGCCCATCTGCGCGAGCAGCAGCCCGGCAAAGATACCGCAGGGTCCGAAACCCACGACGATCGGGCGCTCTGTCAGCCCCTCGGGAGCGTGTCCGACGACTTTGTAGCTGACATCAGGTGCCGGGCCGACGTGGCGGTCATTGGCCAGCTTGCGCAGCAGTGCTTCTTCATCCTTGACCTGGAAGTCGATGGTGTAGATGAAGCACAGCTCGGAAGACTTTTTGCGCGCGTCGTAGCTGCGCTTGAAGAGGGTAAAGTCCAGCAGTTCGCCGCTGTCGATACCCAGGTGCTTCAAGAGCGCAACGCGCAGGTCTTCTTCCGGATGATCGATCGGCAGCTTGAGTTCGGTGATTCGTAACATTAAGGGGTCCAGTTTTCGGGCCGCAGGTTCAGCCCGACAGCACTACAAGAACCGGCGATTATAAGCGCTGAACCCCTTTGGCGGCGAGCCTGGGCGATCAGTCGTCGCGTGAACCGCCGTAATAACCGCAGCCACGCTGGGCCTGGCCGTTGATGCGCAGCTCTGCGGTGAGGTGTTGCACCGAGCCGTCGACGCTGTCGACGCAGCGCTGTGGCGCGACCCAAATCTCGATGCGCTGGTTGTTGGCTTCGCTGCTGACGCTGAAACTGCCGTCCGGCAGCTTCTCTTCCACGTAGGGCAGCGCCAGTGGCGCAACGCCCTCGCGCTCCAGAACCATGCCCTTGCCGCTGACATTGACGTTCCAGGCGGGCTTGTTGCCATTGACGTGCAATGTCAGGCGTTTGAAATTGAGGTCTTCACAGGCCTGGCCGGGACGTTCGACGCGGTATAACTGATGCAGATCCAGCTGACCGTCACTGTTGGCCGCCTTGCTTGCGGCAAAGCTGCCGCGCAGATCGGCAAACACCGTGCCCTTGCTGTCTGCCAGCGAGGCCGCTTCCTGCAGAATGCCGGTGTTGCCGCGATCCTTGACCACGTAGCGACGCTGCTCGTTACACGGCTTGAACAGCAACTGGCCGTTTTCCCCGGTCAGGTCGCCCTGCATACGGAGCATGCCCGCCGTGGAAACCTTCGGTTCCTCGGTCTGTTTACCGAGCAACTGACACCCGGCAAACAACGGTAGAAGAGCAAATACGAGGACGGAACGGGCAGCGAACATGATGTGGTCTCCAGACAAGTGCCGCCACGTTACTCAGACTGGAGATGCATCACAAGGGTCGGGATGCTTATCGCGCGAGCAGTGGCTTTGACTATCGTGCAGGTTTGACGCTGACCGTAGGAGAACCTGTTCGCGAAAGGGCCGTTTTGTTCGACGAAAATACATCGTTTAAACGAACGCCTTCGCGAACAAGCGAAGTGTTGCCCGATTCGCTCCTGCAAAACCGCTCAGGCCTCTCGGGACGTGGCGTGCGCTTAGCCGCCCAGATACGCGTCCCGCACTTTCGGATCGACCAGCAGTTCTTCGCCTGTGCCTTGCATGACCACGCGGCCGTTTTCCAGTACGTAGGCACGGTCGGCGACTTTCAGGGCCTGGTTGGCGTTCTGTTCGACCAGAAACACCGTCACGCCATCGCGGCGCAGCTGTTCGACGATCTCGAAAATCTGCTGGATGATGATCGGCGCCAGACCCAGAGAAGGTTCGTCCAGCAACAGCAGCTTGGGCTTGCTCATCAGTGCGCGACCGATGGCCAGCATCTGTTGTTCGCCACCGGACATGGTGCCGCCGCGCTGATTGAAGCGTTCCTTGAGGCGGGGAAAGAGGTGCAGAACCTTGTCCATCTGTTCCTGATAATCCTCTTTTTCCGTGAAGAAGCCGCCCATCGCCAGATTCTCTTCAACGGTCAGACGCGCAAACACCCGACGGCCTTCCGGCACCACGGCAATGCTCTTGCGCATGATGATCGACGACTCCAGCCCGACCAGTTCCTCGCCCATGTAGCGAATACTGCCGCTTTGGGCGCGCGGCGAGCCGCACAGGGTCATCAGCAGGGTGGACTTGCCCGCGCCGTTGGCGCCGATCAGGGTGACAATTTCACCCTGGCGTACTTCCACGTTGACGCTGTGCAGCGCCTGGATCTTGCCGTAGAAGGTGGAAACGTTTTCGAACTGCAGCATTTACGCTTCCCCCAGGTAGGCTTTGATCACATCGGGATTGTCACGAATCTGTTCCGGCGTGCCATCGGCCAGAGGCGTGCCCTGATTGATCACCACGATGTGGTCGGAAATGCTCATCACCAGTTTCATGTCGTGCTCGATCAACAGGACCGTCGCGTTGTGCTCGCTGCGCAACACGCCGATCAGTGCTTTCAGATCATCGGTTTCTCTGGGGTTCAGACCCGCTGCCGGTTCGTCGAGCATCAGAATGCGCGGACGCGTCATCATGCAGCGGGCGATTTCCAGGCGGCGTTGCTGACCGTAGGCCAGCGTCCCGGCAGGGCGGTTGGCGAATTCCCTGAGGTTGACCGCCTCAAGCCAGTGCTCGGCGTAGTCCATGGCTTCACGTTCGCTGCGGCGGAACGCGGGCGTCTTGAACAGGCCGGACAGGAAGTTGGTGTTCAAATGCCGGTGCTGGGCAACCAGCAGGTTCTCCACGGCGGTCATTTCCTTGAACAGGCGCACGTTCTGGAAGGTACGCACCACGCCCTTGCGCGCGATCTGATGGCCAGCCAGGCCCTGGATCGGCTCACCGTCGAGCAGAATCGTGCCCGCGCTCGGCCGGTAGAAACCGGTCAGGCAGTTGAAGACGGTTGTCTTGCCGGCGCCATTGGGGCCGATCATCGACACGACCTGCCCCTGATTGACGGTCAGGGCAACGCCATTGACCGCCAGCAGGCCGCCAAAACGCATGCTCAAGCCAGTGGCTTGCAGTAAAGGGCGGCTCATTTCGGCAGCTCCGCTTTCAACTTCATTTCGGGCCGCTGCATCGGCAGGAAGCCTTGTGGACGCCAGATCATCATCAGCACCATCAGCGCGCCGAACATCAGCATGCGGTAGTCACTGAATTCACGCATCAGCTCAGGCAACAGGATCATCACGATGGCTGCCAGGATCACACCCAGTTGCGAGCCCATGCCACCCAGCACCACGATGGCCAGGATGATTGCCGACTCGATGAAAGTAAACGATTCCGGAGTGATCAGACCCTGACGCGCAGCAAAGAAGCTGCCCGCGAAGCCTGCGAATGCAGCGCCAAGGGTGAAGGCCGAGAGCTTGATCACGGTCGGGTTCAGACCCAGTGCGCGACAGGCGATTTCGTCTTCGCGCAAGGCTTCCCAAGCCCGGCCGATCGGCATGCGCAGAAGGCGATTGATGACGAACAGCGCCGCCAGCGCCAGCAGCAGGGCGATCAGGTAGAGGAAGATGACCTTGTTGATCGAGTTGTACGGCAGACCGAAGAACTCGTGGAAGGTCTGCATGCCCTCAGCGGCCTTGCGCTCGAAGGTCAGACCGAAGAGGGTCGGCTTTTCGATGTTGCTGATGCCGTTCGGACCGCCAGTGATATCGGTCAGGTTACGCAGGAAGATACGGATGATCTCGCCGAACCCCAGCGTCACGATGGCCAGATAGTCGCCGCGCAGACGCAACACCGGAAAGCCCAGCAGGAATCCGAACAGCGCCGCCATCAACCCCGCGATCGGCAGGCAGATCCAGAAACCGAGCCCGTAATAGTGCGACAGCAGGGCATAGCTGTAGGCGCCGACCGCATAGAAACCGACATAGCCCAGGTCAAGCAGACCTGCCAGGCCGACCACGATGTTCAGGCCGAGGCCGAGCATCACGTAGATCAGGATCAGCGTGGCAATGTCCACCGCACCGCGCGACCCGAAGAATGGCCAGATGAAGGCCAGTACGATGAGCGCCGCAAGGCCCCAGCGCTGGGTTTTCGGCTGGGTCAGGAAGTCGCTGGTCTTTTGCGGGATCAGAGGTTTGTCGGAGCCGCGACGCAGGCCGCTGATCTGCTCGGCAAACAATACGCGCAGAAACAGCAGGACCGAACATACGGCAATGATGGTCAGGGTCATCGGGCTGGCGTTCTGCACTTGCAGGGTGACGCCGGAAAAGGCCAGTTTCAGGCCGAACACCGGGTAGGCCACAGCCCAGACCAGTGCGGCGCTGAACAACGCCTGTTTGAAAGACTTGCTCATACTTTCTCAACCTCCGGACGACCCAGAATGCCGGTCGGTCGGAACAGCAGCACCAGGACCAGCAGGCCGAAAGCCACGACGTCCTTGTACTGATCACCAAAAATGTCGGCACCGAAGGCTTCGGCGACGCCCAGCACCAGGCCACCGAGCACGGCGCCCGGGATCGAACCGATACCGCCCAGTACCGCAGCCGTGAAGGCTTTCAGGCCGACGAGGAAACCGGCGTTGGGGTTGATCACGCCGTATTGCATGCTCAGCAGCATGGCGGCGACGGCGGCCAGTGCAGCACCCACCACGAAGGTCAGGGCGATGATGTTGTTGGTATTGATCCCCAGCAGATTGGCCATCTTCATGTCCTCGGCGCAGGCGCGGCAGGCGCGGCCCATTCGCGAGCGGGAGATGAACAGGGTCAGGCCGGTCATGGCCACCAGGGTGACGACGAACACCACGATCTGCATGTAGGAAATCAGCACTTCCTCTGCGCCACCGGGCCCGAACGAGAGGCTGCCGGGCAGCAGGTTGGGGATGGCGAAGTTGCCGGAGCCCTGGGAAAGCTGGACCGAGTTCTGCAGAAAGATCGACATGCCGATGGCAGAAATCAGTGGAATCAGACGGTTGCTGTTGCGCAACGGACGGTAGGCTACGCGCTCGATGCTGTATCCGTAGGCACTGGTCACGATGATCGCAGCGGCAAAACCGGCAATCATCAGCAACGGCAGGCTGTGAATCCCCAGCATCGCCAGACCGGCGAGTGCCATGAAAGCTACATAGGAACCGATCATGTACACCTCGCCATGGGCGAAGTTGATCATTCCGATGATGCCGTACACCATCGTGTAACCGATGGCGATCAATGCATACGTACTGCCAATGGTCAGGCCATTGACCAGCTGCTGCATGTAGTGGAATAACTCGGGCATTTACCGCGCTCCTAAAAACCTGATCTGCATTTCTCTGACCTGCGCCGGGGTGGCATTCTGTCGATGCGTAGCCTGTTGCGCTGCCAAGGAACCGCTATTGACGGTTTTAAGATTTTCAGGGGGCCTCGTGCATGCCGTTCGGATCGCCGAAACGTGCGTACGGGCCTGGATTCGTAAAACAAAGCCCACTGCGCTGGCAGTGGGCTTTGAGGGTTGACGCAAGCAGCTTATTTGGCGGCTTCGGTCTTGGGTTTGCCGAAGTGCCACTCGTAGACCACGAACTGGAAGTTCTTCAGGTCACCTTTTTCGTCGTAGCTCAGCTCGCCCATTGGCGTCTTGAAGGTACCGGCATGAATGGCAGCAGCCACCTTGGTGGTGTCTTCGGACTTGGCGGCCGCGATGCCGTCAGCAATGACCTGCACGGCGGAGTAGGACGGGTACACGAACGGGCCGCTCGGGTCCTGGCTCTTGGCCTTGAAGGCTTCGGTCAGTGCCTTGTTGGCCGGGTCCTGGTCGAAGGATTTTGGCAGGGTGACCAGCAGGCCTTCGGAAGCTTCGCCAGCAATTTGCGAGATCGACTCGTTGCCGACGCCTTCAGGGCCCATGAACTTGGCGTTCAGGCCTTTTTCCTTGGACTGTCGCAGGATCTGGCCCAGTTCAGGGTGGTAGCCGCCGTAGTAGACGAAGTCGACGTTGGCCTGCTTGAGCTTGGCGATCAGCGACGAGAAGTCCTTGTCGCCAGCGTTGATGCCTTCGAACAGTGCAACCTTGACGCCTTTTTTCTCCAGCGTCTGCTTGACGGCTGTCGCGATACCTTCGCCGTACTGCTGCTTGTCGTGGATGACTGCAACGATTTTCGGCTTGGCGACGTCGGCAATGTAGTTGCCAGCGGCCGGACCCTGGGCGCTGTCCAGACCGATGGTGCGGAACACCAGTTTGTAGCCGCGCGCGGTGATTTCCGGGCTGGTGGCAGCCGGGGTCACCATGATGATGCCTTCGTCTTCGTAAACGTCGGAGGCTGGCTGAGCAGAGCTGGAGCAGAGGTGGCCGACCACGTATTTCACGCCGTCGTTGACCACTTTGTTGGCGACCGCAACGGCCTGTTTCGGATCGCAGGCGTCATCGTATTCGACGGCTTCAAGCTTTTTGCCATCCACGCCGCCTTTGGCGTTGATCTGCTCGATGGCCATCTTGGCGCCATTGAACTGCATGGTGCCGTATTCGGCGACAGGGCCGGTCTTGGGGCCGGCGATGCCGATCTTGATGGTGTCAGCTGCGAACGAATGGCTGGCAACCCCCGCCATAACCAGTGCGGCAAACAGCCTTGAAAGCTTATTGGTACCCTTAGTCATGATGCTCCACTCTTGCGTTGTAGTTTTTATAATCCTGATGGCCAAGGCTCCAGGACCGATTCGATCACCGGTTGTCCCACGCCGCCAACTGTACCGGAACAGTTTAGAGCGCGGTTCGCTGGCTTGGAAAGCCGGGCGTCTGGGGACAAACCTGTGGGTGTCGCTTAATCGAAAGAAAGTTACAGAATCGAACCGCTTGAGCGTCTGAAATCACTTCAGATCCATAAGGTTATCTGCACTTCCCTGCGATAAATCGCCTGCTTCTGGGCTTGCCGGTGGGAAAGTCAGCGCTATCATTGCGCCGATTTTCTTTTTGGTGAAACCCATGACGCAAGAACCTAGCACCCTCTATGCCAAACTGCTTGGCGAAACCGCCTCAATCACCTGGACTGAATTGCAACCATTCTTTGCCAAGGGTGCCCTGTTGTGGGTCGAGTTGCCTCTGGATTTGATCGAAGTCGCCGAGGCAGTGGCCGAAAATGATGCAGCCAGGGTGTCTGCATGGCTGGCTGAGGGGCGGGTTGGCAAGGTGTCTGAAACCAAGGCGCTTGAGCTGGTGGAGTCAGATCCGCTGCTCTGGGCTGTGGTAGTGGCACCTTGGGTTTTGATTCAAAACAGGGCGCAGGACTGATTTGCGCACCAGTCAGGTGCCTTGCGGCTTTCCGGAGTGAGTTGGAAGGTAACTCTTCGGCAGCCCGCGTAGCGTAAAACCACACCGTGGAGGTCGCGGTTTTCGCGGGCTGCACTGTTTCTTTCGACGATGAAGCCGTGCGCTGCGCCTTCAGGTACGAACAGGTCTGGGGCTGGCGAAATCGTCATTCTCAGACAGTTCGGCAAACACATCCGGAATGTCCGGTGTTTCGCTGTCCGGCTCCTGGCTGTGCTGTTGTGGCAGGGCAGACCAGCGGGTCGTGGGTTCGCGCTGGTTCATCTGTCTGGCAAGGGGCAGGATGCGCTCCAGCGGCTGGGGCCTGCTGAACAGATAACCTTGTACGTAATCACTGCCAAACTGCCTGAGAAACTCCAGCTGATCCTGGGTTTCGACGCCTTCGGTCACGACTTTCAAGCGCAGCGTATGCGCCATGACGAGGATTGCCTGAACGATTTCCATGTCCTGCGGGGACTGGGGGATGTCGATAATGAACGAACGGTCGATCTTCAGTGTGTCCAGTGGCAGCCGCTTGAGATAGGCGAGCGACGAGTAACCCGTGCCGAAGTCGTCGATCGACAGGGAAACACCCAGGCTGCGAATGTGCTTGAGCATCAGGATGGTGTTGCTGATGTTGCCCATCAAGGCATTTTCGGTCACCTCCAGTTCCAGCCGTCCAGGCGCTGCGTCGGCATCGGCCAGCGCCCGCTCAACCTCCTCGACCAGTTCATTGCGGCCCAGCGTCAGCGCTGAGCAGTTGACGGAGATGATCAGCTGTTCCAGCCCTTCCTGATGCAAAGTGCGCAGGTCGTGACAGGCGCGGCGCAGCACCCAGTTGTCCAGTTCGGCAATCAGGCCGTTGGCCTCGGCAATGCCGATGAAGCGTGCAGGTACCAGCAGGCCGTGGTGCGGGTGATTCCAGCGTACCAGCGCCTCGAGCTTGGCAACGTGGCCGGTGCGCATGTCGACGATAGGCTGGTAATACACCTGCAGCCCCGTGCCCTCGCGCAGGGCATTGCGCAGTTCTTCTTCCAGCTGCAGCTCCAGACTGGCCTTGGTCTTGAGCGCCGGGTTGAAGAAGTTGACGCCGTTGCGCCCTTTGTCCTTTGACTGGTAAAGCGCGAGGTCCGCGTGCTTGAGCAGCTCATCGCAGGTCGAGCCGTCACGCGGAAACACGGCAATGCCGATACTGGTGGTCATGACCATGCGCCTGCCTGCCAGCGCGATGGTCTCCTTCATTTTGTGCATGACCCGATGAGCCAGGTGCCGTGCCTCTTCGTAGTCCGGAATGCTCAGCAGGATGCAGAATTCGTCGCCGCCGAAACGGGCTACCACGTCCTGGGCGCGGGTAGCACTGCGGATGCGCTCGGCGATCACCTTGAGCAACTCGTCACCCGCGTCATGGCCCAGGCTGTCGTTGATGCGCTTGAAGTGGTCGATGTCCAGAAACATCACTGCGAGCATGCCTTTGGTGTAAGTGTGCTCCTGCAGCTTCTCGGCGAAGATCTGATTGAAACCGCGGCGGTTGATCAGATTGGTCAGCGGGTCGTAATGCGCAACCTGCTGAAGCGAGACGCGTGCCTGATCCAGCTGGGTAAGCAGTGCATTGACCCGCTGCAGATCATGCTCCTTGCCTTGCAGTTTCTTGTCGGCCATTGCCGCGCTGATGCTGCCGGCGATGATCAGCAGGGCGATGGCCGCGATGGTAAGCCCCAGCTGTAGGCTGTTTTCGGTGGTGGGGCCGTGCAGTTCAGTGCCTTCGGGTACCACCAGCCGCAGCGCCTTCATGCCCATCAGGTGCATGGTCAACAGGCCTGCGCCCAGCAGAAGGCTGACCGCGTAACGGAACATCTGATGAAACATGCCGTTGTACTGGCGCAAGTGCCGGGACAGGGTCAGGAGCGCGATGCTGGAAAGGACCGCCACCACAATCGACAGGGCAAACATCCGCGGCTCGTAGTACTGCGTGGCGCTGGAGCGCATGGCCGACATGCCCAGGTAGTGCATGACGCTGATGCCGATCCCCATTACCACCGCGCTGATCAGGCAGCGCCTTACGGTCAACTCCGGGACGGTCAGTGCTCGCATGGCCACCAATGCGGTGATCAATACGATCAGCAGGGAAGTCAGCGTGATGGAGAGGTCATAGGCGATTTTGAGCGGTGCCTGGAAGGCCAGCATGCTGATGAAGTGCATCGCCCATACGCCACCGGCCAGGCAAAGCGCGCCCAGCGCTTTCCAGAGGCGACGGCTTTTGAGGGCGTCGACCTGGATGACACGGTCCGCAATGTCCAGCGTGGCAAAGCACGCAGCACAGGCCACGCCGTAAGCCAGCGCGACCAGAAACAGGTTGTGACTACAGTCGATCAACAATTGCACGTCCGCTGGTGGGTCAGCGAATACGTTCAAACCCAGCCAATCCATAGCTTGCCCTATTCTCACTGCAAGGGCGCCAGGGCTGAAAGCCTGGCGTTGTAAGCTGAGTATAGAAGCTGTTTACAACCTGCCAATACACGAGGTGCCAATTTGGCATCAAAGTGATGGCTGGCGCGTTCAGGCTCCATGATTGGGAGGACGCAGAGCGTCCGGAAAGGCATGCCCACGCGGAGCATGGGCACGATAGGGGGGGCGGATATCTAGGCGCTACGGGACGCATCGTTCCTCACGCTCCAGTGGACGGGAACGCCTTTCATGACGCTCTGCGTCATAGCCTGAGCAGGAGCGCCATGCCCATGCGGCGCATGGGCGTGGCAGGCGGGTGTGTAACCGGCCCTCAGCCTGCGACCAGTACCCGGATCGCTTCCAGGCGCAGGGCCGCTTTTTCAAGCATGGCCAGCCCCTGTTCACGTTGCGTGCGCAGAGCTACCAGTTCACTGTCGCGCACGGTCGGATTGACCGCTTGCAATGCCGTCAGGCGGGCCAGCTCTTCTTCGGTGTCGGCTGCCAGGCGGCGCTGGGCTTCGCCGACGCGCTCTGCGTGTTTCGGCGTGATTTTCTCTTCGCCCGCGTTGATCCTCGGGGTCAGTTGGTCACGTTGTGCCTGGATGAACTTGTTGGCGCTGGCGCGGGGCACGCTTTCGAGCTGATCATTGAGCGTGTTGAACGACACACGGCTGGCCAGATCGTTGCCATTGGGGTCAAGCAGGCAGCGCAGCGCGGCAGGCGGCAGATAACGTCCCAGTTGCAGCGAGCGCGGCGCAACCACCTCGCTGACGTAGATCAGTTCCAGCAGAACGGTGCCCGGCTTGAGCGCCTTGTTCTTGATCAGCGCCACGGCGGTGTTGCCCATCGAACCGGACAGCACCAGATCCATGCCGCCTTGCACCATCGGGTGCTCCCAGGTGATGAACTGCATGTCCTCGCGGGACAGCGCCTGATTGCGGTCGTAGGTGATGGTCACGCCTTCGTCGTCGCCCAGCGGGAAGCTGGCGTCGAGCATCTTTTCACTCGGTTTGAGGATCAGGGCGTTTTCCGAATGGTCCTCGCTGTCGATGCCGAACGCGTCGAACAGGGTTTCCATGTAGATCGGCAGGCTGAACTGATCGTCCTGATCGAGGATTGCTTCGACCAGCGCTTCGCCTTCGCCAGCGCCGCCGGAATTGAGTTCCAGCAAACGGTCGCGACCGGTATGCAGTTCGCTTTCCAGGCGCTCGCGTTCGCTGCGGGCTTCATCGATCAGGGTTTGCCACTCGTCGTCGTCACCGCTTTCCAGCAGCGGCAGCAGGCGCGGGCCGAACTGATGCTGCAGGGCGTTGCCGGTCGGGCAGGTATTGAGGAACGCGTTGAGCGCTTCGTGATACCACTGGAACAGACGGGCCTGCGGACTGGTTTCCAGGAACGGGACGTGCAGCTCGATGGTGTGCTTCTGGCCGATCCGGTCAAGACGCCCGATACGCTGCTCCAGCAAGTCCGGGTGCGACGGCAGATCGAACAGGACCAGATGGTGGGAGAACTGGAAGTTGCGGCCTTCGCTGCCGATTTCCGAACAGATCAGCACCTGGGCGCCGAACTCTTCGTCGGCAAAGTAGGCCGCTGCACGGTCGCGCTCGAGAATGTTCATGCCTTCGTGGAACACCGTCGCGGGGATGCCGGAGCGCACACGCAGCGCGTCTTCCAGGTCCATGGCGGTTTCGGCGTGGGCACAGATGACCAGCACCTTGACGCGTTTGAGCATTTTCAGGGTATCGATCAGCCAGTCGACGCGTGGATCGAAGCGCCACCAGCGCTCTTCTTCACTGACTTCCGATTGCGACTGGAAGCTGACTTCCGGGTAAAGATCGGCGTGCTCGCCGACCGGCAATTCGAGGTATTCGACGGGGCAGGGCAGCGGGTATTGATGCAGCTTGCGCTCCGGGAAGCCCTGCACCGCGGCGCGGGTGTTGCGGAACAGCACGCGGCCGGTGCCATGACGGTCGAGCAGTTCGCGAATCAGACGCGATTTGGCTTCTTCGTCGCCGGTATTCACTGCGGCCAGCAGCGAATCGCCTTCGGCACCCAGGAAGCCGTGAATGGTCTCCTGCGCTGCTGCGGACAGCTTGCCCTTGTCGAGCAACTCCTGAACGGCCTGGGCCACCGGGCGATAGTTCTCGCTCTCGGCGCGGAAGGCCTTGAGGTCGTGGAAACGGTTCGGGTCCAGCAGGCGCAGACGGGCAAAGTGGCTGTCCTGGCCCAGTTGTTCCGGCGTCGCGGTCAGCAGCAGTACGCCAGCAATGACTTCGGCCAGCTGTTCGACCAGCGAATATTCGCGGCTGGCCTTGTCTTCGTGCCAGACCAGGTGGTGCGCTTCGTCAACCACCATCAAGTCCCAGCCTGCCGCAAACAGGGCGTCCTGGGCTTTTTCGTCTTCGACCAGCCATTCCAGGGCAACCAGCGCGAGCTGGGTGTCTTCGAACGGGTTGCCGGCATCGCTTTCCATGAAACGCTCGGCGTCGAACAGCGCGACCTGCAGGTTGAAGCGGCGACGCATCTCCACCAGCCACTGGTGCTGGAGGTTTTCCGGGACCAGGATCAGTACGCGGTTGGCGCGGCCCGACAGCAGTTGGCGATGGATCACCAGGCCGGCTTCGATGGTTTTACCCAGGCCCACTTCGTCGGCCAGCAGAACGCGTGGCGCAATGCGGTCTGCAACTTCACGAGCGATGTGCAACTGGTGGGCGATAGGCTGTGCGCGCACGCCACCCAGGCCCCAGAGCGAGGACTGCAATTGACGGCTGGTGTGCTCGAGCGTGTTGTAGCGCAGCGAAAACCATGACAGCTGGTCGATCTGGCCGGCGAACAGACGATCGGTCGCCAGACGGAACTGGATGAAGTTCGACAACTGGGTTTCCGGCAGCGTGACCACTTCGTTTTGCGCGTTCAGGCCGTGGTAGACCAGCAGGCCATCGACATCGTCGACTTCGCGAACGGTCATTTTCCAGTTTTCGAAGTGCGTGATCACGTCGCCAGGGGAGAAGCGCACGCGGGTCAGCGGCGCGTTACGCAGTGCGTACTGACGTGTTTCGCCAGTGGCCGGATAGAGCACGGTCAACAAGCGGCCGTCCTGTGCCAGAACGGTGCCCAAACCCAGCTCGGCTTCGCTGTCACTAATCCAGCGTTGCCCCGGTTGATACTGCTGCGCCATGCTGCCTGTCTCCCGCTTGAAAAAGCTGAGTATGTTAACGGAACGCGCCCCGAAGGCCAAAGGCAGCGTGAAAAAACTCATGGTCAGCGCCGGAACCTATCGAATTTTTGGTTCCATGACACTTATTTCACTGAGAGGGGTCAAAAAAGATCTTATAAACCACCACTGGCTATTTCAGCCCGGTTCAAGTTGCCTCGTGCACGGCCGAAACCCCGGTAAGAGGAGATAAAACCATGCTGCAACCTATGCTTCCGTTAAGTGTGGTGCCTGTGACATCACAGCTGGATCCGGCCAAACGCATGCCGGACATCCCACCTGTAGCGCCGGTGCAGCAGAGCTCCAGCGAGACCTCCATCGACCTGCACAATGAAGATACTGAGCGCAGCGCGTTGCTGTTGCGTGAAGAGCAACAGCGCCAGCAGCAACAGCAGCAGGCTCATGGCGGCGGAGAAGCCGAGGAATACGTGGGGCTGGTGGTCCCGGGTGATTCGCTGAACGCCGACAATACCGTACCCGTCGTACCGCTCATCGACGACGAGCCGCGCCAAGGGCTTTGGGTGGATATTCAGATCTGATCGCTGCACCGCCCATGTCTGTACGGGTCACGGGACTGGTCAGGGCTGCTGCGATTGAGCATTATTGGCCCTGATTTCCCGTGTTCGAGAACCGCAAGCCATGAGCGACGATGCACAACTGATCGACCTGGGCGCCGAGCGCGCCAAGCGTATCCACGATCTGAATGACAAGCGCCTCAATGAAGTACGCAATGCCTTCGAGCAGGCCATGCCGCTGGGCAAGCAGAAAAAGTCCGGCAAAAAGCCTAAAAAGCGCTGATCCCGCCGTCACACCCTTGATCTGATCAGTCTGGTTTTACAACAGCTGATCTGGATCAACTCGCCCTTATGCACGCTGCATTAATCTTGTTCCATCGGATGCGCTGTAGGCGGACACTCGCCTGACTGCATTCAATGAGCACGCAAGGCACTTGGGGCGACTTCGGTCGCCCTTTTTTTCGTCTGTATGCCACGCCCTGTATCGAGCGTCGGGCGTTATCAGTTCACGGTGTTGGCGCCGGCATGGGCCAGGTCATAGGCTCTGGCGGCTTCGGCGGTCTTGATGTCGCGCTGATAGCTCGGCGTCCAGGCGGTCACCGCTGACTTCTGGGTGAAGCTGACATTGCTGCCGATGTCCTTGAAGTGCGCATCGCCATAGTCATCCAGTACGCCGGAGTTGCTGGCCTTGTTGGAAACATCCACGCCTTTTGCGAAATAGTTGGCCTGCGAAAGGATCGTCGCATCCCCCGTAGCGGTGAAGCCGAGGTGGAAGTCGTCGATCGAGTTGTTGAACACATCAAATTGCCCGTGACGCATCAGGCCAGGTGCCCGAACATCAAGGTTGCTGAACACGTTGTTGGCGATGGTCATGCGCGGGTAGCCCTTGTACTCGGCCTTGGCTTGAGCGGAGTCGTCCGGCTGACCGAGAATCACGCCATATTCGTTGTTCTGGAATTTCGAGTTGGTCAGGCTGACGTTGTCTGCCGTCCCGCCGACATAGAGCAGCTTGTCCAGACCTTTGGGGTTCTGATCCTTGGTGCCTGAATAGGTATTGTGGTCGATCCAGTATTTCTGACCGCTGCTGATGAACATCTGCATGTCGCCGTTTTCGCGATAGCGGCTGTCGTGGTGGAAGTTCAGGTTCTGGAAGATGTCATTGCTGGCGGTCTTGCCGCTGGCCAGGTAGATGTTGTGCAGACTGTTGCCCTTGTCGGTGCCGAGCAGGGTCTTGTTGGCGCCAAAGTTGATGGTCACCTTGCTGTCGGCAGACAGGTTGGCCCCCAGTTTGACGGTACGGGCTTTGTCGTCCTCCATGTACTTCTTGAGGTCCGCCACGGTATTGACCGTGACGACTTCGCCACCATTACCGCCGGTGGTGTTGGCCTCTTTGGCGAAACCCACGATGCCGGACATGTCAGCACCCTGGCTATGCGCCGCCGGGGTCGCGGTTTTGGCTGCGTTAACCGTGTTATCGGTTTTGGCGGTGGTGTCCGTCGAAGTTTTCGGCAACGCAGGATCATGGACCACTGCCGGTTTTGCCGCATCGGGTCTGGCGGGTGTCTTGTCTGGGGTGGCACTGCTTGGCTCGGCCGTCCGGGGTGCTGTTTGTGACGGCGCAGCGGGCGTCGGCTCTGTATTTTTTTGCAGTGATACAGGTTGTTCTGAAGGGTGATCGTTCTGCACTACAAAGGGTTTTTCTGCGTTGCCCTGAGGTGTTGAAGGCGACGACGAGAAAGAGGAAGAGGGCGATTGAGCGAGCGTCGGCGTCTGTTCGCTTTGAGGCTGTGCAGGCCCAGAGCCGTTGTGTAGATTGCCTTCCAGCAGCGAGAGCAGGTTGTTGAGGATGTTGCGGATCGCTTGCACAAGTTTGTTCAGCACCTGCTCACCGTTGCCCCCCATCGCGTTTGAAGACGTGCTCGTGTCAGTCGGCTGGACTCTGGAGCCTAGTGTATTCAGCGAGGAGTGCGGGCCATTGGCCTGCTGTGTCAGGCCGAAGTCGATCAGGTTGCTATTGTGGCCCGGCTTGATGCCTTGGCCTTGAGGCTGCAGTTGATCGGTCTGTGCCGGGGCATCCTGCGCAGAAACCCCGGAGACGGGGTAATAGTTTCTGTTGATCGTATTCATGGCTGATTTCCCCGCCTGTGAAATGAACAATTCGTGACCCGGATAGGGAGCGCTACTGGTTCCCTGAGTGGAAAGCGCAGGAAAGCAGTTCCGGTTGCATCATGAATTTTTTGTTCAGGCCACTGGCGAGTCTGGCGTGCGCGGTGCGTGGCACACGCCCGTGCGCGGTATCAGCCGAAAGTGATCTCGGGCAATACGGTCAGGTCGACGGTCTGCTGTTTGCGCGGTGCGAGAATCTCGGCTTCGCCGTCTACAACCAGCTCATCGTTCTGATTGAAAACGCGGGTGGCGATGCGCACGCGGAACTTCGGCAGTTTTTCCAGGATTTCCAGGCGCACAGTCAGGGTATCGCCCAGTTTTACCGGCTTGAGGAAGGTCATCTGCTGACCGATATAAATGGTGCCGGGGCCAGGCAACTCGCAGGCAACCGCCGCACTGATCAGTGCGCCGCTGAACATGCCGTGGGCAATACGCTCCTTGAACATGGTCTTGGAGGCGTATTCGGCGTCCAGGTGGACCGGGTTGTGGTCTCCGGACATGGCGGCGAACAGTTGAATGTCACGCTCTTCCACTGTCTTGCTGTAGCTGGCGGTCTGACCGACTTCAAGGGCTTCGTAAGGCGTGTTGGTGACTTGAGTCATGTGGCTGTCCTGACAATAAAAATGAATTGAAGCGCGCCGGTTCGTGCAATCCGACCTGGCCTTGATTTGTAACACTTGATGACCTGTCGCCGCCAATGCGCGGACAAGATCATTCAGACGCTTGCTGGCGCTCCCCGGATCACATTCAAGGCAAATAATAAGCAAACGTCGTGTGAATACGGCTACTGCGCTATCGCGCAGGTGTCTTTGCCCGCCCGATTGCCGTGAGCAGTGTATCGCCGGCGACAGATTTCAGTCTGAACAGAGACAAGATTCATGCTGCTGATGAGGCCCGGACGATTATTTGCCTGAGGCACTTTAACTGCTAACGTCCGCCCAGACCTATGCAGGGAAAAAGGATAAAAATAATGCAAGCTGACTTCTGGGATGACAAGCGTCCGGCGGGTGTCGATGCCGAGGTGGATCTGCAGACCTACCAATCGGTCGTCGAGGTGTTCGAGCGCTGCTGCAGGAAATTCGCCGACCGGCCTGCGTTCAGCAACATGGGCGTGACGCTGACCTACGCGGAGCTCGAGCGTCACTCCGCCGCCTTCGCCGCGTATTTGCAGCAGCACACGCAACTGGTGCCGGGTGACCGCATTGCCGTACAGATGCCCAATATCCTGCAGTACCCGATCGCCGTATTCGGTGCGATGCGTGCCGGTCTGACGGTGGTCAACACCAATCCGTTGTACACCGCGCGCGAGATGCGCCATCAATTCAAGGACTCCGGTGCCCGGGCGCTGGTCTACCTCAATCTGTTCGGCAAGCTCGTGCAGGAAGTGCTGCCGGACACGGCTATCGAATACCTGATCGAAGTGAAAATGGGCGACATGCAATCGGCTGCCAAGGGCTGGCTGGTCAATACCATTGTCGACAAGGTCAAGAAGATGGTCCCTGAATTCCATCTGCCTCAGGCCGTCGGCTTCAAGCGAACGCTGCGCCTGGGGCGCGACAGCCGCATGCAGGCCGTACCGCGAGGTCTGCAGGATGTTGCCGTTCTGCAGTACACCGGTGGCACCACGGGGCTGGCCAAGGGCGCGATGCTCACCCATGGCAATCTGGTCGCCAACATGCAACAGGTCTATGCCTGCATGCGCCAGCATGGGCCGCAAGGCGGATCGCTGTTTGAAGAAGGCAAAGAGGTGATGATTGCGCCGCTGCCGCTCTATCACATCTACGCGTTCACGGCGAATTGCATGTGCATGATGATCAGCGGCAATCACAACATCCTGATCACCAACCCTCGCGATATCGGCGGCTTCATCAAGGAACTGGGCAAGTGGAAGTTCACTGCCATGATCGGCCTCAACACACTGTTCGTTGCGCTCATGAACCATCCGGAATTCAAGAATCTGGATTTCTCCGCGCTGAAAAGCACCAACTCCGGTGGCACTGCACTGGTCAAGGCCACGGCCGAGCGCTGGGCGCAGATCACCGGCTGCACGATTGTCGAAGGTTACGGCCTGACCGAAACATCGCCTGTTGCCAGTGCCAATCCCTACGGCACTCTGGCGCGCCTGGGAACCGTGGGCATTCCCGTACCCGGCACCGCGATGAAAGTCATCGATGACAATGGCATCGAGTTGCCTTTCGGCGAGCGTGGCGAGCTGTGCATCAAGGGGCCGCAGGTCATGAAAGGCTACTGGAACCAGCCTGATGCCACAGCCGAATGCCTGGACGCCGAAGGCTGGTTCAAGACCGGTGACATTGCCGTGATTGGCGCTGACGGGTTCGTCAGTATCGTCGACCGCAAGAAAGACCTGATCATCGTGTCCGGTTTCAACGTCTATCCCAACGAAATCGAAGACGTAGTCATGGCTCATCCTAAAGTCGCCAACTGCGCCTGTATCGGCGTGCCGGACGAGCGCTCGGGGGAGGCCGTGAAGCTGTTCGTGGTGGCGCGAGACCCGGGGCTGAGCATCGAAGAGCTCAAGGCCTTCTGCAAAGAGAATTTCACCGGCTACAAAGTGCCCAGGCAAATTGTTTTGCGTGATTCATTGCCGATGACTCCGGTGGGCAAGATTCTGCGCCGCGAGCTTCGGGACATCGCCTGACCCTTTAATCGTCTCCATCTGTGTACCTGACCCCGTTTGCAGAGTGCTGCAAACGGGGTCGATTTTTTTCGGAAAAAGGCGATTATGCTGAGGGCCCGCTCTGGTCCGGTGCTTTTGAGGTATTGATGAAGTTTTATTAAGTGTATTTAAAGTGACCATTTGTTATTTTTTAGTCTCATTAGTGACTGTTCAGCCTTCTTCTGCCTCTAGTCGACCTTTGGCAAAGCTGCTACTCTCGGCGCGCTTTTTGATCAGTCATAAAGCGGAAAAAGCGTCTACTGCATAATTCCAAGCACAAGAAAATCATCGCTTCAGGCGATGTGAAGAATTCGCTATCGCTACGGAGCCGACTGAATGATTGATAACTTCTGGAAGGACAAGTACCCGTCCGGTATCCCTGCCGATATCAACCCCGACGAGTACCCTAACGTCCAGGCGGTCCTGAAGCAGTCCTGCCAGCGCTTCGCCGACAAGCCGGCGTTCAGCAACCTGGGCAAGACCATCACCTACTGCGAACTGTATGAACTGTCCGGCGCGTTTGCCGCCTGGATTCAGCAACATACCGACCTGCAGCCGGGTGACCGTATCGCCGTGCAGCTGCCCAACGTATTGCAGTACCCGATTGCCGTTTTTGGTGCGATTCGCGCCGGGCTGATCGTGGTCAACACCAACCCGCTGTACACCGCGCGGGAAATGGAACACCAGTTCAACGACTCCGGTGCCAAGGCGCTGGTGTGCCTGGCAAACATGGCCCATCTGGCCGAGAAGGTCGTACCCAAGACGCAGATCAGGCAGGTGATTGTCACCGAAGTGGCCGATATGCTGTCACCGTTCAAGCGCTTGCTGATCAACAGCGTCATCAAGTACGTGAAGAAAATGGTCCCGGCCTACCACTTGCCCAAGGCCGTCAAATTCAACGATGTGCTTGGCAAGGGCCGTGGTCAGCCGGTGACCGAGGTGTCGCCTGGCAGCGCCGATGTTGCCGTGCTGCAGTACACCGGCGGCACCACCGGTGTGGCCAAGGGGGCAATGCTGACGCACCGCAACCTGATCGCCAATATGCTGCAATGCCGGGCGCTGATGGCGTCAAATCTGGACGAAGGCTGTGAGATCATCATCACGCCGCTGCCGCTGTATCACATCTATGCCTTCACCTTTCATTGCATGGCGATGATGCTGCTTGGCAATCACAACATCCTGATCAGCAACCCGCGTGACCTGCCGGCCATGGTCAAGGAACTGTCGAAATGGAAGTTCAGCGGCTTTGTCGGTCTTAACACGCTGTTCGTGGCCCTGTGCAATAACGAAGGCTTCCGCAACCTCGATTTCTCGGCATTGAAAGTCACCTTGTCCGGCGGCATGGCCTTGCAGCAGGCTGCTGCCGAGCGCTGGAAGCAGGTGACGGGCTGCCAGGTCTGTGAAGGCTACGGCATGACCGAGACCAGCCCGGTGGCCACGGTCAATCCTTCTCAGCACGTGCAGATGGGCAGCATCGGCATTCCGGTGCCGTCGACCCTGTGCAAGGTGATCGACGATGCGGGCAACGAGCTGGCGTTCGGTGAAACCGGCGAGCTGTGCATCAAGGGGCCGCAGGTCATGAAAGGCTACTGGCAGCGCCAGGAAGCGACCGACGAAATGATCGACAGCGAGGGCTGGCTGAAGACCGGCGACATCGCGATCATCCAGCCTGATGGTTACATCCGCATTGTCGATCGCAAGAAAGACATGATCCTGATCTCCGGTTTCAACGTGTATCCCAACGAACTGGAAGACGTGCTGGCGACACTTCCCGGCGTTCTTCAATGCGCGGCGATCGGCGTCCCGGACGAGAAGTCGGGCGAGACCATCAAGGTCTTCGTGGTGGCCAAACCGGGCGTGACCCTGACCAAGGAACAGGTCATGGCGCACATGCGCGCCAACCTGACCGGCTACAAAGTACCGCGCAGCGTCGAATTCCGCGACGTGCTGCCAACCACCAACGTCGGCAAGATCCTGCGTCGCGAGCTGCGTGATGAGGAATTGAAGAAACTGGGTGTGAAGAAGTAAGAGCAGGCCCGAAACCGGATTGACGTTCATTTCCACGCCAGGCGCATCGTCACGAGAAGTGTTCTCCCGGACACTTCTCGCTCCTCACGCTCCGTGTCACACATTACAACGTTGACGCTTGCTTAAGGCTTTACGAGATGCAGGCCCACTAAAGCCTGAGTTTCATTTATGCGCGCGGTCTCGCCAGACTGAAGATTTGTGACGCAGAGCGTCACGAACTGCATGCCAACGCGGAGCATTGGCACGATAGGCAGTCAGATTTGTGCATGGATCTGAGCGCCAGGGGGAGTCCAGTGGATGATACTGCGTACTGCCCGAACCTCAGACCATCGTCACGACCCACCGCAATCTGCGACAATCCGCATCTGCCATTTGAAAAAAGACCCTGCGCGCCTGATGACCGACGAATCGCCCTCTATCGACCAACTTCTGAAAAACCTCGACCAAGCGATGATCAGCGAACGTCATCGTCTGCGCCGTCAGTTGCACGACCTGCGCAAAAAGCCCGACGAGGCGAAGCTGGCGCAGTGGGTTGCGCGCGTGCAGGCATCCTGTGCGCAGGTCACGGCGCGGCGTGAAAGTGTGCCGGCGATTCGTTATGACGATAACCTGCCCATCGCGGCCAAGCGTGACGAGATCAAGGAGGCGCTGCTCAAGCACCAGGTGCTGATCATTGCCGGCGAGACTGGCTCCGGGAAGACCACCCAGTTGCCGAAGATCTGCCTGGAAATCGGTCGCGGTCAGCACGGTCTGATCGGTCATACCCAGCCGCGCCGGATCGCCGCCCGCAGCGTGGCCAGCCGGGTTGCCGAGGAAATCGGTACGCCGCTGGGTGCGCTGGTCGGCTATCAAGTGCGTTTCGAGGACCAGAGCGACAGCAATACCCTGATCAAGCTGATGACCGACGGTATTCTGCTGGCCGAAACCCAGCATGACCGCTTTCTCGAGCGCTATGACACGATCATCGTCGACGAAGCCCACGAACGCAGCCTGAACATCGATTTCCTGCTGGGTTATCTGAAAACCCTGCTGCCGCGTCGTCCGGACCTGAAGGTCATCATCACTTCCGCGACCATCGACTTGCAGCGCTTTTCCGAGCACTTCAACGATGCGCCGGTGATCGAAGTGTCCGGGCGTACCTTCCCCGTGGACGTCTGGTATCGCCCGCTGACCAGCGAGCAGGACGAAGACGGCAACAGCGTTGAAGAGGACCTGACCGTCGATCAGGCGATTCTGGCCACGCTGGACGAACTGGCGGCCTTCGAGCGCAGCGAGCGCAAGAGCCCAGGCGATGTGCTGGTGTTCCTGCCCGGCGAGCGCGAGATCCGCGATGCCGCCGAGGTGCTGCGCAAGGCGCAGCTCAGGCACACCGAGATTCTGCCGCTGTACGCGCGTCTTTCGCCGGCCGAGCAGCAGCGTATCTTTCAATCGCACCCTGGTCGTCGCGTCGTACTGGCGACCAACGTCGCTGAAACCTCGCTGACCGTGCCGGGCATCCGTTACGTGATCGACACCGGTACGGCGCGCATCAGTCGCTACAGCTATCGCGCCAAGGTCCAGCGCCTGCCGATCGAAGCGGTGTCGCAGGCCAGCGCCAACCAGCGCAAAGGCCGTTGCGGACGGGTCGAGCCCGGCCTGTGCGTGCGTTTGTACAGCGAAGAGGATTTCAACGGTCGGCCGGAGTTTACCGACCCCGAGATCCTGCGCACCAACCTGGCTGCGGTCATCCTGCAGATGCTGCACCTGCGCCTGGGCGAGATCACCGACTTCCCGTTCATCGAGCCGCCGGACGGCAAGGCGATCAGCGACGGTTTCAACCTGTTGCAGGAGCTCTCGGCGGTCAACCGCGAGAATCAGCTGACCCCGCTGGGCCGCCAACTGGCGCGTCTGCCGGTGGACCCGCGCATGGGCCGCATGCTGCTGGAAGCGGCGAAGCAGGGCAGCCTGCAGGAAGTGCTGATCGTCGCCAGCGCCATGTCGGTACAGGACGTGCGCGAGCGCCCGCCCGAGCGTCAGCAGGCTGCGGATCAGGCCCACGCGCAATGGAAGGACGCCGACTCGGACTTCGCCGGGATGGTCAATCTATGGCGCGGCTTCGAAGAGCAGCGCCAGACCCTGACCGCCAGCCCGCTGCGTAACTGGTGCCGACGCAATTTCCTGAATTACCTGCGCCTGCGTGAGTGGCGCGATTCCCATCGGCAATTGAGCCTGATCTGTCGCGACCTGCAACTGACGGTCAACAAGGAGCCGGCCGATTACCCGAAGTTTCACAAGGCCATTCTTTCCGGTCTGCTGAGTCAGATCGGGCAAAAGACCGACGAGGGCGATTACCTCGGCGCACGGCAGCGGCGCTTCTGGATTCACCCGTCCTCCGGATTGGGCAAGAAGCGTCCACAGTGGTTGATGACCGCCGAACTGGTGGAAACCACCAAACTGTACGCGCGCATGGTCGCCAAGATCGATTCGGACTGGATCGAGCCGCTGGCCGGCCACCTGATCAAGAAAAACCACTTCGAGCCGCACTGGGAGAAAAAGCGCGGGCAGGTCGTGGCGTTCGAACAGATCACCCTGTTCGGCCTGATCGTGGTGGGCCGTCGCCCGGTGCATTTCGGGCCGATCGACCCGGTGGTTTCGCGCGAGCTGTTCATTCGTGAAGGCCTGGTGCGTGGCGATATCCTGTCGCGAGCCAAGTGCCTGAGCGCCAACACCCGCTTGCTGGAACAGCTCGACGAGCTGGAAGCCAAGGCTCGACGCCGCGATATTCTGGCTGACGAAGACACCCTGTACAGCTTCTACGAAGCACGCATTCCGGTCGAGATTCATCAGACGGCCACCTTCGACAGCTGGTACAAAACCGAAAGCCAGAAGAATCCACAGCTGTTGATCATGCGCGAAGAGGACGTACTGGCGCGCGAGGCCAGCGAAGTCACCGCCGCGCAATATCCGGACACCCTGCGGCTGGGCGACCTGAGCCTGTCGCTGAGCTACCACTTCGAACCCAATCACCCGCGTGACGGCGTGACCTTACGCGTTCCCGCGCCGTTGTTGCTGTCGCTGCCTGCCGAGCGCCTTGAGTGGCTGGTGCCGGGGTTGCTCGAGACCAAGTGCATCGCGCTGGTCCGCAACCTGCCCAAGGCGGTGCGCAAGAACTTCGTGCCGGTCCCGGATTTCATCAAGGCGGCGTTGCAGCGCATTACTTTCGGCGAAGGCTCGTTGCCTCAGGCGCTGGGCCGTGAACTGCTGCGCATGACCGGCGTGCGGGTCAGCGACGAAGCCTGGGCCGAGGCGGCACAGCAGCTTGAAGGCCATCTGAAAATGAACCTGGAAATCGTCGATGGCAGCGGCAAGTTTCTCGGTGAGGGGCGTGATCTGGCCGAGCTGACCGCGCGCTTTGCCGAGGCGAGCCAGGCCGCGCTGGCCGTGCCGCAAACCGCAAAAAGCCAGCAGCCGGTGCAGGCCAAGGCCTTTGCAGCGGTGGCGCAGAAAACCCAGCAGAACATCGCCGGGCTGTCGATGACAGTTTATCCGGCGCTGGTCGAAGAGGGCGGCGCGGTCAAGGAAGGCCGGTTCTCGACCCAGGCCGAGGCCGAGTATCAGCATCGCCGCGCCTTGCAGCGTTTGCTGTTGCAGCAGTTGGCCGAACCCGCCAAGTTTCTGCGCAACAAATTGCCGGGGCAGACCGAGCTGGCCTTGCTGCATCGCGAACTGGGGCGCATTGATGCGTTGATCGAAGACATCCTGCTGGCCAGTCTCGACAGTTGCGTGCTGGAAGGTGAAGCCGAGTTGCCGCGCGACGGTGCCGGCCTGCTGTCACTGGCTGAACGCAAGCGCGCCGACTGGACCGAGCATGCCGAGCGGCTCGCGAAGCTGACGCTGGAAATTCTCAAGCTGTGGCACGGTCTGCAAAAGCGCTTCAAAGGCAAGATCGACCTGTCCCAGGCGGTGGCGCTCAACGATATCAAGGCGCAACTGAGCAAGCTGGTGTACCCCGGATTCGTCCGCGAGACCCCGGCGGTATGGCTCAAGGAGCTGCCGCGTTATCTGAAGGCCATCGAGATGCGTCTGGAAAAACTGCCGTCTCAGGTGCAGAAGGACCGGGTGTGGAGCATCGAGCTGGCAGGTCTGTGGACGCAATACCAGGCACGCGCCGACAAGCACGCGCAAGAAGGCAAGCGCGACCCGGAACTGGCGCTGTACCGCTGGTGGATGGAGGAATACCGCGTTTCGCTGTTCGCCCAGCAACTGGGCACCAAAATGCCGGTGTCGGACAAACGGTTGAGCAAGCAGTGGAGTCAGGTGGAGAGCTGATCCGCTGCTTTCTGTCACGAAGTAAAAGGCGTCTATCGTGCCTATATTCATTGGCCCGATAGCGCCAAAACCGGGCTCTGTGGCACACTCCGCGCCTGTCTTCACCGTGTCATGAAATGCTGCTCCCGGTTACGGGCAGCTTTTACAGTCGCACTGGTACGCAGGTCCCAAAAAGCAGTGGGCCTTCGATTGCCGTGCCTGAGCAGGTCATTACCTGCAACTCAATAAGAGAGGAACGACCGTGCACAACGTCGTCATCAGCGGCACAGGCCTGTTTACCCCGGCCAACAGCATCTCCAACGAAGAGCTGGTGCAGTCTTTCAATGCCTATGTTGCACAGTTCAACAGCGATAATGCCGCCGCTATCGAACGTGGCGACGTGCAGGCGCTGAGTGAATCCAGCGCCGCTTTCATCGAAAAGGCCTCGGGTATCAAAAGCCGCTTCGTCATGGACAAGGAGGGCATTCTCGATCCGCAGCGCATGAAGCCCAACCTTCCGGAGCGCAGCAATGACGAATGGTCGATCCTCTGTGAGATGGGTGTAGCTGCCGCCACACAGGCGCTGCAACGCGCCGGCAAAACCGCTGCCGACATCGACGGTGTAATCGTTGCCTGCTCCAACCTGCAACGGGCTTATCCGGCGATTTCCATCGAGATTCAGCAGGCGCTGGGTGTTGCCGGTTACGGGTTTGACATGAACGTGGCCTGTTCGTCGGCCACCTTCGGCATTCAGGCAGCCTGCAACAGCGTGCAACTGGGTCAGGCTCGCGCCTTGCTGGTGATCAGCCCGGAAATCTGCACCGCGCACCTTAATTTCCGTGACCGTGACAGCCACTTCATCTTTGGTGACGGCGCCACGGCGGTGGTGGTCGAGCGCGCCGACCTTGCCACATCGCCTTATCAGTTCGATATCGTCAGTACCCGGCTGCTGACCCAGTTTTCCAACAACATCCGCAACAATTTCGGTTTCCTCAACCGTACCTCGGACGAGGGCCAGAGTGCGCCGGACAAACTGTTCGTGCAGGAAGGCCGCAAGGTATTCCGCGAGGTGTGCCCGATGGTCGCCGAGCTGGTCGCTGCGCATTTGCAGGACAACGGCATCAACATCACTGACGTCAAACGCTTCTGGCTGCACCAGGCCAACCTGAGCATGAACCATCTGATCGTCAAGAAGCTGCTGGGCCGCGACGCCAGCGTCGAAGAAGCGCCGGTGATTCTCGACACCTATGGCAATACCAGTTCGGCGGGTTCGGTGATTGCGTTTCACACCTATCAGGATGACTTGCCGCAAGGCGCGCTGGCGGTACTCAGCTCGTTCGGCGCTGGTTACTCGATCGGCAGCGTGATTCTGCGCAAGCGCTGATCGCGTTCGACGGGTAGCGCTCTCGAGACGGGCGCTACCTGTCATATCCCGTTATGTCATGTGCAGGCCGTTGGGTCTTTATCGTATTGGCTATTCACAAAGCCATTAGCGGTATCGACCATGTTCACCCTCAGATACAACCCCTTTGAAACACTAGAATCGTCCGTTGCACACGCCTCTGTAACGCCTCCACCGCAGGACTCTGCGCCGTTCGAAGCGGAGCACGCCAACACCGAATTCATCAGGCTCAACTTGCCAGACTGGTATGTGGCTGCGCCCACGGCACTGCGCCAGGCGCTGCATGCCAGCCAGCAAGGCGCCCGCCGTTACGCGCAGGCGCTGGAGCCGGTGCGCAACCGGCTGTTATCGGCGCAGCAGTTTGCAGCGCCCTTGCTGTCGAAAGCCTTTGTCGAACGTTTCCAGCTCGACCTTGACGTTGAAGCCTTTCAACTGATGACCTGGCGCTACGACAGCACCTGGAACCCGGCCCCGCTCGAGCAGACCTTGCTCCAGGCGGCCTTGCAGAACTTCGCTCCGAGCAACAGAAGCCGCTTCGATCCCTACTCGGCAATCCTGCGTACAGGTGGCCTGCGCTACTGGCTGATCGACAGCGCCCAGCGCCGCTACAAGGTGGAATACCGCGACCGTCAGGCGATCGATCTTGAGCAGTTCGCTGATTTTTGCCATGAGCTGGATCTGGGCCGTCAGTATCAGACCCATCTGGACAGCGTGTTCAAGCCGCCAGGCCCGGCTGCGCAAGCGGTTGCCAGCGCATTCATGGACAGCGAGCGGGCTGCCGTCGAGGTGCTTGCGCATATCGCTGTGATGAAAGGCGATATCACGGAAGCGGCGTACCAGACCCTGCTGGACATGGTGAAGTCCGTTGACCAGCCGCGATGGGATGGCAAGGGCGTGCGTTATTGCCAGTTGCACATGCTCGACACCTATACGTTCCCCGGCTCGCTGTTACGGGGTGCTTTGCTCATACAGCAAGATGGCGCCAGGCCCGATGACGGTCCTTGTCTGGTCTACCTGCCTTCCGAGCCCTCGCATCCGATCAAGCAGTTCGCATCGTTGCGGGCCTTCAACGCCTGGCTGGTGACGGCGTTGGGCGGCGAACACTATCGACGCTACTTCAGCCGTTTCGTCAGCCTCAGCCAGGCTCCGGCATTTTTTACCAAACTGGACGCGCGGCTGTATCCGGCCGGGGATCGCAAGCTGGACCCCGACGCCGACCTGGTCGTGCAGGCACAGCCATTCTCGAAACCGCCATTCGAGCTGCTGTACGACCATTTGCTGGCCAAAACCTATGACGACTCAAAGGCTATCGCGGTGCCTTCCGCTCAGGTGGACCAGCAGGCTCACGATGCACTGATCGAAAGCCTTGAAAACAATGGCATGAACCTGCTCAACGTGGCCGGGTTCTTTGTGCCGGTGCTGGGTGAAATCATGTCCGTGGTCGCCCTCTATCAGCTCGCCAGCGAAGCGTTCGTCGCTTACGAAGACTGGAAGCACGATGAAGTCGAAGACGCCATGCAACATGTCTACAACATCGGCGAAAACGTTGCACAGATGCTGGTGGTAGGCGGCGTGGTGGGCGCGGTGAGCGGGTTGCAACCCTCGATGTTCATCGAAAGCCTGGTGCAACGGCGTGTCGACGGGGCCGTACGTCTCGGCAAGCCGAGCATCGATGCCTATGCGCATGCGGTGTCGTTGCCCGACAACCTGAGCAGCAACGCCCTTGGGCTTTATGAGCACGATGGCAAGACCTGGCTGCCACTGGACGGCAAACTGTATCGCGTCGAGTCCGATGCCGCCGGCACCCAATGGCGCGTCAGGCATCCTTTGAATGAGCGTTCGTACGCGCCGAAGCTCAAGCACAACGGTGCCGGCGCCTGGCGCCATGAATGGGAAAACCCCATGGGTTGGGATGAGGTAACGGCGTTCAGGCGCCTGAACCCGACGTGTCATGCGCTCCCGGAAGAAGACATTCAGAAAGTCCTGCGCATCACCGGCACCCACGAGGCGTTGCTGCGCCAGATACATGTCGAGAACCTCCAGCCTCCGGCCTTGCTGAAGGACGCGATTCAGCGCGTTGAAACAGAACGGCAGCTGCACGTCTGCATCGACGCTCTTCAGGCCGCCGACGTGTCTGAGGTCCATGTTTCTCATCTTGAGCCGTGGCTGAAACTGCTGGTGTCGTCACCGCGCTGGCATGAGCCCCGCGGCCTGTTACTCATCGACGCCCAAGGGGCGCTGCTGGAATCCTGGAACGCGGGATCGCAGATGACGCTGTCGTCCCATGTCACAGGGCCGACCGGGCACCTCAGTCAAGTGCTCGGCCAGTTGCTGGAAAGTCTGCCCGCCGATGAAGTCACTCGTCTGACCGGGAGCGACAGTGCCGACAAGGCCGTTCAACTGCGCGGCCTCAAACGCTATCTGGCCGATTACGCCCAGACGCACGTGGGGCGCCTGCTGGATGACGTGCAGGCGCTCAAGGATCGCAGCGATGACCCGCATGTTCAGCTGATACAGCGCGACTTCGGCAGCTTGCCGAGCAGCGTGGCGCTCGAACTCATCGGCATGGCCAGCGACGCTGACAAAGCGCGGATGACCACGGAAAAACGCATTCCTCTGACACTTGCCGAGCATGCCCGCGAGTACCAGCAGCAACTGCGGATAAACCGCGCCAACGAAGGCTTCTATCGGGCGGTAACCGACAATCTGGACACGCAGGCGGCGGGGCTGGGCATGCTGCAATACGTGCCAGGCTGGCGGGGTGATGTATCGATCGATCTGCTGAAGGATTCGCTGGAGGGCGACGAAATTGCCAGTCTCGACAGCGATCAGGCCTCATCGCATCGGCTGCTGGTCAGCACCGAGTCGGGTGTTCAGTGCTTCGATCCGTCAGGTGAGTCGCTCGGTGAAATCGATCAGCAGTTTTTCAGGGCGTTGTTGCTGGCGCTTCCCGAACAGGTTCGGCTCGACATTCAGCTGCCTGATGGCGCGGATGAGCAGCAACTGCGCAGTCTGTTGCGCAATACGGCAGTCGAACGACGTGAGCGCATGGCTGCCATCTTGCAATTGCAGTCGATCAAGCCGGGTATCAAATGGCCGCAGCGCTTGCCCCATGGTCGTATCGGCTACCCGCTGAGCGGACGGTTGCGAGGTTTCTTTCGTCGTCTGGGCATTGGCGCGTCCAGGCACTCGCCGGAGCTTGCGGTAAGAAGTCTGTACCCGGGTTTTTCCGATGCAGAAGTGTCCGGCTTCCTGAGCGCGTTACGCGCCGAACACACCGGGCCGGCGCGGGAGTTGTCGACTTTCGTCCGGCAAAGACTGAGCGGCCTCGCCGATGAATTGCGAACGCTTCAGGTTACCCTGGACACCTGGGTTGCGGAAACGCCCTTTTCTTCGTTGCGCAGGCCGAGGGAGGTCGCCGCGACGCGCATTCACGACTGCTGGAAACGCTTGAGCTTTCAGTGCCGAAACTTTCAGGGTGATTTTTTAGGGTATGCGCTCGATCTGGATAATCTGCGTATCGGAGAGCTACCGGATATCACGGCCAACTTCGACCATGTGGCGGTGCTGAAAGTCCGCGCCATGCAGCTTACCGATTCACAAGCGAATGCATTGCTGAAAAACTTCAATAGGCTGCGTTCGCTGAGCCTGGACTTCAATGACCTGCGATCCTTGCCGACCTCGATAGGGCAAATGCCTCAGCTTGCAGAGCTGTCCATCAGCCACAATCCGCTGATCTGGACAGAGTCCGCCAACGTCGCGTTGCAGAACCTGAACCGGCTGGAAATTCTGGACCTCAATTTTTGCTCGCTCGGCTCGGACGTCCCCATCACCGCACTGAACTCGCTGCGCCTGCTGTTTCTGCGCGGCACCGGCATTAGCGCATTGCCGGCGTGGAACTGGCTGCGGTCTGAGCTGATTCGTATTGATGTGCGCGACAATCGCATCTCGGAAATATCCATCGATGAACTCGATAACATCGAGCGCTCCCTCAGTTCCTCGCGCCTGCACCTGCATCTGAACGGCAATCCGTTGAATTCGCCCACGCTGGAACGCATCAGGCTGTTTCGCGAGGGCAGGCTTCGCCCGCGATGGGGTGTCAGCCAGAGTGTCAATCCGGTTGAGGCCGGACCTGACAGTGCGCCGTGGCTTGCAGGCCTGAATCGTGAGCAGGTGAATACCCGCATCAGGCTGTGGCAAGACCTGCGCGCCTGTGTCGGGTCTGCGGATTTTTTTCAGATGCTGAGCGATCTGACGCACTCTGCCGACTTCTCAAGTAGCCGCGATGAGCTGATTGCGCGAGTCTGGTCGATGATCGAATCGGCGTCGGTCAACGCCGAGCTGCGTGCCCAGCTCTTCGATGTTGCCGCGCACCCGCAGACGTGTGGCGATGGACTGGCATTGGTGTTCGGCGACATGGAAGTGCGCGTCCAGCTGTTCTCGATCATGTCATCCACGCCGGCGTCCGCGCAGCCACACAAGCTGTTCAGGATGACCCGCAGTCTGGACCGTCTGGACCAGGTGGAGAAAATTGCCCTGCGCGATATCGCGTTTCGTCAGGCGAGCGGCGAAAGGGTCGATGAGGTCGAAGTACGCCTGGCCTACCGCGTCGGTTTGCAAGCGCGGCTTGAACTGCCGGGCCAGCCGCGAACCATGTGGTTCCGCGCTATTGCCAAGGTGAGCGAAGCGGATTTGCAGGCGGCTTACAACGAAATCATCGATCGCGAAGCCACCCCTGAGTTTTTCCAGTCGATGATTGCCCGGGAGTTCTGGATGAGTTATCTGGAAATTCGTTACGCCCCGGAGTTCGAGCCGATCAAGCAGCCTTTCAATCAGCGCCTGGTGGCCCTGGATGAGTTGCCGCCTGACCAGCAATCCGATCAGCAGTACCTCGAGCAGATTGGCGTGATCTCCCGTGAGCGTGAGCAGGCGATCAACCAATTCGCGATCATTCTTTCCAGGCAGATTGCGGAGGCGATGAACATGACGGCTCAATAAGGGATATTCTTCACCCTGTCTGCCTATCGGGGAACCTGCATGCCTGTTCACGTAATCGACAGCCTCGGCACCGTCGCGCCTGCCCAGTGGGATGCGCTGGTGCCTGGCAATCAGCCATTCCTGCGGCATGCGTTTCTCAGCTCGCTGGAGGACAGCGGCAGTCTCGGACCACGATCAGGTTGGCGTGCCGAGCACGTGCTGCACTACGAAAATGATCAGTTGGTGGCGGCGTTGCCGGCCTACCGAAAGTGGCATTCGTATGGCGAGTACGTGTTCGATCACGCCTGGGCAGACGCCTGCCGTCGTGCTGGCATCGCCTACTACCCCAAGCTGTTGGTCGCCGTGCCTTTCAGCCCGGTCGGCGGTTCGCGGATTCTGTCCGCGACGCCTCAGGGTGGCATCGAGTTGCTCGGCGAGCTGCCGGCGTACCTGCAACGTGAGGGACTGTCGAGCGCGCACGTGAACTTTACCGATCCGGCGGCCGATGCCTTGCTTGAAACCCAGCCGGGCTGGCTGCAACGTATCGGCTGCCAGTTTCATTGGCAGAATCGCGGCTACCGCGATTTTCAGGATTTTCTCGACGCATTGAGTTCGCGCAAGCGCAAACAGATGCGCAAGGAGCGTGAGCAGGTGGCCGGGCAGGGCATCGAGTTTGAATGGCTCGAAGGCGCGCAGATGAGCGAAGTGCTGTGGGACTTCGTGTATGCGTGCTACTCCAATACCTACGAGGTGCGCGGGCAGGCGCCTTACCTGACGCGTGAGTTCTTCAGCCTGCTGGCCGAGCGCATGCCCGAATCGATCCGTGTGGTCATCGCGCTGCAGGGCTCACGGCCTGTGGCGATGGCTTTCAGCCTTATTGGCGACGACAGTTTCTATGGGCGCTACTGGGGCTGCCTGGCCGAGTTTGACCGGCTGCATTTCGAGACCTGTTTCTATCAGGGTATGGACTACGCCATCGCCCACGGCCTGCAACGCTTCGACGCCGGTGCGCAGGGCGAACACAAACTGATCCGCGGCTTCGAACCGCAGATCACCCGTTCGTGGCATTACCTGATGCACCCAGGCCTGAAAGACGCGGTCAGCGAGTTTCTGGAGCAGGAGCGAGTTGGCGTAATGGCCTATGCCGAGGACGCGCGCAGCGCGCTGCCTTATCGGCAGACGGAGTAACGGCCAGAAGACATTCAGCGACTGCACTGGCCTCTTCGCGAGCAAGCTCGCTCCCACAAGTGCGGTGTACACCTGACCGGCAGGTGAGCAGCTACCCAGAAGACATTCAGCGACTGCACTGGCCTCTTCGCGAGCAAGCTCGCTCCCACAAGTTCGGTGTACACCTGACCGACAGGTGAGTAGCTATCCAGAAGACATCCAGCGACTGCACTGGCACCTTCGTGAGCAAGCTCGCTTGCGTCTTTGATCAAGATAAAGTCTGGGGTGAGAGGGG
>NZ_AWQP01000088.1:0-1258 GCF_000972175.1 Pseudomonas syringae pv. coryli str. NCPPB 4273 | reverse complement strand
CCCCGCCACCCACAGCCCGTCTTACAACGTTCGCCAAGATACCCGCCACGGCCACCAGTCTGTGCCCCTTCCGAAAACCTGACGTCGCCATCGTGCCAGTGCGCTACGCGCTCGACCGCTCCCGCTACGATACCGCTCCCGAAAAGCTGAAACCGCTGCTCAAGGGCAGCCGATGGGCAGTGATGCCGAAGCTGAAAACACGCAGCTATACCCTTCGCCAGCTGTATGACGGCTACGTGTATGTCTACGACGAGGACGCCAAAACGTTAGATGAATACGCGGTGTCAGCTGCCACCGGCAACCTGAGCCGTATTGTCTGGACCGATGCGCAGCTTGGCAGTGACCAGCGCAGTGGCGGCAGCGATGCCAAGCCTTTTCTGCTCTATCCGCGAAAAAACCTGCTGCGCATCGCCTTTTCAGCGCAGCAGTGGACCTGGCGAATCTGCGAACACCTGCGCTCGAATCCGGAAAGCCGCGCTTCATGGATGAAAGCGCTGGATCTGAAACGCTACTGCATGACCATGGCCGAGCCGGATACCTTGCCACTGAACCGCATCGCCGAAGCGGTGGCGGACATCGACAAGGAGCATGTGGTTGGTGATGACCGCTTTGCAGACTCGGCGATTCCTACATCCAAGGCCTCCAGCGAAGAAACCCAGCCGCTGTTTTCGCCAATCGGCGCTGACGTTTTCTGGCAGGGCAGCGTTGAAGATCAGGACAGCTCCCTGCTCATTGCCCTTGATGACCCGCTGGCTATTTTCAATGATCTGGGCATGCAACTGGCCGCCGATCAGGCCGCGTACCGCAACTGGCAAGCCGAGCACGAACACAAGATCCAGATCGCCCAGACCGTCACCACGCTATGTGGCGCTGAAAGCGAGCCGGAGAAACTGCCAGCATCGGTGCGCAACAATGCCGCGCTCACTCACCAGTATCTGGGCGAGCTCGAAGCTTACTTCGAGCAGTGCATCCTTGAGGAAGCGCAGATCAGCAGCAGTAACGTTCCCGGCGATTTTCTGCTGATGCCGGACATGTTCAAGAGCCTGGACATGCGCAAATCGATTGAAATGCGATACGGCAGCGCGCCCTCCGACGAGGCCCTGCAAGCCTGGAAAGATCGCCACAAATGGCGGCGCGAGGTCGATCTGAGCGGTGCGCGTCAGTACCTTCAGCAGCACCTGCCAACCGGCGACACACTGCTGCAACAGGTGCGTGACACGCAAAGCGACTTTCGGCAATGGTCGGCCCATCTGGGCAC
>NZ_AWQP01000087.1:0-2457 GCF_000972175.1 Pseudomonas syringae pv. coryli str. NCPPB 4273 | reverse complement strand
ATGGTCGGCCCATCTGGGCACCGAACCGCTCAAGCTGTTTGTCGACACCACACACCCTGAAAGCCTGCTTTATCTGCAAACGCTCATGCTTAACCTGCAGATCATTTACGCTCAGGACAACGCCGCCAGCGCCTGGCTCGCCGAGCAGGAAGCCAACGACAGCAGCCTGTTTGGCACGTTGCGCTACGGCTTCTCACCGGCGCTCAAACATGCCCTACACCAGGAAGCTAACGCGCTGCTGAACGGCCTCGGCGACATCACCAACCTGGCCACCCGCATTGGCGAACTTAACGGCACGCTCAATCACCAGGGCTTTGCCGACAAGACGTGGATGAAGGCGCTGAAACACCCCGTTCAGGACACCTTCAAAGCCCTCGGCCAACTGGCCAGCGGTGCTGGCAAGGCAACGTTCGAAAGTATCCTGCTGGCCTGGGTGCCCATCGACAGCCGCCTGGCGGTGGGCAAGCAGCAGAACATCGCCGCACTGATTCGCACACTGTTGATCGGCCAGATTTTGCTCGATTCAAAGGCGCGTATTGCGATCGATCACAACATGCTCGCGAAACTGAAAAACTGGATCAGCGAATGGCGGGTACTCAACAAACAGATCAGTGATATCCGTCGCAGCTGGCTCTACCCAACCGCTTACAACCCCCGCAAAAGCATCGCCAGCCACCTGCGCGCGCTCGAGCAAAAGCTTCGCCTGCACGAACTGAGCATGCCCGCCCTGCTCGACTATCAGAACAACCAATACGCCAAGCAGTTGCAGGACGAAATTCGCCTGCACTTCCAGTCCGGCAAAGCCATCACCAAAGAATGGCTGAGCAGCGCCAAGCGTTGGCTCGATGGACTGGGAGGGATTGCCGGCTCGATCACCTGGGGCGTGATCATGCTCAACTTCATCAACACCGCCCTCACCTATCGCGACCTTACTCGGGACGGAGACTTCAGTGCCAAGGATATTGGCAAGGTGACGTATGGGCTGGGGTATAGCTTTAACCTGTTGATGGCGGTGTTTGTTGAAGCGCCGTGGGCGGTTATCAGGGAGGCGACGCCGGTGCTGATCGATGGCAAGAATGTCGGGATTCTGGATCGTTCTGCGGGTTATTGGAGGGCAAAGGGAAATGCGGCGTGGAGTGATGCGATACGTGGGTTCAGGGTTTCGATGGTGGCGATGGGTGGGTTTGGGCTGGCGGCGGTTACGCTTGAACTATTTGATGTCACAAATGATTTTTACGCAGCGAAAACATCAGAGGAAAAAAACGCAATTATTGTAAAGGGCATTTCTATATTCGCAATGGGAGTAGGCTCAACTTTTCAATTGATGGCAGGGTTGTCCCCTGCAAGCACCTTCACAATTGTTGCGATGAGCCCATGGTTCAGTGTGGCGCTGCTCGTAATAGGATCTATATATCTTTTTACTACGCTGGCTTTGAGTTATTTAAAGCAAGACAGTGTGGGCTGGTGGCTACGTAAGTGCTGTTGGTCGAGAACCCTAGACTATCGCTACCCCGAGACTGCGAAAGGCGAGAGTGAAGAAGTACGCGCATTGATGGAAATTCAATTGTCTCCACAGATTCATGTTAAAAGCACCGTGCATTATGAGAGTCGTTATCTTGGCAAAGGCGATTACTACAGCGTAGCGGTACAAAATGGCGCTGGAGTACAAGTACGCTTGCCAAAGCTGGTACGCGGGGAGTCCGTGCACTTCAACATCGTCAGCAGCAAGCGACCATGGGGCGTGTTACCTGTAGAAAAAATAGACGACCCACTGCATCAAGCTTTTCTGGACCGTGGGCAATTCAGGAAGGCTGAACAGTTCGGGACGCTTACCAACAATCCAGCTGGCAAGGCGAGTGAAGATTTCACCTATCCTCTCATGCCACCTGAAAATGAAGACCTCATCTGGGAAACCTGGGTGCCGCTCGACAAGGACGCAACATATCTTGAGCTGCAAATCTGGTACCCGACCAATCTGATCAATCCTGGCGAGGACGATAGAAGCTATCTGTTTCAGATGGAGCTTGGCACAAGAGGCGATACTGCTATTGATGGTTTGGCTGCTGTGGAGCTTGAAGTGAAGGCATCAAGCAGGATTGGCACACTGACTCTGGAAGTAGCAGAGGGTACACCTGTATGAATCAGCAAGAAAAAGCCTTGTACCTGCCAAAAAGTAAAGACGTTCTAAACTGGAAGATCAAAACATTTGCAAGATCGCCTAGAGAAATGATGATAACTCAGTCCATATTCATTGCGATCTACATGATAGGCAGCACACTTTACATGTGGGGAGGCTGGATAATGTTTTCAGACAGCCTCTACTCATTAGTGGGCGCGATACTCGCGCTTGCCGGAATTCTTGCTTATTACCTATGCCTCCTCATCCGCCAAAAAACCATCTACAACTACACCATCACCACCCACCACGCCCTCGTAGAGTACTACCTCCACTACCCC
>NZ_AWQP01000086.1:0-17146 GCF_000972175.1 Pseudomonas syringae pv. coryli str. NCPPB 4273 | reverse complement strand
CCGACGATGTGAGTGCTCGTGGCAGTTTTTTTTTTTAATGATACGGCGACCACCGAGATCTACACTCTTTCCCTACACGACGCTCTTCCGATCTGTACCTTGAACCGACCAATTTGGTCGCCATCTTCCTGCAATATCGAAACGATACTGCGGCTGCCGGCAGCGCTTCGACTTTGCCCGAACAGCTCATTGACTCGACTGAGTAAACGAACCCGCTCAGCGTCTGGAGCCCGACGCCGCTGGCAATGGTCGTAGTAGCACGAGCGAGGTGTCTCGAACACCTCGCACAGCAATTCGATCGGCTCATGGGCACCTAGCTGATCGATCAGCGCAAGCGCTCGTGTTCTTCCGACATCAAGAGCGCGGTAGCCTTTTTAAAATGGATTTCTCCCGCTCAAGACGAGCGATCCGCGCTTCCAGCTCCTGAATTTTCTGCTGCTCGGGCGTCAGGGCTTTGCTCTGAGGCGTTACGCCATTGCGCTCCTGCTGGAGCTGGCTCACCCAGCGACGCAGCGCAGACTCGACCACCCCTAGCGAGCGGGAGGCCTCAATGTGGCTATAGCCCTGATCGAGCACGAGGCCTGCGGCCTCACGTTTGAATTCAGCAGAGAAGGTACGGCGTTGTTTGGTCATCAGACACCTCTATCTGGCGATATTCTCGCCTAAATGAGTGTCCGGAATCATTAGACCACTGCACTTCATGCAGGCGATCGCCCTTGGTGTAGGGCAAGAAGAAGGTGATGCCTTCACCGCTACAGGCTTTTGTGTTCTCCACCGTGAGCCTAGCCAGCTCATCCCCGCGGAACCCACGCCAGAATCCGATAAGCACCATTGCCACCGAGCGGCGTTGGCGCAGGAGCGTCTTGTAATCACCGCGATCAAGCGCGGCTGCGGCTTCTGCTTCCAACCATTTCACGGCTTGTTCGAGGTGGGTGAGCAGGAGGGGGGCGGCCTGCTTGACTTGGGCGGGATGCACAACGCGGATGCCCTTGATCATCTGGCGCACGTTAGGCGTCTTGGTCGGGTCTGGGAATCCTTGGGTGATGTGCCACTGCGCCAGCGCGGCCAAACGCTGCTTGAGCGTGCTGATCGCATGCTTGTCGGCGTATTCAGCCAGGTAGCGAACGATGCCGTCGCCTGTAGTGGGCAGGTAACTCACCGCTTTACCCAAGGCCCGTTGCGACGTAACCTACGGCTGCGTTTTTTCCATCCATGCTCTCAGCTTTGCCAGCTCAGGCAGCCTTTTTTTCCTGACGGTCGATTTAACGCTGCTCATCGCTGGCATCCTTGAGTTCGCGGTTGATTCAGTACTGTTTGTTGATAGATGCCAGTGCAACATCGACGCGGCCCACGATGCAGAATGTCGGGGTGAATCGCGGATGCCCCCCTCAGTGCTTGGCCTAGTCATAAACCGCGGGCTCATGAACCAGCAGCTCGCCTTCCTCGGCGAGAGGCACTTCACCGGCCCGTAGGTCGAGTTTGCAGCACAGTTGTCGACGCAGAGTGAAGTCCCTGCCTTACGTCTACCCGCCACAAGCACTGTACTTTCAGATCGTCCAATGTGATCCCGTAAAACTCAACAACCGGCGCACCACTGCTATCCGGAGTGCCTCCGCGGTAGTGCAGATTAAGTGCGGGTGCCGGGGAAAGCGAAAGACTTTTTGATCAGGATACCTGCGAGATCTCAAGGCGTTGATCTCGTTCGCATACTGGTATTAACTTTGGGGTGCCCTGTTGATGTCCAGTTTTTTTTCAATGCACGACGGTTTGAGTCAGGTCATGCTATTTATAAAGTTGAGGAGCTTAATTTTTTCCTGAAGGTAGAGGCCGGAGATTCTCCATAACTTTCCATGTAGTACTTTGAGAAAAGGTAAAAGTTTGAAAATCCGCACCGGATGCTTATTTCTCGTGGAGTAGAAGTTGAGATTGTATCTGTAAGCATGTCACGGGCACGTTCTAGCCTAACCGTTCTCAAAAAAGCAATCGGGCTAGTTCCTTTAAATTTTTTGAAGCCAGTCTGCAGAGAGCGAGAACTTATACCTGCATAGACTGCTATATCACCGACTGTTAAGTTTAAGTTGGAGCTCTCTATCATGTACTCTGCGGCGACCTTTATTACATGAGGAGTGGGGGAGGTAATCGTATGATCATCTAGCAATGCACAAGAATAATTATTCTCAAGTGTATAGAGGGCGAATGTAATCATAGCTTCTTTCAGACCTTTTATGACGCCGTCTGTGGGACTTTGTGCATGAGCCCAAGATTCGATAATGGTTTCAACAAAATTTACCATGCATCTTGCAGTCCATGGCGCCCCTTTATTATGTCTAAAAAAAAATGGGGCTTTGGGTGGTTTGCCATTGAGTAATGACAAGGTTCGAAAAACATCAATATTTGCAATATAGACGGTTGTGTAGCGAGCCATGGCGTCATAGCGAGACGCTATCACTTCTCTTTGGTCGACGACCGAAAGCTCGCCGGCGGTGACGGTGAACGACGATTGTCGATTTGTCCAATGTACTCTACCGGCGTCAGGTATTGATATCAAAAAACCATCAACCTCGTTACGTGTTTCGTATCCCCATCCTGAACTACTTTCAGAACGGCTTACGAAAGAATCTCCCAGCAAGCAAGCGTTTTTTGAGTAGTCCAGATAATCCCGCTCACCCGGTAGAAGGACCATATCGTTGCCAAGGGATTGAAAGTGCTCACTAGCGATATCAACGTTCAAAAATCTTTTGATTAAGGTCTTCATGACATCCGCATCTCCAATAAACTGCCAGCATCTTCAGGGTTAGAGTAGTTCATCTGATGAGCGTTGTGTGTGGTTTCAAAAAAAAATTTTATAAAAGCTCAAAAAAACGAAATTTCAAAGAAAACGCATTTTTTTGTTGGAGGGGCAGTTCCCATATGATTCAAATTATTTTATTGTTCAATTGCAAGGCTAGTTCAAGCGGATAGGGGTAAACGTTGCCTCAGCTAGCTTACTCATACGTCTCTCTTAGGTTGACTCTAAAAAGCCATCGAGTGGCATGTCAAATTGATAGCAATGCGCTTCTAATTTCAAGCGCGTTTTACTCATTACTTAAGTGTCCTAAGCCTCGGTAAAGAAAGCCGTAGAGGTAATTTTTGATGAGCCCTACTACTGTAGACAAAAAAAAATGGAGTAAGCTTTCTGCTAACCAACGCGGTCTTTGGTTTACTTATCAAAAAGCTCCCCATCTCCGTGCAGGTTTCAATTTAGCATTCTGCCCTCGTATTTTAGGTGATGTCGATCCAGCACTTGTGCGCCACACCCTGAATGTGTTGATGGCGCGATATCCGATACTTCGTGCAACATTCAGCAACAGCGAAGAGGGGCCGCAGCAGCGCATCCGCGCACTGGGCGAACCCCCGTTTTTTTTTCATGACGCCTCATTTTGGTCTGAGTCTGCGCTATGTGATCACGTCAAGGCCGAGTACTGTCGAGCCTTCAATGAAACTGCGCCTCTGCTTTGCGTTCACCTCTACCGTATTTCGGAGCGAGAAAGTGTACTGCTTTGGATCATGGACCATCTCATCAGCGATGGCAGTACTTACATGAAGTTAATGAAGGAATGGGGTGAGCTGCTGGCAGAAAGAACGTTCACACCGCTTCCTGTGGAGTCTGAATTTCCCGATTTCTTCAGCTACGTGGACCATCAAGACGCGTGGCTGGAAAGCGAGCGAGGATCTAAACAGTTTGCTTATTGGCAGCACCTCCTATCTGACGCTCCTGCAGCGGAAATAGATACTTCCCTTGCGCCTCCGTCCTATGCATCCTGTCAGCAGCGTATAGCATCATTTGTTATACCAACCGCTCAGCGTTTACAGCTTCAGAGGCTTGGTGTCCGGTGTGGAGCCTCCTTATTTGAAGTTACTCTTGCGTGCTATTTCATTTTTCTGCGCAGGCACATTAGCCAGGACACCTTCGTCGTTGGCACTCCCATGCCGGCGCGCAGCTATGGACCATGGCGAGCTACTGTTGGCAACTGCGTCAATGTCGTGCCGATAGTGGCTCACTTCGACCCCGCATTGACCATCGCAGAACTACTGAGTGATTTACATGCCTCTGTGAAGGATGCCAAGCGTAACCGCCATTATCCGCTCGAGGTACTGCTCGAACGCTTGCCGAAGCTAAGGCGGTCTGCCCAGCGCAATTTTATACAAACCCAGTTTACATTTCAGATTGATTATGGGCTAGCCGAAATCATGGCGCTGGCCGTGGGTACGCTAAGTGGAGCGTCACGTGGTGTAAGTTTTGAAACCGTTGCTTGGGGGGGATGGAGTGCAACGTCTTTTCCGCTGCCAATCAGTCATGGCGATACCGCTAACTTACTGAACCTTGAAATTATGGACAGCGATAACACGCTTGCTGTATTTCTTAAGTACGATGCTTCTCGCCTTGAGGAAAGCTCTGTAGGACGTTATATCGAACATCTGTCTACCATCCTTGATGAGATGATCGCCGACGACAGTCAGAAGATTGATTGCATTACTCTTCTGACGCCAGATGAAAATCAGATGGTGCTGAACGACTGGAACGCTACCCAAGCTGACTATCCGCGTGACGTTTGCTTTCATCAAATGTTCGAAGAACAAGTAAAACGTACGCCCCATGTGACGGCGTTAATCTATGATGATCAGCCATTAAGCTATGACACTCTGAATCGACGCGCTAACCAACTTGCTCAGGTGTTAACGAAGCTTGGTGTAGCGTCGCAGACGCGAGTAGCTATCTGCCTACCACGTGGTCCTGACATGGTTACTGCCATGCTTGCGGTGCTCAAAGCCGGTGGTGCCTATGTGCCAATTGATATCGGTTTTCCCGCGGACCGTATTGAATACATGCTCAACGACTGCTGTCCACAAGTTGCCATCGTCGATAGTTTCGAATGGGAAGCGCTAGTTCACGCGGCGCACAGACTCAACCTGCACACCCTAGGAGACTGGCAGTTCGGGCCCGATGACAATCTTGAAACGCCCCCTCAGGCTGTCAACGGGCAGTCATATGTGGTTTATACGTCCGGCTCGACTGGCAAGCCTAAAGGCGTAATAGTCGGGCAGCGTGCGCTGGTGAACCTGCTGCTATCCTTTAAACGGCTATTAGGGATGACCGCAGATGATCGCTGGCTGGCGGTAACTACGGTGGCTTTCGATATTGCAGCACTGGAACTCTTCCTGCCGCTAATCGTCGGCGCGACAGTAGTGCTCGCGAATGGCAGTTGGAGTACCGACCCATATCGGTTGGCCGAGGCGATCAGTCGCCTAGGCATCACAACGCTACAAGCCACACCGGTTACCTGGCGGATGCTCCTGGACAGCGGTTGGCAGAGCCAGCCCAAGCTGACTGCGTTGTGTGGCGGTGAGGCATTGGACGTGGCCTTGGCGGCGCGCCTGCATCAAGCGGTAGGTACGCTATGGAACGTATATGGACCTACTGAGACCACGATCTGGTCGACCGCGCATTGCGTTGATGAGGTTGATCTGAATGGCGGTAGCCTTCCTATCGGTCGCCCTGTCGACAATACGCGCGTTTATGTCTTGAACGATGCTGGTCAACCATTGCCGGTGGGAATTGCCGGTGAGTTATTCATCGGCGGTGATGGGGTCGCTCAGGGTTATCTGAATCAACCTCAGTTAACCGCTGAGCGCTTTGTTAAAGATCCTTTTGTAGAGGGCTCACGACTTTACAGGACTGGTGACCGTGCGTGCTGGCGAAAAGACGGCACGCTCGAGTATTTGGGGCGCAACGACTACCAAGTAAAAATTCGTGGTTTCCGTATTGAACTGGGAGAAATTGAAGCGCGGCTGCGCGATCATCCGGAGGTAAGGGATGCCGCGGTTATTGCAGCCCAAACAAGTGATGGGTGGGAGAGCCTAGTGGCTTATTACCTGTCCGATCTGGTCGCGGACGCTCAGGTGCTGCGAGATTGGGTGGCCAGTCAATTACCGGATTACATGTTACCAGCCGCTTGGGTGCACATGAGTGCGTGGCCGTTAACTCACAACGGCAAGCTGGATCGAAAGGCTCTGCCGGCACCTGGAGAAGATGCGTACGCCTTGAAACACTATGTCGAACCGCAGGGCTGTACCGAGATGGTGCTGGCTGCGTTATGGTCTGAACTGCTTGGGTTGGCCCAAGTCGGTCGCGACGACGATTTCTTTGCACTAGGTGGGCAATCGTTGCTGGCCATCCGACTACTGTCCCGTATTCGAGTTTCACTGGGCCGTGAGGTACCACTGAGCCTGTTGTTTTTGCAGCCGGTATTAGCGCCATTTGCTCGGCTAGTTGAGCAAGTACCTTGCAGTGTGCTGCCAGTCATAGCGTCCGCCGACCGTAGCATGCCGCTGGTGCTTTCATTCGCTCAGCAGCGGATTTGGTTCCTAACGCAAATGGAGGTGCGGACCAGTGCTGCCTATCACATGGCCGGGGGGGTGGACCTTGTTGGAGCGTTGGATATCAATGCCTTGCAAGCGGCGCTGGATCATATTGTGGCTCGCCATGAGTCCTTACGAACGCGATTTTTATCAATAAATGGCACCCCTTACCAGCAGATTCTAGGGCCGGAGCCGTTTGTGCTTTGCCAACATGATCTTCGTCAACATGCGGACGTCGAGGTTTTAGTTCGTCGTATTGAGCAGGAGGAGGCCGTATTTCCATTTGATCTGAGCCAAGGGCCGTTGATCCGTGGCCAGTTGGTTCGGGTTCAAGAGCAACGGCACGTGTTGCTGATCACGATGCACCACATCGTATCCGATGGCTGGTCGTTAAACCGGTTTATGGCGGAACTGGGCATATTCTACAACGCGTTCGTTGAGGGGCTGGTAGATCCCTTGCAACCTTTGGCTATTCAATACGCAGACTATGCAGCCTGGCAGCGGCACTGGGTCCAGAGCGGGGTAGTGCAAGGTCAGCTTGCCTACTGGCGAGAACAGCTGGCAGATGCGCCGCTGCTGCTCGAGCTACCCACTGATCATCCCCGCCCATTGGTGCAGGACTACGCCGGCGGACAAGTCAGTTTTACCCTCCACGCTCCCTTGACCACAGAACTTAAAGCGCTGGCTGGGCGTCACGGTTGTACGCTCTACATGACGTTGTTGGCTGGCTGGGCAATCCTACTCTCACGTCTTAGCGGACAGGACGATCTCGTTATCGGCTCACCGGTAGCCGGGCGCACCCGCACTGAGCTCGAACCGCTAATAGGCCTGTTCGTAAACACCTTAGCGCTGCGCTGCCGAGTACCGGGTAGCATGACGGTCGCCGAGTTGCTGGCACAGGTCAAAGCCACCACGCTGTCTGCGCAGGCAAACCAGGATTTGCCATTCGAACAGTTGGTGGAGGCACTCAACCCGGTACGCAGCATGGCGCATAGCCCGCTGTTCCAGACGTTGCTGGTCTGGCAGAACTCCGATGGTGACATACTGGAACTTAGTGGGCTGCAAGCTGAAATGTTTGCTTCTGAGCAAGTCACGGCACAGTTCGATTTGGTTCTGACCTTGGGTGAACGCCAGGACGTGATGGTTGGTTGCATTGAGTACGCGAGCAGCCTGTTCAATCGCGAGACGGCGACGCGTTATGTCGAGCATTTGCATGTGCTACTGCGAGCGATGCTCCACGACTCAAGCCAGACAGTGACAGAACTGGCATTACTTACAGCAAACCAGCGCCATCAAGTGTTGTATGACTGGAATGCAACCGACGTTGACTACCCTGCGGCTCAATGCGTTCATCAGCTGTTTGAGGCGCAGGTGGAGCGCGATCCCCAAGCGGGCGCACTTGTCTACGAGTCGCAGCAACTGAGCTACGACGAGTTGAATCGCCGTGCCAACCGACTGGCCCATGCTCTGATTGCGCAAGGTGTGGTGTCGGGCACAATGGTGGCGCTTTGCCTTCCTCGTGGGCCAGAAATGGTCGTTGCTATACTGGCGGTACTCAAGGCTGGAGGTGCCTACGTGCCGATCGATCCTGAGTACCCGGCTGACCGAATCGACTACATCCTCGAAGATAGCCAGCCACTATTAGCATTGCTCACTAGTACTGTGGACGAGAGGCAAGGTTGGTCGGACGTCAACCCGGACCTGCATGTTCTAGAGCTGGGCGCGCAGCACCTTGCCTATGTGATTTACACGTCGGGTTCCACCGGCGAGCCCAAGGGCGTGATGATCGAGCATCGCAACTTATGCCATCAGGTCTTCGCGTTGCAGTCGACCTATCACCTGAGTGCGCGTGACCGCGTGCTGCAATTTGCACCGTTCACGTTCGATATGTCGGTGGAAGAAATCTTCGGCGCGCTATGTTCCGGTGCCACTCTGGTGTTACGAACCCAAGAATGGATCAGCGACGCCTCGACGTTCTGGCAACTCTGCCAGCGTAATGCGATCACGGTTACGAACTTGCCGGTGGTGTTCTGGAATACCTTGCTGCGCGAAAAGCAGGCGTGTATTCCCGACTGCATTCGTCAAATCATGATCGGCGGCGAAGCGGTCAGCCAAGCCGCGATCGAGGCCTGGTACGCCCGCGACGGCTGGCTGCCTACGCTATTCAACGCTTACGGTCCCACCGAGGCGACGGTGAATGCGACCGTCCACCTGATTGAGCGGTTGAACAAACCCGGTTGCATCGGCCGACCGCTGCCGAACACGCGCGTGTATGTGCTTGACCACGCGGCGCAACCGGTGCCGGTGGGCGTGGTCGGGGAGCTGTATATCGGCGGTGCCGGAGTAGCTCGCGGGTATTTGAACCGGGCGCAATTGACCGCGACGTGTTTTGTCGATGACCCCTTTGTCGAACAGCCTGCAGCGCGCATGTACAAGACCGGCGATCGTGTGCGTTGGCATGCCGACGGCTCGCTGGAGTACCTGGGACGCAACGACAATCAGGTAAAAATTCGCGGCTTCCGTATCGAGTTGGGTGAAATCGAGGCGCGCTTGCGCAGCCACGCAGCGGTAACTGACGCGGTGGTGATCGCCTGGCAGGAGGCGGCGCAGGAGACGCGGCTGGTGGCCTACTACCTGGCCGCCGAGGCGCAGGATGCGAGCCAGCTTCGCGCCTGGGTGGCGCAGCAGTTGCCGGATTACATGCTGCCGGCGGCGTGGGTGCACCTGACGGCCTGGCCGCTGAACAGCAATGGCAAGCTGGACCGACGGGCATTGCCGGTGCCGGGTGCGGCGGCGTTTGCCTCGCAGGGTTACGTGGCACCGCAAGGCGAACCCGAAACCTCCCTGGCGATGCTTTGGGCCGACGTTCTGGGCGTTGAGCGAGTAGGGCGGCACGACAACTTCTTTACCCTCGGCGGGCACTCGCTGTTGGCGGTGCAGCTGATTGCGCGCCTGAAAGCGCGCGGGTTGTGCGTCGACGTGTCGAGGCTGTTCACTGCCCCCACTCTGTGTGAATTCGCGCAGTCGGTGACATCCACCGCGGGCCTTCCGGAGACCGCTTCGCCTAACCCGCTCACCATACCTCAAGACAGCATTGTGCCGAGCATGCTGCCCCTGATCGCCCTCACCCAGGCGCAGATCGACGGCATTGTCATGACCGTGCCCGGTGGTGCTAAAAATATTCAGGATATTTACCCGCTGACCTCGACGCAGGAGGGCATTCTTTTTCACCACCTGCTGAGCCCGGAGAATGACCCCTACGTCGAAACCAGCGTATTGAGTTTCGCTGATCGATCCGCCTTGAATCGTTTTGTCGAGGCCTTGCAAAGCGTGATCGCGCGACACGATATTCTGCGCACCGCGTTTATCTCGCAGAACCTGGACAGTCCCGTGCAGGTTGTCTACCACCACGCGACACTGCCCGTGGTAGAGACCGAGTGCGCCTTGCAAGCGGGCACACGCATCAATGTCGAGCAGGCGCCGTTACTGCACGGCTGTGTGTCGGTCGACCCGGTTGACGGGTCGCTGACCCTGCACTTGCAGACTCACCAATTGGCGCTCGACCATACCGCCCTCGATTACGTGATTGCCGAGATTCGCGCCATCCTGCAGGGCGCGGCGCTTGCGCAGCCCATCCCCTTGCGCGACTTTGTCGTTCACGCCCGTCGCGAAGCGCAGCGCAGTGACCATGAAGCCTTTTTTCAGCACATGCTGCAGGACGTCACACAGCCGACTGCGCCGTTTTCCATTACCGCAATCCCCGAGCCTGATCATCCGGTGCAACAGACACAGTTGTTGCTCGATGACGGGTTCGCGGCCTCCCTCAGAATGGCTGCACAGGCCGCCGGCGTGAGTGTGGCCAGTGTGTTCCATCTGGCGTGGGCGCTGGTGCTGGCGCGCACCTGCGAAACTGACCGGCCAGTGTTCGGCACGGTTCTGCTGGGCAGAATGAGTGGGGCAGAAGGCATCGAGCGCGCACTGGGTATGTTCATCAATACCTTGCCCATAGGCCTCGACTTACAGAGGCAGACTACCGCCCAGGCGCTGCAACAAACCCACCAACGCCTGGCCGGCCTGTTGCACCACGAGCATGCGCCGCTGTCGCTGGCTCAACGTTGCAGTGGTGTTGCTTCACCGTTGCCGCTGTTTTCTACATTGCTCAACTATCGCCACAGTCAATACGGGCGTGTCGCCGGCTTGGCTGACCTGGTAGGCACGGGCGCCAGAATGCTGGGCAATACAGAGCGCACTCATTACCCGTTCACGTTAAACGTCGATGATACCGGGCAGAGCTTTCTGCTTGAGGTGCAAATATGCGGCGGCGTTGAGCCGCAGCGTCTTGCAGGCTATCTCCAAACGGCCTTGAGTGCACTGAACGAGGCGCTCGAACACGCGCCGGATACGCCGGTGCAGGCATTGGCAGTGCTGTCGGAAACCGAGCAAAACACACTGCTCACCGAGTGGAACGCCACCGACGTCAGCTACCCGCGCGAGCTGTGTTTGCATCAATGCTTCGAAGCACAGGTTCAGCGCACGCCGCAGGCGACCGCGTTGATCCATGACGAGCAGTCGCTGAGCTACGACCAGCTTAACCGGCATGCCAACCAGTTGGCACATGCACTCAGGGCGCTCGGCATCACCTCCAACACCCGCGTGGTTATTTGCCTGCCGCGCGGTCCGCAGATGCTGATGGCGATGCTCGCAGTGCTCAAGGCCGGGGGCGCCTATGTGCCGATTGATCCCGGCTACCCGGCCGAGCGCATCGATTACATGCTCCAGGACTGCCAGCCGCAGATGGCGATTGTTGCAGGCTATGAGGGCGCCGCGCTCGACCATGCAGCACGCACGCTAGACCTCAACGCGCCCGGCGATTGGCAAGCAGGCCCCGAGCATAACCTGCACACCGAGCCTGCGGCCGCCGAAGCACTGGCGTATGTGATCTATACCTCCGGCTCGACCGGCAAACCCAAAGGCGTGATGGTCGGGCAGCGCGCGTTGCTGAACCTGTTGTTGTCGTTCAAACAACAACTCGGGCTGACCGCCGAGCATCGTTGGCTGGCGGTGACCACCGTGGCGTTCGACATCGCGGCGCTGGAGCTTTTTCTGCCGCTGATCGTCGGCGCGACGGTGGTGATCGCCGCAGAAAGCTGGAGCACCGACCCGGTACGTCTGGCACGCGAAATCAAGCGGCTGGGCATCACCACCCTGCAAGCCACACCCGTGACCTGGCGGATGCTGCTCGACAGCGGCTGGCAAGGTCAGCCCGAGCTGACCGCGCTCAGCGGCGGCGAAGCGCTGAACGTGGCGCTGGCAGCGCGGTTGCAGCCTGCGGTGGGCAGCTTGTGGAACGTTTATGGGCCGACCGAAACCACCATCTGGTCGACCGCCTATCGCGTGGATAACGTCGAGGCGCACGGCGCCGCCGTGGCGATTGGTCGCCCGATCGCCAATACGCGGGTCTATGTGTTGAACGCTCACTGGCAGCCGTTGCCGATAGGCGTTGCCGGCGAGCTGTACATCGGCGGTGACGGCGTCGCTGAGGGTTACCTCAACCAGCCCGACCTGAGCGCTGAGCGTTTTATCGCGGACCCTTTTGTGCCCGGCGCGCGGCTGTACAAGACCGGTGACCGAGCGCGCTGGCGTGAAGACGGCACGCTTGAGTACCTGGGCCGCAACGACCATCAAGTGAAGGTGCGCGGTTTCCGCATTGAACTGGGCGAAATTGAGGCGCGACTGCGCGAGCACCCATCCGTAAGGGACGCGGTGGTGGTTGCACGCGAGCAACACGCGGCCGATGTGCGTTTGGTGGCGTATTACCTGGCAGACCAGGCGGTGGACGCACAGACCTTGCGCGAGTGGGTGGCCGATCAATTACCCGACTATATGTTGCCCGCTGCCTGGGTGCACCTGAGTGCCTGGCCGTTGACCCCCAACGGCAAGCTGGACCGCAATGCGCTGCCAGCACCGGATGAAGAGGCGTACGCCTGGCAGCGCTACGCCGAACCGCAGGGCGATACCGAGGTAACGCTGGCGACGCTGTGGGCCGAAGTGCTGGGCGTCAGCCGGGTAGGGCGGCACGACCACTTCTTCGCGCTGGGTGGGCACTCGTTGCTGGCGGTGCAATTGCTGGCCCGCGTGCGGGCAGCGTTGGGGCGTGACCTTGCGCTGAGCGCGTTGTTTGCGCAACCGGTACTGGCGCCCTTCGCACGGCTTGTTGAACAGGCGGCCTACAGTGCGCTGCCGCCGATTACCCCGGCTGACCGCAGCGCGCCCTTGGCGCTGTCGTTTGCCCAACAGCGCCTGTGGTTTTTGGCGCAATTGGAAGCCCGCGCCAGCGCGGCCTACCACATCGCCGGTGGTGTGAGGCTGATCGGAGCGCTGAATCTCGATGCCTTGCAGGCTGCACTGGACCGTATCGTGGCGCGACATGAAGCGCTGCGCACCCGCTTTGTATCGATAAACGGCACGCCTTGCCAGCAGGTTCGGGAGGCCACCCCGTTCGCCTTGCGTTTTTATGATGTGGGTGACGCTGCCGATGTGCAGGGTGCACTGCGCGATCTGGCCAGGGAAGAGGTCGCAACAGCGTTTGAACTGGCGCAGGATTCGCCGATTCGGGGCCGGTTGGTACGGCTCAAGGACGGCGAGTACGTGCTGCTGGTGACGGTGCATCATATCGTTGCCGACGGCTGGTCACTCACGCGCTTGATGGACGAACTGGGCCTGCTGTACCAGGCGTTCAGCCATGGCGAGCAAGATCCATTGCCCACGCTGACCCTGCAATACGCCGATTTTTCGGCGTGGCAGCGCGAATGGATGCAAGGTCGCGTGTTCCAGGCCCAGCTTGCCTACTGGCGCGAGCAATTGGAGGACGCGCCGCCGCTGCTGGAGTTGCCTACCGACCGACCACGCCCCGCGCAGCAGGATTACGCCGGCGACAGTGTCGAATTTACCCTCGGCGCCGGGTTAAGCCTGGAGCTGAGCGCGCTGGCCATGCGTCAAGGTGTTACGCGCTACATGCTGATGTTGAGCGGCTGGGCGATCTTGCTCGCGCGTTTGAGCGGCCAGGACGACATCGTTATCGGCACGCCGGTGGCGGGCCGCACGCGCACCGAGCTGGAGCCGCTGATCGGGCTGTTCGTCAACACCCTGGCCCTGCGCTGCCGGGTGCCGGGCACGGCGACGGTCGCCGAGTTGCTGGCGCGGGTCAAAGCGACTACGTTGGCGGCGCAGGCGCATCAGGATGTGCCGTTCGAGCAGTTGGTGGAAGCGCTCAACCCCGAGCGCAACCTGGCGCACAGCCCGCTGTTTCAAACGCTGTTCCTCTGGCAGGAGGCGGTGGACGCGGGGCTGCACCTGCAGGGGTTGACCACCGAACCGTTCAACCTGGAACAGCCCACCAGCCAATTTGACCTGACGATCACACTGGGCCTGCGTGGCGACCGCCTGGAAGGCAGTATCGGCTATGCCACGCGCCTGTTCGACCGTGCCACCGTGGAGCGCTTTGTCGAGCATTGGCGGGTGCTGCTGGAGGCGATGGTGCTCGACGCCACGCAGACGGTAGCCCGCCTGCCGCTGCTGACGGAGGCGCAACGCCGGCAAGTGCTGCATGACTGGAACGCCACGCGTGTCGATTACCCGACCGAGGTTTGCCTGCATACGCTGATCGAGCAGCAGGTGGCGCGCACGCCCGAGGCACTGGCGCTGGTGCATGACGATGAAGCGCTGACTTACTCACAGATGAATCGGCGTGCCAATCGGCTCGCCCATGGGCTCGTCGCTCACGGCGTGGGGCCGGATGTAAGGGTGGCTGTGTGCATGGCGCGCAGCTTGGACATGGTCATCGCCGTGCTGGCGATACTCAAGGCGGGCGGGGCCTATGTGCCGATTGACCCGAGCCATCCTGCCGAGCGTATTCGCTCCCTGCTCGAAGACAGCGCGCCGTGCGTACTGATTGCGCGTGGCGACACTGGCCTCAGCCTGCCCGAAGCCCCGGTGAGGCTTGATCCGCAGGCCTTTGAAGCGCAGCCGGGGATGCCGGAAACCGACCCCAACGTGCACGCGTTGTCGGCGAATCATCTGGCGTATGTCATTTATACCTCCGGGTCTACCGGCCAGCCCAAAGGGGTGATGATCGAGCATCGCGCTGTGGTCAACCGTCTGCTGTGGATGCAGGACCACTATCGACTGGCCGGCGATGATGTGGTGCTGCAAAAAACGCCGCTGGGTTTTGATGTCTCGGTGTGGGAGCTGTTCTGGCCATTGATGGTCGGCGTACCCATGGTGCTGGCCGGCCACGAAGGGCAAAAGGACCCGGTGTACCTCGCGCAGTTGATTCAACAGCGGGCAATTACCACCGTGCATTTTGTGCCGCCGATGCTGCAGGCGTTTGTGTCCAGCGCTCACGCGTCGGCTTGCACCAGCTTGCGCCGGATCATTTGCAGCGGCGAAAGCCTGAGCAGCGCCTTGGCGCGCCAGACCCGCGCGTGTTTGCCGCACGCCGCACTGGAAAACCTGTACGGGCCCACCGAAGCGGCGGTCGACGTCACCGCCTGGTCGGTGGTCGAGAATGCGTCAGCGGCGGGCGTGCCCATCGGCCGGCCCATCGCTAATACCCAAACCTACGTACTCGACAGCGTTGGCCAGCCCGTGCCGGTGGGCGTGACGGGCGAGCTGTATCTGGGCGGCGTACAACTGGCGCGGGGTTACCTGAACCGGCCGCAACTGACGTCGGCAAGCTTTGTGGCCAGCACTTTTGCGCCCGACTCCTCGACTCGGCTTTACAAGACCGGTGACCAGGTGCGCTGGCGAGCGGACGGCGTTCTTGAATACTTGGGGCGTAACGACCACCAAGTGAAAATCCGTGGCGTGCGTATTGAACTGGGCGAGGTTCAAGCGCGATTGCGCGCCTGCGACGCTGTCGACGATTGCGTGGTGCTGGCACGCCAGGCCCCGAGCGGTGACACGCAGTTGGTGGCCTATTACCTGGCCGCTCAAGCGCAACCGGTCGACGTACTGCACGCCTGGATGCTCGTGCAATTGCCCGACTACATGGTGCCCGGTGCCTGGTGCCATCTGCACGCCTGGCCATTGACGGCCAATGGCAAACTCGACCGCAACGCCCTGGCCGCGCTGGAAGCTGGCAACCGTTTACACCCGGCGTATGCCGCTCCAGAGGGCGACGCCGAAACGACGATGGCTGAGCTGTGGGCGCACCTGTTGGGGCTGGCTCAGGTCGGCAGAAACGATCATTTCTTCGCCTTGGGCGGTCATTCCCTGCTGGCGATCCAGTTACTCGCTAAAATCCGCCAGACCCAAGGGCGCGAGGTCGCATTGAGCGCGCTGTTTACCCAGCCGCTGTTGGCCGATTTTGCCGCTGCCGTGGCGCAGGCGCCGATCAGCGCGTTGCCTGCCATTGATACCCAGGATCGTAGCGCGCCGCTGGCGTTGTCGTTCGCCCAGCAGCGCCTGTGGTTTCTCGCCCGTCTGGAAGCGCGAGCCAGCACCGCCTACCACATCGCGAGCGGCTTGATGTTGTCGGGTGAGCTGCATGCGCAGGCGTTGCAGCGCGCGCTGGACCGCATTGTGTTGCGCCATGAGGCCTTGCGTACGCGCTTCATCGAAGTCGAGGGTGCGCCCCGGCAACAGATTCAGGCGCCGTCACCTTTCGCACTGCGTTTGCACGATTTGCGTCAGTGTGACGATGCACACGACACGCTGCATCAGCTGGCGCGTGAAGAGAGTGAAGCGCCTTTCGACCTAGAGCAGGATGCCCCTCTGCGCGGCCGTCTGATTTTGCTCGACGAGCAGCGACAGGTGTTGCTGGTGACCCTGCACCATATCGTCTGCGACGGTTGGTCACTTAACTGTTTTATGCAGGAACTGGGCGTGTTGTATCGGGCCTTTGTCCAAGGCGACGAAGACCCCTTACCAGCGCTGGGCATTCAATACGCCGACTACGCCGCCTGGCAGCGCCAGTGGCTGCAGGGCGAGGTGTTGCAAAGCCAACTCGCCTATTGGCGCGAGCAACTGGCGGATGCACCGCCCTTGCTCGAACTGCCCACCGACCACCCTCGGCCGGCGGTGCAGGACTACGCCGGTGGCCGGGTGGATTTCACCCTGGACGCCGCGCTGACCGCTGCACTCAAACGCTTGGCGGCCCGGCATGACAGCACGCTGTACATGACGCTGCTGGCTGGCTGGGCAATCCTACTCTCACGTCTTAGCGGACAGGACGATCTCGTCATCGGCTCACCGGTAGCCGGGCGTACCCGCACGGAACTGGAGCCGCTGATCGGGCTGTTCGTCAACACCCTGGCCCTGCGCTGCCGGGTGCCGGGCACGGCGACAGTCGCCGAGTTGCTGGCGCAGGTCAAAGCCACCACGCTGGCGGCGCAGGCGCACCAGGACTTGCCGTTCGAGCAGTTGGTGGAGGCGCTCAACCCTGCGCGCAGCCTGGCGCACAGCCCGCTGTTCCAGACGCTGTTCGCCTGGCAGAACGCCGACAGTGACACGCTGCACCTCACCGGATTGCAGGCGCACATGTTCACCTCGGAGCAAGTCACCGCGCAGTTCGACCTGGCGCTGACCTTGGGTGAATACCAGGACGAGGTGAGCGGGTGCATCGAGTACGCGAGCAGCCTGTTTGAGCACGAGACAGCGGCGCGCTACGTCGAGCATTGGCAGGTGCTGTTGAAGGCGATGGTGCTTGATGCCACGCAAACCCTGACCCGCCTGCCGTTGTTGACTG
>NZ_AWQP01000085.1:0-20792 GCF_000972175.1 Pseudomonas syringae pv. coryli str. NCPPB 4273 | reverse complement strand
ACGAAGGGCATTCCCACGATAGGCGCATGACTAGCCGTAACGCTTCTTCGCTTCGATGGCCAGGCCGCTGCCGATGCTGCCGAAGATGTTGCCTTCGACGTGGCGTGCGTTGGGCAGCATGTTCGAGACGCTGTTGCGCAGGGCCGGGATGCCGCTTGAACCGCCGGTGAAAAACACTGTGCTGACCTGTTCGACACTCACTCCCGCATCGTTCAGCAAGTTCGTCACGCTGTTGCGCACCCGCTCAAGCTGGGCATCGATGGCGGCTTCGAACATCACCCGGCTCAGGTCCACGCTCAGGCCGGCTTCCACTCGATCCATGAGCAGGTGACGGCTGTCGGCGTGAGTCAGCTGGATCTTGGTTTCTTCCACTTCCATGGCCAGCCAGTGCCCGGCGCGCTGTTCGATCAGTTTGAACAGGCGATCGATACCGCCAGTGTCTTCGATGTCGTAGCGCATGCTGCCCAGGGCCAGTTGCGATTTTTGCGAGTACACGGCGTTGATGGTGTGCCAGGTCGCCAGGTTCATGTGGTGGCTGGTCGGCATGTACGCACCGCTTTTCATGCGGCTGCCATAACCGAACAGCGGCATCACGCCTTGCAGGCTCAACTGCTTGTCGAAGTCGGTCCCGCCGATGTGCACGCCACCGGTGGCGAGGATGTCCTGCTGGCGATCATCGTGCTGGCGTCGCTCGGGCGACAGACGCACCAGCGAAAAGTCCGAGGTACCACCGCCGATGTCGACGATCAGCACCAGTTCTTCGTCCTGGATGGTGGACTCGTAATCGAACGCCGCAGCGATCGGTTCGAACTGGAATGACACGTCCTTGAAGCCGATCTTGCGTGCCACTTCAGCCAGCGTGTCTTCGGCTTCCTGATCGGCCTGGGCGTCGTCATCGACAAAATGCACCGGACGGCCCAGTACGACCTGCTCGAATTCGCGTCCGGCCGTTTGCTCCGCGCGCTTTTTCAGCTCGCCGATAAACAGGGCCAGCAAATCCTTGAAGGGCATCGCCGTGCCCAGCACGCTGGTGTCATGCTTGATCAGCTTCGAGCCCAGCAGGCTCTTGAGCGAGCGCATCAGGCGGCCTTCGTAGCCTTCCAGATACTCGTGCAGCGCCAGGCGGCCATACACCGGCCGGCGCTCTTCCATATTGAAGAACACCACCGAAGGCAGGGTAATCTTGTCGTCCTCCAGCGCGATCAACGATTCCATGCCGGGTCGTTGCCAGCCGACAGTGGAGTTGGACGTGCCGAAATCGATACCGCAGGCACGGGCCGGGGATTGGTCATTCATGTCTTTTACGTTCCAGTCAAAAAACGGCCGCGCAGTTTATGTCAGCGCGGGCAAATTGCGTAGCGCGACACGTCGCTTATATTTACCTGGCTGTATTTGCGGCCAAGGCTTGAACTGAAGCCTGTTACCCCCAATCTTGAAGGGATTCCCGGTAGACGCTGTTGTCGGACATTAGGGTGTCGAGCTATCGACCCGCCGACAAAAGCAGCTGGTCTATCTGTATATTTTTCGACGTTAGGTAATCCAGATGCCTCGTGACAGAGGGAGCTGGGCGCGTGACGCCAGCGTATCTGGCTTTGCCGGATAATTCGGATGGGTGATCGTTACATGGATTTCAAAGACTACTACAAGATACTTGCCGTGGAGCCGACGGCGGACGACAAGGCGATCAAGACCGCCTATCGCAAACTCGCGCGCAAGTATCACCCGGACGTCAGCAAGGAAGCAGGCGCCGAAGACAAGTTCAAGGAAGCGTCCGAAGCGTATGAGGTACTCAGCAGCCCTGAAAAGCGCGCCGAGTATGACGAACTGCGCAAATACGGTCGTCAGGGCCGTCCGTTCCAGACCCCGCCGGGCTGGCAAAGCCGTGCCGGCGCCGGGGCAGGCGGGTTCGAGGAAACGGCAGACTTCTCGGAGTTTTTCAGCTCCATTTTCGGTGGCCGGCCACAGCAGGGCGGGCGTACCCGCAACCCTGGGCGTACCGGTCAGGACGTAGAGATGGAGCTGGCGGTGTTCCTCGAAGAGACCCTTTCGGGGGAATCCAAGCAGGTCAGCTTCAAGGTGCCGCAGCACAGCCCCAACGGGCAGCGCATGAGCGACATCACCAAAACCCTGAACGTGAAGATTCCGGCCGGCGTGGTCGATGGCGAGCGTATTCGCCTGAAGGGGCAGGGCGCGCCGGGCGTGGGCGGTGGTGCCAATGGCGACTTGTACCTGATCATCCGCCTGGCCCCGCACCCGCTGTTTGAGGTCGAAGGCCATGATCTGGTCATCACCGTGCCACTGGCCCCCTGGGAAGCCGTGCTGGGTACCAAGGTTGCCGTGCCGACGCTGACCAGCAGGCTCAACCTGACCATCCGCCCGGACAGTCAGAACGGGCAGCGTCTGCGGATCAAGGGTAACGGCTTGATAAACAAGAGTGGCGAGCGCGGCGATCTTTACGCGCAGTTGAAAGTCGTCGTGCCCAAGCAAACCGACGAGGCTACCCGCGCGCTCTGGCAGAAACTGGCGGACAGTTCGTCGTTCGATCCCCGCGCGCAGTGGAAGGGTTGAGCGGAGCGGTCTTGCGATTCTGTCTTTTCTGCCTGGGCTGATGCGGCACCCGCATCAGCAGGCAGTCAGCCTCGGTCAGTTTTTCGGCAGCACCACATTGAAGGTCGTGCCCTCACCAATGGTCGAGGTCACAGTGATGCTGCCGCCGTGGGCGTTGACCACTTCCTTGACGATGAACAGGCCCAAGCCAAGGCTGGTCGACGTGCCGCGTGTTTCGCTGTTTTCCTCGGTGCTGCGCACCAGCGGATCGAAGATCGTCCCGATAGCGTCTTCGGCAATCGGTTTGCCTTCGTTGTGGACCACCAATATCACGGCTTTCTCGGCACCCGTGACAGTCACCGTTATCTCGTGACTGGCGGCACCATGCTGCAGGGCGTTGCCGATCAGGTTCTGCAACATCTGGCTGATCCGCCCGGCGTCCCAGTGACCCTTGGTGTTGCCTTCGATGTTCAGCACCGGCACAGAGTCCGGTCGCCCGGCGCAGGCTTCCTCGATGGCCTCGCGGCAGGCGCTGGCCAGGTCCATGTATTTACGCTCTACCGGCAGCCCCGCGCCCAGGCGGCTGCGCACGAACTCCAGCAGATCGCTGACCATCGAGCCCATATGGCGGGTGCTGGTCTGGATACGTGAAACATAGGACTGGGTCTTGTCGTCCAGCGTTATTTTGCGGGCCAGCAACTCGGTGGACATGCTGACGGCCTGCAGTGGCGCGCGCAGGTCGTGACCGAGAATGGCGAGAAAGATATCCCGTGAGCGCCCGACCCGCTCCGCATAGGCCGCAGTGGATTCTGCAAGCGCCTCGTCGATGGCTTCGTTGAAGCGAATCACGTCCTGAAAATCGGCCAGTTGCGGCGCTGCCAGGCTTTCTACCCAGAGGCGGATGACGCTGGCGCGCAGATGGCGAAACTCCGACGTCATCTGCACCAGATCAAAACCGACCTCATGGCGCAATTCGCCATGGCTGCTGGCTGCTTCGTCCAGGCTTGGCGTCTTGTTCAGCTCTTCGCCTCTGGCCTTGGCAATCTCCTCGCTTTTGCTCTGCGCGGTCTTCATGTCCCGTGCTGCGGCGAGCAAAATCGACCTGGCGTGATCCCGCAGCTCGGCCGTGGTCATCGTTTCTGCCGCCGGTTTCAGGGTTCTGGCGAAGTCTTCCCATTCATCGACGATGCGATCCACATGAATAACGATGAATTCGGAAAGGCGCATGGCCGGTTACCTTTGGAGGAGCGTGACGAAAGAATGGGCGCATATTACCTCCTTTGCATGACGCGACAAACAGGGCGTTTACTGTCATTTCTGTCAGTAGACGTGCTATTCGCTTCGTCCTATGTTTCCTCCGGGGATTATACGAACGGAGGGCCGGGACATGAGTGTCATTACGGTTACAGATGCAACCTTTCAACAGGAAGTTCTTGAAGCCAGCAAGACGAAGCCGGTCCTGGTCGAATTTTCTACCAGAGGTAAGGAAAACAAACAAAAACTGCCTAATGCCAGTGCAAAAATGGACGCTGTCATAGACGAACTGGCCGTCGCGTACGCCGAGAAAATCAAGTTCGTCAGGGTCGAGATCGAGTTGGGTCCGGACTTGAAGGACACTCTGAATCCGGTGACGTCGAATACGTATGCCATCAACCACGGTCCGACGACCGTGCTGATCAAAATGGCCGAAATAGTCGGTGGTTATGACAAGCAGTACGTAGAGGACACGCTGAAAGCGTTTGCCGGCATTGTTGATGAGGGAGAAATTTCATGATCAAGGCTGAATTATTAACGCTTGTCGAGGCGCGTATCACGCTGGCGGAGCAGGTACCGGCCGGCGCCAACGGTAAAACCAGTAACCGATACGATATGGCGAAAGGGAAACTCAGTGTTTTTCGCGTGCTGAAGCGTACCTTGCAAGGCAAGGCTACCGCAGAGGACCTGGGGACGCTGGACGCCATCAATGATACGTTGCAGGCATTGAAGATACTGGAGTCGGACGAGACATTTCTGAATCGCAAGGAAAAAACAGTTAAAGCAATAACCGTCTCGGATGACGATGATTTCAATAGCGAGTTCTCTAAAGCCAACCCTCTGGTGTTGGTCGAATTCAGCCGGCCCGGGGTCAATGAGTATAATGAACCTGACCACAGCACACGGACTGGAGCGATTCTCGACGAGCTTGCGCCCGAGTTCGAAGGCACGGTCGTGATGCTTCGGGTGCCGATGGACAGCTGTGCAGCGACAGTTCAACAGTACAATGTGACCGTCGCGCCGACTGTTATCTTTTTCAAGAACGGTGTAAAGCTTAAGGAAACCGCTGATTTTCATCTGAAGTCCTGGTACAGGACCGAAATCAAAAAGCTGGACCCCAAACAGTCAGTTTGAGCTGAAACATCCCAGGGCCTTCGCATACCGAAGGCCCTTTTTTGGGTTCAAAACAGAAAGTACCGCTGCGCCATCGGCAGCACGTCCGCAGGCTCGCACCACAGCAACACCCCATCGGCCTTGACCTGATAGGTCTGCGGGTCGACTTCGATGTCCGGCAGGTAATCGTTGTGGATCAGGTCTTTCTTCTGCACGGTACGGCAGCCTTTGACGACACCGATCTGCTTCTTCAGGCCCAGTGACTCCGGTACACCGGCGTCGAACGCTGCCTGGCTGATGAACGTCATGCTGGTGGCGTGCAGCGAACTGCCGTAGCTGGCGAACATCGGGCGGTAGTGAACCGGTTGCGGGGTCGGGATCGAAGCGTTGGCATCGCCCATCAGGCTGGCAGCGATGGCGCCGCCCTTGAGGATCAGGGTCGGTTTGACGCCAAAGAACGCCGGCCGCCACAGCACCAGATCCGCCCACTTGCCGACTTCGATGGAGCCCACTTCATGGCTGATGCCGTGGGTGATCGCCGGGTTGATGGTGTATTTGGCGATGTAACGTTTGGCGCGAAAGTTGTCGTTGCCCGGGCCATCCTGCGGCAGTGGACCACGCTGTTTCTTCATCTTGTCGGCGGTTTGCCAGGTGCGCATGATCACTTCGCCAACCCGGCCCATGGCCTGGCTGTCGGAACTGAGCATGGAAAAGGCGCCCAGGTCGTGAAGGATATCCTCGGCAGCGATGGTCTCGCGACGGATGCGGCTTTCCGCGAAAGCCACGTCTTCGGCGATGCTCGGGTCCAGGTGATGGCAGACCATGAGCATGTCCAGATGCTCGTCGATGGTGTTGCGGGTGAACGGACGCGTCGGGTTGGTCGAGCTCGGCAGCACGTTCGGCGAACCGCAGGCCTTGATGATGTCCGGCGCATGACCGCCACCGGCACCTTCGGTGTGATAAGTGTGAATCGTGCGGTTCTTGAACGCGGCCAGGGTGGTCTCGACAAAACCCGACTCGTTGAGGGTGTCGGTGTGGATCGCCACCTGCACGTCGTATTCGTCGGCCACGCTCAGGCAGTTGTCGATGGCCGCAGGCGTGGTGCCCCAGTCCTCGTGCAACTTCAGACCGATGGCGCCTGCCTTGACCTGTTCGATCAGCGGGCCGGGCAGGCTGACGTTGCCCTTGCCGGTGAAGCCGATGTTCATAGGGAACGAGTCCGAGGCCTGGAGCATGCGCGCCATGTGCCACGGGCCGGGTGTGACGGTGGTGGCATTGGTGCCTGTGGCCGGGCCGGTGCCGCCGCCGATCATGGTCGTCACGCCGCTCATCAGGGCTTCTTCGATCTGCTGCGGGCAGATGAAGTGGATGTGCGTATCGACGCCGCCGGCGGTAAGGATCATGCCTTCGCCGGCAATGACCTCGGTGGCTGCTCCGACTGCAATGGTCACGTCCGGCTGGATGTCCGGGTTGCCCGCCTTGCCAATGGCCGCGATACGCCCGTTCTTGATGCCGACGTCGGCCTTGACGATGCCCCAGTGATCGATGATCAGGGCATTGGTGATCAGCGTGTCGACTACGTCAGCGGCCAGCAACTGGCCCTGGCCCATGCCGTCACGAATGACCTTGCCGCCGCCGAACTTCACTTCTTCACCGTAGGTGGTGAAGTCCTTCTCGACCTCGATCCACAGCTCGGTATCGGCTAGGCGAACCTTGTCACCGACGGTGGGGCCGAACATGTCTGCGTAGGCTTGTCGGCTTATCTTCATCTCTCGTCCCTCGGATTCAGAGCGGCAAGCTGCAGGCCGCAAACTGTAATGTGTTCAAAGCGACAAGCTGCAAGCCGCAAGTCTTTAGTCGTCATATGCTTTTCTCTTGAAGCTTGAAGCTAAAGCTCCCCCATCACCCGACCGGCAAACCCGTAAACCTTGCGCAGGCCGGCCAGGTCCACCAGCTCGACTTCACGGGACTGGCCCGGTTCGAAGCGCACGGCGGTGCCGGCCGGAATGTTCAGGCGCATGCCACGGCTGGCGGCGCGGTCGAAGGTCAGTGCGTCGTTGGTTTCGAAAAAGTGGAAATGCGAGCCCACCTGAATCGGCCGGTCGCCGCTGTTGGCGACGGTCAGGCTGAGGGTGCGGCGTCCGGCGTTGAGTTCGATGTCGCCGGGCTGGATCTGGTATTGACCAGGGATCATGTCGGTTGCCCCAAGGTTTTGAAATAAATGGCGGTCGGCCGATAGCGACCGTCCGGTGTCGCGCAATAATCCGGCAGTTCACCGACACGGTGGTAGGCCAGCGCGCTGTAGAAGGCTTCAGCCGTCGAGCCAGCTTCGGTGTCCAGGTGCAACAACCCACGCTTGTGTTTCACGGCGGCCTGCTCAACGGCCTCCATCAATTGCCTGCCCAGGCCACGCCCGCGCGCCGCAGGCAGCACCATCAGTTTCTGTACTTCGGCGCGGTTCAGGCCATTGGGCTTCTGACACAGCGACAGTTGCGCACTGGCCAGGACGTTCTCGTTCTCGACCACCACCCACAGCAGCAGAGTGCCAGCGGCGACGTCGACTCTGAGCCCGTCACACCAGCCGTAGGCCTGCGCCATGTCGAGGTCGGCCATGAAACCGACCGACGCGCCATCATGAACCGTATCGAACAACAATTGCGCCAGACCCTGGCGGTAATGCGCGAAGCTTTCGGCGGTGACGCGGCGCAGCTGTGCTGGGTTCATGGCGTGCTCTCTAAAGGGCGGAAGGGGCTTGTGAAACCGGTGGCTGAGCACCGGGCGACAGGTCGAGCTGCATGAACGTCAGGTCCAGCCAGCGACCGAACTTGGTGCCGACCTGCGGCATTTGTCCGGTGGTCTTGAAACCCAGGCGATCATGCAGGGCGATGGACGCCGCGTTACCGCTTTCGATGGCCGCGACCATCATGTGCTTGTCACAGTCGCGGGCGCGCTCGATCAAAGCGGCCATCAGGCGCGGGCCCAGACGTTTGCCACGCTGGTCGGCGCGCACGTAGACCGAATGCTCGACCGTATGTCGAAACCCTTCGAACGGCCGCCAGTCGCCAAACGACGAATAGCCGAGCACGTCGCCTGCGCTGTCGACCGCGACCAGAATCGGATACGCCTGACTCTGGCGAGCTGCGTACCAGGCCTGGCGGTTGGCCAGATCAACCGGCTGCTCGTTCCAGATAGCCGTGGTGTTGAGCACTGCATCGTTGTAGATGTCCAGAATGCCCGGCAGATCGTCCGGCAGGGCATCGCGAATCACGTCCCGCATGATCACTCCTTCAGGCAATCGGCTGATGCACGGTGACGAGTTTGGTGCCGTCCGGAAAGGTGGCTTCCACCTGGATCTCCGGGATCATTTCCGCGATACCTTCCATGACCTGATCGCGGCTCAGCAGGGTCGTGCCGTAGTGCATGAGCTCAGCGACGGTCTGCCCGTCACGCGCACCTTCGAGCAGCGCCGCAGAAATATAGGCCATGGCTTCCGGGTAGTTGAGTTTCACGCCGCGCGCCAGACGCCGTTCGGCGACCAGTCCGGCGGTGAAGATCAGTAGCTTGTCTTTTTCGCGTGGTGTCAGGTCCATGGGGCTTCCGTTTGTTCAAACTCGGTGGTTGATCGTTCCCATGCTTGAGCCCTCATCGTTATGTATAAGTCTGTTTTGGGTTCTGGCCGAAGGCCGTGGGAGCGAACTTGTTCGCGAAGGGGCCGGTGTAGTCGCCGAACATGCAGCGCCTAAAACATTGTCTTCGCGAACAAGTTCGCTCCCACGACCTGCGGGCAGAAGCGCTAAAAGACCCGATTTTCGGGCTTTTCAGGACTTATGTATCGCGCTGAGTGCATCAGCGCCGAGGGTGTAGCCTGGAATGCATAGCGTCCAGTCATCAATCAGGTGTTCCAGATTCTTGGCGTTACCGCCTCGCGTCCCAGCAGGGCAGGGCGCAGTCGTTTCCACAGTTCTATCAGCCAGGCCCGGGCATGCAACGCTTCGTCTGCCAGACAGCGAGCGACCAGCAGACCGGGCAATTGAGTCAGGTCGCCGCGTACCGGGTTGGGCATCGACAGCGAACGGCAGGCCTCGAGCAGCTCGCTGCTCACTTCGCCGGTCATCAGCAGGGTGGCGAACACCGTTCTGCCGTCCAGGCCGATGGGCGAGTCCAGCAGCCCGTCGCCACCGATAATGCGTTGTCGCTCATGCCAGAGCAATGTGCCGTCGCGCCGGATATCCAGATGCGATTGAAAATGGCCGTGTTCGAAACGCTCGCCACTGGCCGGGCGGCCCAAAGCCACCACATCCCAGTAGCACAGCTTTGCATCACCGTGCAGCTCTATGCGGGTGCTCAGTTGTGCCTGGGCGTTGCTGAAGACGATGGTTTCCTGCGGCAGCCATTCCAGCGTCGCACCGGGCTGGACGTGCAGTTCCAGTTGCTGAAAGGCCGGGCTGGCGGCGCGATACCATTTGGCCGCGCCGGGGCTGGTCAACTGTGCCCACGCATCGGCCCCCACGGTGGCCGAGATATCCAGCCGGTCACCCCCGGCGATACCGCCCGGTGGATGAACGATGATGTGCTGGCACACCTCCGGTCCTTCGGCGTACAGATGCTTTTGCACCCGCAGCGGTCCTTTGTGGCGCCGCAGTGTCGGGCGTGTGCTGTCATCGAAACGGCCGTAACCCAATTCCAGCTCGGCGTGCCAGCTGGGGGTGAAGAGGGCGGTGTTGGCAGGCAGGTTCATGATGTCTTCATTGGCTTGTCGAATGCTGCACGATAACGGATTGACGCATCAAATGGTGACCAGACCACGAACGCCGTCGCTCTCCATGTTCTCGCCACGGCCCTGCTGGACGATCTCGCCCCGCGACATCACCAGGTACTGATCGGCCAGTTCCGCGGCGAAGTCGTAGAACTGCTCGACCAGCAGAATCGCCATGTCGCCACGCTCTGCGAGCTTTTTGATAACTACGCCGATTTCCTTGATCACTGAGGGCTGAATACCTTCGGTGGGCTCGTCGAGAATCAGCAGGCGCGGACGGCTCGCCAGTGCCCGGCCTATGGCCAGTTGCTGCTGCTGACCACCGGACAGATCGCCGCCGCGGCGGTGCTTCATTTGCAGCAGCACCGGGAACAACTCGTAGATGAAGGCCGGCACTTCCTTGGCCTCGGAGCCCGGAAAACGGGACAGGCCCATGAGCAGATTTTCCTCGACCGTCAGCCGGCCGAATATTTCCCGGCCCTGCGGCACGTAAGCAATCCCGGCATGTACCCGCTGATGCGTTTTTAACTGGGTGATGGTCTTGCCTTCCCACTGCACCGAACCTTCCTTCGATGGCAGCAGGCCCATCAGGACGCGCAAGAGTGTGGTCTTGCCCACGCCGTTGCGGCCCAGCAGGCAGGTGACTTCACCGACCTTCACATCAAACGACAGACCGCGAAGAATGTGGCTGCCGCCGTAATACTGATGAAGCTTTTCGACCTGGAGCATGGTGGGTCCTTTTTTGAGCTGCAAGCTACAAGTTTCAAGCGGCAAGAAAGAGCAGCATGCTGCCTTTGCTTCTAGCTTGCCGCTTGCAGCTAAAAGCTTGCAGCAGGGCGCTAGCGCCCTAAATACACTTCGATCACGCGTTCGTCGGCCTGTACGTCGTTCAGCGAGCCTTCAGCCAGTACGCTGCCCTGGTGCAGCACGGTGACATGGTCGGCAATCGAGCCGACGAAGCCCATGTCGTGCTCAACCACCATCAGCGAATGTTTACCGGCGAGGCTCTTGAACAGCTCGGCGGTGAATTCGGTTTCGGCATCGGTCATGCCCGCGACGGGCTCGTCGAGCAGCAGTAATTGCGGGTCCTGAACCAGCAGCATGCCGATCTCCAGAAACTGCTTCTGGCCGTGGGACAGCAAGCCCGCAGGGCGCTGCATCGAGCTGGTCAGGCGGATCGTTTCCAGCACCTCACCGATCCGGTCCTGTTGTTCGCCGCTCAACCGCGCACGCAAACTGGCCCACACCGATTTGTCGGTCTTCTGCGCCAGCTCGAGGTTTTCGAACACGCTCAAGGCCTCGAATACCGTGGGTTTCTGGAACTTGCGGCCGATGCCGGCCTGAGCGATCTGCACTTCGGTCATCTTCGTCAGGTCCAGCGTTTCACCGAACCAGGCCTTGCCGTGGCTGGGACGGGTCTTGCCGGTGATGACGTCCATCAGCGTGGTCTTGCCCGCGCCGTTGGGGCCGATGATGCAGCGCAGTTCGCCCACGCCGATGTACAGATTCAGATCGTTCAGGGCCTTGAAGCCGTCGAAGCTGACGCTGATGTCTTCCAGCGTCAGGATCGTGCCGTGGCGAGTGTTGAGGCCTTTGCCAGCGCTTTTGCCGAATCCCACTGCGTCGCGGCTGGTGCCAGCGTCGGAGTTTGGCGCCAGGATCGGTTCCAGCATGAAAGACGGGGTCGGAGTGGTTTTCATTGCTCGCTCCTTTTCTTCAGCATGCCGATCACGCCCTTGGGCAGATACAGCGTGACGATGATGAACAGCGCGCCAAGGAAGAACAGCCAGTATTCCGGGAAGGCCATGGTGAACCAGCTCTTCATGCCGTTCACCAGACCTGCGCCCAGCAGCGGGCCGATCAGCGTGCCGCGGCCACCCAAGGCTACCCACACAGCGGCTTCAATGGAGTTGGTCGGCGACATTTCGCTGGGGTTGATAATGCCGACCTGCGGCACATACAAGGCGCCAGCCAGACCGCACAGCACGGCGCTCAGGACCCAGACGAACAGTTTGAAGCCGCGCGGATCGTAACCGCAGAACATCAGGCGGTTTTCCGCATCGCGCAGCGCGGTCAGCACGCGGCCGAACTTGCTCTGCGCCAGGCGCCAGCCGATGTACAGGCTGGCCACCAGCAATGCGACCGTGGCCAGAAACAGCGCGGCTCTGGTCCCTTGTGAACTGATGCTGAAGCCCAGAATACTGCGGAAGTTGGTGAACCCGTTGTTGCCGCCAAAGCCGGTCTCGTTGCGAAAGAACAGCAGCATGCCGGCGAAGGTCAGCGCCTGGGTCATGATCGAAAAGTACACGCCCTTGATCCGCGAGCGGAAGGCGAAGAAGCCGAAGACCAGCGCCAGCAGTCCCGGTGCCAGGACCACCAGGCACATCGCCCAGAGGAAATGGTCGGTACCCGCCCAGTACCACGGCAGCTCGGTCCACGACAGGAAGGTCATGAAGGCCGGCAGACCATCGCCCGCGGCCTGGCGCATCAGGTACATGCCCATTGCATAACCGCCCAGGGCGAAGAACAGGCCGTGGCCCAGCGACAGCAGCCCGGCGTAGCCCCAGACCAGGTCCAGCGCCAGCGCGACGATGGCATAGCAGAGGATCTTGCCCACCAGGGTCAGTGTGTAGGCCGAGACCTGAAAGCTGTTATCGGCAGGCAGCAGCGACAGCAGCGGCAGTGCCAGCAGCACCGCCAGTATTAAGGAGCCTGCGGTCAGCGTGCCTCTGGGCCCGACTTTTTGCGCGGCAGTGACTATCAATGGCTGGCTCATCAGTCGATCACCCGTCCTTTCAGTGCGAAGAGGCCTTGCGGACGTTTCTGGATAAACAGAATGATCAGCGCCAGGATCAGGATCTTGCCCAACACGGCGCCGATTTGCGGTTCGAGAATCTTGTTGGCGATGCCCAGCCCGAAGGCCGCCATCACGCTACCGGCCAGTTGCCCGACACCGCCGAGCACGACCACCAGGAACGAATCAATGATGTAGCTTTGCCCAAGATCAGGGCCCACGTTGCCGATCTGGCTCAGGGCAACACCCCCCAGACCAGCGATACCCGAGCCCAGACCGAAGGCCATCATGTCGATGCGCCCGGTCGGTACGCCGCAGCAGGCGGCCATGTTGCGGTTCTGGGTGACGGCGCGCACGTTCAGGCCCAGGCGGGTCTTGTTCAGCAGCAGCCAGGTCAGCACCACCACGAACAGCGCGAAGGCGATGATCACGATTCGGTTGTAAGGCAGCACCAGATTAGGCAGCACCTGAATGCCACCCGACAGCCATTGCGGGTTGGCGACTTCGACGTTCTGCGCGCCGAAGGCCAGACGCACGGCCTGAATCAGCATCAGGCTGATGCCCCAGGTCGCAAGCAGGGTTTCCAGTGGGCGGCCATACAGGTGACGAATGACCGTACGCTCCAGGGCCATGCCGATCGCGGCGGTGACAAAGAACGCCACCGGCAACGCGATCAGCGGGTAGTACTCGATGGCCCCCGGTGCGTAGCGCTGCAGCATCAGTTGCACGACGTAGGTGGAGTAGGCCCCCAGCATCAGCATCTCGCCGTGGGCCATGTTGATTACGCCCAGCAGGCCGAAGGTGATCGCCAGACCCAGCGCCGCCAGCAACAGGATCGAGCCCAGTGACATGCCGCTGAACGCCTGGCCGAGGATTTCACCGATCATCAGCTTGCGCTTGACCTGCGCCAGGCTGGTTTCAGCCGCCACGCGTACCGAAGCGTCGGTTTCCACGCCGGGTGCCAGCAATGATTCAAGGCGGGTACGCGCCAGCGGGTCACCGGTTTCGCCCAGCAGTCGCACGGCAGCCAGACGTACTGTCGGGCTGGAATCGACCATTTGCAGGTTGGCCAGCGCCAGGGTCAGCGCGCTTTTGACGCTGGAATCGGATTCGCTGGCCACGCGTTCGGTCAGCAACTCGAGTTGTGCAGGGCGCGCGCTTTTTTGCAATTGCAGGGCGGCGGCCATGCGCAGTCGTGTATCGGCTGCCAGCAGCTGATGGCTGGCCAGCGCCGTTTCAACCAGGCCTCGCAGCCGGTTGTTCAAGCGCAATTTACGCGGTTCGTCAGGCGTTGGCGCATCGGCGGCGGCAGGGGCCTGTGCATCGACGGCCACGTATTGATCGTTGTTTTCGATCCAGGCACGCTTGCTGCTGTCGGCACCCACACGGCCATCGCGCAAGGCTTCGAGCAGCTCGACACGTTCCGGCACAGGCCTGGCGGCCCAGGCTTCCAGCAGCTCTGCCTGTTGCGAAGAACTGGCTGCGACAAAGTCACTGGCATCACCGGCCTGGGCAGCCAAAGGCAGCAGCAGGCTGATGGTGAGGGTCAAGCGGTAAAAATAAGAAGGCATATCAATATGGCCTTGATTCAGTATGGCGTCGTCTACTCTTGAGACGGTCCTTCACGCCCTTCGCCAAGCGTCACATGCGGGGGCTGTTTTTGATTCTGGCCGAAGGCCGTAGGAGCGACCGGGGCGGATCGCCGCCCCGGTCGCTCCTACGCCCTGTGGGCAGAAGCTTTGAAACCCCGGACTTCGCGGGCTTCAGGACCTGTCTATAACGCTTGGCGCTGGAGCGTGGGAACGATCAAGCAGCGTTGATCCGTCAGTTGCTCTTCGCCGGGGTGTCCGGCTTCTTGTCGTTGCCAGGGATGTACGGGCTCCATGGCTGGGCGCGGATCGGCTCTTTGGTCTGCCAGACGACGCTGAACTGACCATCGTCCTGGATTTCGCCGATCATCACGGGCTTGTGCAAGTGGTGGTTGGTCTTGTCCATGGTCAGGGTAAAGCCCGACGGCGCTGCGAACGTTTGGCCGGCCATGGCTTCACGGACCTTGTCCACGTCGGTGGATTTGGCTTTCTCGACCGCCTGCGCCCACATGTGAATGCCGACATACGTGGCTTCCATCGGGTCGTTGGTCACAGCCTTGTCAGCGCCTGGCAGGTTTTTCTTTTTGGCGTAGGCCGTCCAGTCAGCCACGAACTTCTTGTTGACCGGGTTTTCCACCGACTGGAAGTAGTTCCAGGCGGCCAGATGGCCTACCAGTGGCTTGGTGTCGATGCCGCGCAGTTCTTCTTCGCCTACCGAGAAGGCCACAACCGGTACGTCGGTAGCGTTCAGGCCCTGGTTGGCCAGTTCCTTGTAGAACGGCACGTTGGAGTCGCCGTTGACGGTGGAGATAACGGCCGTCTTGCCACCCGCGGAGAACTTCTTGATGTTGGCCACGATGGTTTGATAATCGGAGTGACCGAACGGGGTGTAGACCTCTTCGATATCGGTATCTTTCACGCCTTTGGAATGCAGGAAGGCGCGCAGAATCTTGTTGGTGGTACGCGGGTAGACATAATCGGTGCCGAGCAGGAAGAAGCGTTTGGCCGAACCGCCATCTTCACTCATGACATATTCGACGGCAGGGATGGCCTGCTGGTTAGGCGCGGCGCCGGTGTAGAAAACATTGGGCGACATCTCTTCGCCTTCGTACTGCACCGGGTAGAACAGCAGCCCGTTGAGTTCTTCGAAAACCGGCAGCACCGATTTGCGCGACACCGATGTCCAGCAGCCGAAGACCACGGCGACCTTGTCCTGGGTCAGCAACTGACGGCCTTTTTCCGCGAACAGCGGCCAGTTGGAGGCCGGATCGACGACGACCGGTTCCAGCATCTTGCCGTTGACGCCGCCTTTGGCGTTGATCTCGTCGATGGTCATCAAGGCCATGTCCTTGAGCGACGTCTCGGAGATGGCCATGGTGCCGGACAACGAATGCAGAATGCCGACCTTGATGGTCTCGGCAGCCTGAACGGTCCAGGTCAGCCCCATGGCGGCGATGGATGCGGACAGGGTAAAGGCTTTGATCAGGCTGCGACGCTTCATTGACTGGCTCCCTTAGTACATTGTTTGAGGTTTGGCGGCGGTGCATTTCGTTGCTCTTCCAAGCTTTAGCAAGGTCTGGGCCAATGTAGGAACGTCGCAAAATGGAACGAATGTGTCGCGGTTCGGGGAGGGTGTGCACCAAGGTGGAACCCGGCTTTGCCCCGCGGGCGCTGCGGGCTCTGCAATGGTGCAAGGCTGCTTCGCAGGAGCGCCGGCCAGGAACGGCCGGCTTTCCAGATCACTCGCTTGCGGGTTTCAGACCCAGAGTTCCTGTTCTCCGGTATAGAGATCGTAGGTCTGATCGACCAGTTGTTCGGGCGCATCGAACCAGGCAAACAGCTGCCCGTTGATCCGTTTGGTCGCGCCCAGTTGCACGCACGTGCCTGGCGGGATTGCCACGTGGTCGCCAAGAAAACCGGTGAACATGTTCTTCTTGGGCACCGCTGGTGCAAAGATGAAGAACACCGGGTGGTTTTCGGCATTGGCGTTGCGACTCACGAACCCGTCCTGGCTCCATCTGGAGGCATTGGCTCGCGACACCGATGCAGACTGCACGCCGTTGTCGGTAAACACCGAACCCACCTCGCGCTCAAGGCAGGCCACCCCGTCGCTGGACACATAGGTGGCGCGAAAGGCAGTGCCTTCCCACGCCTTGAGTTTATGGAACTGACGTAAAAACCTGCGCGTGGTGGCGTTGCGCACGCCGCTTCGCAGCAGCGGGTTGATGTCCGTTGAACCGCTTTCCACATAGGCGACTATTTCGGAATAGTTCTCTGCGTTGGATGTCTGGGCCAGCGCCAGGTAATCGCTCTCGAACTTCAGGCGTTCGGTGCTACTGGCTTCCTCCAGAGAGGCCGGCCAGAGAGTGGTCAGGCTGGCCAGCCGGGATTGGGCATTGCGGATTGCCGTCTTGCTCATGCGCGGTATCTGTTTGCCGACGACTTTCCAGGTGCCGCTGGTGCTGCGCAGGGCAAACTCCTGCTCGTGCACCAGTTGCGTTGCATCCATCGGGTTGACCCGATAAAGGCGTGAGTGACCGAACATGTTGGCCCGTCGGCTCAGAAAACAGGTCTGGCCTTCTACTTTAATGGCAACGAAGCGTTTGGGGTCCATGGCGACGATCAGTTTCGAGTTTGCAAAACGCGGGGCCTTGGAGTGCGACAGGAGGTAGCCGATCTGTACCTGACCGTCATGGCCTACCCTGCGTATCAGGTGCGGGCGTCTTGGCTTTTTTGTCGCGTTGACTGCCGGTTTCAGGGCCAGCGCCAGGTGGCCGACCAAGGCGATGGCCAGATAGCTGATGGCGCTCAGGAACTCTTCGGCAGCACCTTCCAGATCGTTCTCATCGATTTTTGAAAAGGCACTCCAGGTCTTGTACAGGCCTACCCCCAACGAGACAGGCAGCATGATCGGATCAGGCAAAAACAGAATCGCAATGCCGGCGATCAGGTCGAATCCCCGGGCCGATTGCCCCCTGCCGGTTGCCTGACTCATCTGCCGTTTGGCTTCGTTGATCAACTGATCAATCTTGGTCTCGTGACTTTCCTCATAAATGTCCTTGCTCTGTGTGACAAACACGACCGGGCGCAGCAGCCTGGGCGGGATAGGTACAAGCGTGAGTTGAGTCAATACCTCTGGCGGGCGCCAATGCTTCGCTTGCTTTTCGTATTGCATGGCACGCAGTGTCTCGAGGCGCCTGGAAAGCGGTATTTGCTCAAGCAGATACCGCTGGAACGGCGCCTCCTCCAGAAAGCTGGTGGTGAGATGAAACATGCTGTAGAACCAGCGGAAAACGATGCCGTCCGGAGCATCCAGGGTGCACAGTACCAAGGGGCCCTTTTCGAATTTTGCGGCGGGGGCAATCAACATGACATTGGTCATCTTGAATTGATTGACGCTGAAAAACCTGACCTCTATGGCTTCGCCGTTAACGGTCGGACGTCCTTGCGGCGCGGGGGAGTCCAGCACTGCCTTGATCCACTCGCGGCCTGACGGTGAAAAAGTCTGCTGCTCCAGCTCCAGCAGCACCATCTTCATCTGCGCTTCCAGCATGGCCTTTTGCAATCTTTTCAGCTGCTGTGCGTAGGCCGAGGTCCTCAGATGAAGGTCGAGGTAATCACTGAGATGCCGCGGGTCCTCTATGGCCTCTACCAGCGCCTTGATCGCTGACTTTTCCAGTTGAGTGATGACGGCACCGGTGTCATCGACAGCCCGGACTACCAGTGCGTCCTCGACCAGAATACGGTGAGCACGGTCATGCGCCAATTGCCTGAGTGATACCTGCAGAGTACTGGTTGCCGGTGGCACGGGGGCGCCGGTAATCTCCTGCACTTCAGTGCCTACACGGTACGTCATTGACAGCGTGATGCGTTCTGCTGCCGTCGGGATGGACGAGCGTTTCAGCATGTCATCCAGTTGCTTGTCGATATAGCGCGTGAGGTAGGTGCGGCTGTCGTTCTCCGGCTGGTCGAAGTTATCCTTGCTGGCTTGCCGGATGCTGACGATCGATTCACCAAACCGTTGTGCCTGATCCAGCCATTCCTGGTGTTGCGATGGCGTCATGGTTTTCCACCATTCAGGCATCTGGCTCTGAATCAGATCGGCATCCAGTCTGTCGAGCCGCCAGTGGTTGTCGAAATAAACATCCGATCCCGGCAGATGGGTCAATGATTGCTCGAAACAAATCTCGTCCATGCGTTGAGCGCGAGCGAGTTGTACGGCCTGTGCAAAAATTGACTGCTGTCTGACGACCAGACCTGCATGCAGCAGGCTCAGGAAGTCGCCCTCCATCAGGGTGTACTGCCATTGCAGCCCGTTGGCGTTGAAGTCGATCTGCTTCACCTGTTCAGTTCCCAGGCTTTGCCCGTATTCGAGAACTGCTGCCCTCTTGATCAGGGTTTCGTGCAGTTGCTTCAAGGACGCAAATGCCTGCAGCCCTTCGTGGGGCGTGAACAGCAGGACATCTTCACGTTCTTCTTCGTCGATCTGTACCGGTTCGTCACGCAGACGTCGGGCAATGACAAACGCACCGTAAAGCGACACCGGAGGATTCTCACCGGTACGCGCCGAGAGGCTGTACACGCTGTGCGCTTGAATATCCGCCATGTTTTCGGCCAGGCTGGTGTCGCATGGGCGCAGTGCTTGCGAAAGCAGGCTGTAGTGGTTGGTGGTCATTGTTCCCAGCGCGATGAGCACTACGCACTCGGCTTTCAGGCACTCGATCTGTTCGGCGATGAACTGACTGCGCCGGGTTTCGCCGCCATCGGGGGCTGCGCTCCAGTAGTCTGCCAGTTTCTGGCGGTAGAACGGTTCCAGTTGCTGGCTGATCTGATTGTAAAACAGGGTCGTGGCCGCGCCGTCCAGCAGCGGGATGGCGGGCGTTTGTGACGTGGAGGAGGGCGATGGGTAGAGCCCTTGTACGTCGCTGTGGGCCCAGTTCAGATGACCGGTGAAATACTCGACCACACTGGATATCAGTGGGGCATTGATGATATTCCCGCCGTCGTCTGAAGCTGCCTGGCTGTCCCGGTAGCTCAGCGATGTGGTCTGAACATCCAGCCCGGGTATGAGGCGGTGCAGCAGATCGCGGGCCAGTTCCTGCGTAACCTGGCTGAAAGCGGGCGGGTAGGTATCGCTGGCAGTTGGGTTGTCTGGCAGTGGGAGTGATGCGGTGAGCGGTAGGTTCATGGTGCTGATTCGTCTGCATGATGGATGATCCACTCAAGGCGTTGGCCGAGCGGTTCATTTCATATAGTCAGGCTTGAAGGCACGCGGGTATCGGCCAGCGCAGTTCGAGGACTGCAGCATCGGCTGTCTGATCGGTAGGAAGTATCGGAAACGCGCGAGATTGAGGCAAGGGCGGGGCCTGAAACCGGGTATGAGGAGGAATCCATCACAACGCCACTCAGTGGTTTCAGGCCCCGCAGTGAGCAATCTAAGCTGTTGCCGCTGTTTTGGCAAAGCGCGAAAGCACTATTCGATCAAGCGCCCGGACAATCAGCATCTGACCTGCGTGCCAGGTGTGTCGCCGCATCAGGGATAATGAGGATATTCAGCTCCCGGCCCTGCTCGTGAAGGCTACTCAGTGCTGGTGTTCCGGAGCCTGTTTTTGCACCACGACCTGTACCTCCACATCCCCCGCCTTTTCGAAATGCAGAGTCATCGGGAAGTGCTGGCCGACCACCAGCTTCGAGCGGTCCTTGATGTCCAGCAACATCACGTGCCAGGCCATGGGGGCGAAAGCCACCTTCGCGCCAGCCGGTATGTCGACCGCCTGCACGTGCTGCATCTTCATCAGCCCGTCGGCATGTACATGCTCATGCAACTGCGCCTGCCCGGCGATGGGCGTGTCGACGCTAATCAGCCGGTCGGCGCTGTCACCCTTGTTCTCAATGGTGAAATACGCCGCCACCGTCGGTGCATTGGGCGGTAGCTCCATCGACCACGGATGGCCAATCAGCAATGACCCTGCCTTGTACTCATGGGCGTGGACGAGGCTGGCTGGCAGCAGCAGTGCGGCCAGCAGCAATGCTTTTTTGAGCATGGGGAGATTCTCCGGGGATTCGATGAAGGAGTGAAAGGTAGCTCAATTGGGCATCCGAAACACTTGGGCAAACCTTTGAGCACTGCTGAGTGAGCCCGTTTCGTACAGTCGTTCCCCGGCATGCAGCCATTGGGTGATTAGGATGAATGAAAGGGCACAGTCACATCGTTTGCGCTTGGGGCGATTCTCCGGTACGGGCCAAATGTATTTAGTCACCGCAAAAACATTCCAGAGAAATCCTGTTTTTTCCGATTGGCGCATGGGTCGTCTGCTGGTTGATGAACTTCGATACGTTGAAGAGCAGCAACTGGCCGATTCATTAGCCTGGGTGGTAATGCCCGACCACATTCACTGGCTGCTGCAGTTGAATAGTCACTCATTATCCAGCGTTGTACAGCGCGTCAAATCGAAAAGCGCGATCGCCATAAACAGAGCCAGAGGCTGCAGTGGACCTTTTTGGCAAAGCGGGTTCCACGACGTCAGCATCCGTACTGAAGAAAGCCTTTTGGATTTTGCCCGTTATATCGTTGCCAATCCTGTTCGAGCCGACCTAGTCAAAAGCGTGCGCGATTATCCCTTATGGGACGCAATTTGGCTGTGAAAAACCGGCCTCTTCGTGAGCAAGCTCACTCCCACAGGTCCGAGGTGTTTTCAAGCTATGTGGCTTATTTCCGCAGGCTCGGGGTATTTCGAGC
>NZ_AWQP01000084.1:0-8207 GCF_000972175.1 Pseudomonas syringae pv. coryli str. NCPPB 4273 | reverse complement strand
GAAAGGGCCAGTACAGTCGCAAAAGATTCGTCGTTTGAAACAAAGCCTTCGCGAACAAGTTCGCTCCTACAAAAGCCATCCGGCTCCCATGCCCAAACGTAGGAGCGAACTTGTTCGCGAAAGGGCCAGTACAGTCGCAGAAGATTCGTCGTTTGAAACAATGCCTTCGCGAACAAGTTCGCTCCTACAAAAGCCATCCGGCTCCCATGCCCAAACGTAGGAGCGAACTTGTTCGCGAAAGGGCCCGTACAGTCGCAGAAGATTTGTCGTTCGAAACAATGCCTTCGCGAACAAGTTCGCTCCTACAAAGGCCCGTTCTCATGCTTGAACGTAGGTAGCGAGAGGCCATTGAAACCGAGCGCAAACATCACCACCGACGGCTGCTGTTTAGCCCCTGCAGATACTCATCCCCACCCAACTGACGCATCTGCTGACGAATCCAGCCGGCGCGGCGAGAGACGTAGCTGCTCGGGTGGCTGGCGCTCCACTGGCGCGGGTTGGGCAGGACGGCGGCGAGGTAGCTGGCCTGCTGCGCCGACAGCGCGCTGGCGTTGGTGCGGAAGTGATGTTGCGCCGCAGCCTGGGCGCCGAATACACCTTCGTCCCACTCGACACTGTTGAGGTACACCTCAAGGATGCGCTCCTTGGACCAGAGCAGCTCGATCAGCAGGGTGAACCAGGCTTCCAGCCCCTTGCGCAGGTAGCTGCGGCCGGACCACAGGAACAGGTTTTTCGACACCTGCTGGCTGAGGGTGCTGGCGCCGCGTATCGAGCCGCCACGCTCGTTATGCAGAATGGCCGCTTGAATCGCGTCGACGTCGAAACCCCAGTGCTCGGCGAATTTCTGGTCTTCGCCGGCAATGACTGCGATTTTCAGGTTGTCGGAGATTTTGTCCAACGGTTCCCAGTCGCGTTGCAGGTCGATAGGCTCGCCGTCGAACCAGGATTCTACCTTGCGCTCGACCATCAGCGCGGTGCCCGGTGGCGGTACCCAGCGCAGAACCAGAACCACGAGAACACTGCCTGCGGCGAACCACAGCAGGGCTTTGAAGAGGCGACGAAGAATAGACTGCAGCATAGAGATGGCTTGGCCGAACCCGTTGAGCGGGCCATTATACAGACCGTGCGCCTTCCGACGATTTTTCTGGAGTTCCTGATGCTTCGTAGCTTTTTGATGCTGGCCGCCTTCTTCGGCTTCACTGGTGTCGCTCTGGGCGCATTTGCCGCCCACGGCCTCAAGGAACGCCTGAGTGCCGAGTACCTGGCGGTGTTCCACACCGGTGTGCTTTATCAGCTGATTCACGCGCTGGCCCTGCTCGGCGTGGCGATCCTGGCGACGCACATTCCCGGACGCCTGATCACCTGGGCCGGATTCTCCTTCGCGGTCGGTATTCTGCTGTTTTCCGGCAGCCTCTACGCCTTGACCCTTACCGGGTTCAGCAAGCTGGGCATCATCACGCCGTTCGGTGGTCTGGCATTTCTGTTCGGCTGGTCGATGCTGGGTCTGGCGGCCTGGAGGCTGGGTTCGCCTCCTTGAGTGTCTGCGCCTCGCAAAGCAGGCGCGCTTGAGACGAATGGCGTGGCTTTGCCTTGGTCATACCGGCTGATCGGGCTAGAATGCTGGCCCCCCAAAAATGATGGCTGCTCTCGCATGCACATTCAGTTGAACGGCGAACCCCATGAATTGCCCGATGGCGAAACCGTCGCGGCATTGCTGACCCGTCTGGACCTTGCAGGGCGCCGGGTCGCGGTGGAACTGAACCTGGATATCGTGCCGCGCAGTCAGCATGCGACGACCGTCCTGAGCGAGGGCGATCAGGTCGAAGTGGTTCATGCCATTGGCGGTGGCTAGTTCGCAATCCGCACTGCGCCCAACCCAATCTGCACGTTATGAGGATTTCCGATGAGCAATGTTCGCAGCGACAAGCCCTTCGTCCTGGCCGGTCGGACTTTCGAGTCGCGCCTGCTGATAGGCACCGGCAAGTACATCGATATGGAACAGACCCGTCTGGCCATCGAAGCCTCGGGCGCCGAGATCGTGACCGTTGCCGTGCGCCGCACCAACCTGGGCCAGAACCCCGGCGAGCCGAACCTACTGGACGTGCTGCCGCCTGATCGCTACACCATATTGCCGAACACCGCTGGCTGCTTCGATGCGACCGAGGCCGTACGCACCTGCCGCCTGTCCCGCGAATTGCTCGACGGGCGCAATCTGGTCAAGCTCGAAGTGCTGGCCGATCAGAAGACCCTGTTTCCGAATGTGATCGAAACCCTCAAGGCCGCCGAGATCCTGGTCAGGGACGGCTTCGACGTAATGGTCTACACCAGTGATGACCCGATCATCGCCCGCCAGCTGGCCGAAATCGGCTGTATCGCAATCATGCCGCTGGCCGGCCTGATCGGCAGCGGCCTGGGCATCTGCAACCCGTACAACCTGCAGATCATTCTTGAAGAAACCAAAGTGCCGGTGCTGGTCGATGCCGGCGTCGGTACTGCCTCCGACGCCACCATCGCGATGGAGCTGGGCTGTGAAGCCGTATTGATGAACTCGGCCATCGCCCACGCCCAGCAGCCGGTGATGATGGCCGAAGCCATGAAGCACGCGGTAATTGCCGGTCGTCTGGCCTACCTCGCCGGGCGCATGCCACGAAAACTCTATGCCAGCGCGTCTTCGCCGCTGGATGGCCTGATCAAGTAAGAGCCCGTTGATGACTGATTCGCACGTTCCGCACCCAGAGTCGCCTGCTGTCGAAGAAGGCGAAGAGCGCCCGCACCGCCGCATCAAGAGTTTCGTGATGCGAGCTGGCCGTATGACCGAAGGTCAGCAGCGCGGCCTCGATCAAGGCCGCCCGTTGTATGGGCTGTCGCTGACCGACACACCGGTGGATTTCGATCAGGTGTTCGGTCGCGTTGCGCCGCGTACGCTGGAAATCGGCTTCGGCATGGGCCACTCGCTGCTGGAAATGGCCGCTGCGGCTCCCGAGCATGACTTCATCGGTGTCGAGGTGCACTCTCCAGGCGTAGGCGCGCTGCTCAATGGCGTACTCACCCAGGGGCTGACCAATGTGCGTGTCTACGATTGCGACGCCATTGAAGTGCTGAACCGCTGCGTTGCGGACAACAGCCTGGATCGTCTGATGCTGTTCTTCCCGGACCCGTGGCACAAGAGTCGTCACCACAAGCGCCGCATCGTGCAGCCTGAATTCGCCGCACTGGTGCGCAGCAAGCTGAAGGTCGGCGGGGTGTTCCACATGGCCACCGATTGGGGCCCTTACGCGGAATACATGCTGGAAGTGATGAGCGTTGCGCCCGGTTATCGCAACCAGGCCGAAGACAACCAGTACGTCCCGCGCCCTGCGGAACGGCCGATCACCAAGTTCGAGCGCCGTGGCGAGAAGCTCGGACACGGCGTCTGGGATCTGAAGTTCGAGAAAGTCGACTGACCGGGCTTGCGGGTTGCTGGCAACCCGCAATGTTGTGTCGCTTACTGAATCTCGTCCGGCTTGACGATCACCCAGTTCTTGTCCGCCGTGACCGGCAGCTTCTCCTTGGCCTGAGCTTCGGCATTGTCCTTGATCATGCCGTTCAGCTGGGTCATGTACTTGTCCTTGCGGTTGATCCACAAGTGCACGCCGCCCTTGCTCACATCGACGCTGTGAAACAGCATGTAGCCGTCGCTGGTCGGGGTGTCGCCGCCGACCAGGACCGGTTTTTTCCACTGATCGATGTAGGTCAGGATGGCCGCCTGCTTGCCCGCCATCCAGGTTGCCGGCGTCCACAGGTATGGCGTCAGCTCCAGGCCCATATTGCTTTTCGGATCGTATTTGCCCGCCGTGATCTGCTTGCGTGCGGTGGTCAGTTCGCCTGTCTTGCGGTCCTTGAGCAGCGTGCTCACGCCGATCACATTCTGCGGTTTGACGTTGTAGCCGTACTTGGGATCGGCAGCGACCATACGCACCAGCTCTTCGGACGCGGCGGTCATCACATACACCTCGATGCCGTTTTCCATCAGCTTGTTGTACAGCTCGGTCTGCCCGGTGAATACCCGCGGCGGTTCGACATTGAGCTGCTTGACGGTGTCGCCGTCGTAGTAGGTCGCAGGGATCGGCTTTTTCAGGGCCATCAGCTCATCGACGTAGCCCTTGAGCTCCTGAAGCGTAAAGCCGGAAAACACCTGCGCGACCCACGGATAGCAGACCATGTCGTCTATTTCGCAAAGACGATAGTAGTAGCTGAACAGGCTTTCCTTGTGCTCGGCGGTGTCTTTGAAGGGGATCAGCTTCAGCGAGGGATCGAGTGTTTCGCGGGTGATCAGACCTTTGTTTTCCATGTACGGCAGCAGCGACTCTTCGAGGTCGAAGCGGTAGCTGGTGTTGTCCACGTCGAAGACGGCGTAATTGCCCTTGTTGGCATTCGCCGCAATCATCGCGTCGAGCGCCTTGGCGGCAGGCTCGGGCCAATGCTTCAGTTCGGTGGCCGCGATAGCCTGGCTGGCAAGCCCGAAGCAGACGGCCGCGGCCAACAGTTTTGGCACGAGTTTCATAGGCGATTTCCCCTTGTCGAAAAAACGAAGGGGCAGACCGTAACAAATTATTGTGAAGGCAAAAGTACGTCAGCGACCCAAAAAAGGCCAAATGACGCCGTTTGCCCCTTTATTTGCGACAGTGAAACCAAAAACGACACTTTTATTGCAGTTTTTCGTCAGCGGCCGCAGTTGCGCCGAAAATTGCTGATCAGACCCGTTCCCACACTTCGAAGTTGTAAGCCGGTTTGTCATCGACGGCGGCGTTTTCGGTGTTGGATACCAGCGCCCACTGCGCCGTATCGAATTCCGGAAACCACGCGTCGCCATCAGGGCTCAGCGCCACGCGAGTCAGGTACAGGCGATCTGCCTGAGAGAGGCCTTGAGCGTAAAGCTGCGCGCCGCCGATCAGCATCACCTCGTCGACACCCTGTTCCTGCGCCCACTGCTCGGCGCGCACGACGGCGGCGTCCAGCGAAGCGAAGACTTCTGCGCCTTCAAGCTGCAGGTCGGTCTGGCGGCTGACCACCAGATTGAGGCGGCCGGGCAGCGGACGGCCCAACGAATCCCAAGTCTTGCGGCCCATGATGATCGGCTTGCCGAGCGTCGTTGCCTTGAAATATTTGAAATCCCCCGGCAAATGCCAGGGCATGGAATTGTCGACGCCAATCACTCGGTTTTCACCAAGGGCGGCAATCAGGCTGAGGGGCAGATGAGTTTTCATGTCGCGAGGATATCAGAGGTCGCAGGGCAGGCGAATGAACTGACATGCGCCGTGCTCAGTCCCATGACTGCGGTTATGCTCACCGCTGAATTCAATCAAGAGACACTGTGTGACTGCACTGACCCCCCTCGATACCCTCTGGCTGACCGAAGCCGTGCGCCTGCGTGAACAGCAGGCTGGCGTGCTGGATGATCTGGAAGCCAATCGCCGTGCCCGCGCTGCCGGAGGCGACCTGACGGCGCGCATTACCCACCGCGCCCTCGGCCTGGCGCAGCGCGACGGCATGCTTGGCGCACTGCACCACTGGAAGCAGGGCGCGCGGTTGGCGTTGATTGTGCTGGCGGTGCTCTCGGTCATCAGTGGCGCGGGCCTGGCGTTCGCCGCAATGGGCGACGGGCAGGCACCGGTCAATGTGTTCTGGGCGCTGGGCAGCCTGCTGGGGTTGAACCTTGTGCTGTTGCTGACCTGGGCGCTGGGCCTGATCTTCGCCGGGCGCAGTAATAGCGGGCTGGGTCGAGTGTGGCTGTGGCTGAGTGAAAAGCTCGCCCGTGACGCCCAGGCCGCGCAGCTCGCCCCCGCGCTGGTGTTGCTGCTGCAACGCCAGCGCCTGAATCGCTGGGCGCTGGGGCTGGTGGTTCACAGCCTGTGGCTGCTGGCGTTACTCACTGCGCTGCTGTTGCTGTTGATGCTGATGGCGACCCGACGTTACGGGTTTGTCTGGGAAACCACCATTCTGAGCAGCGACACGTTCGTCAGCCTAACCCAGATGCTCAGTACGATCCCGGCGTGGCTGGGGTTCAGCGTGCCGGACGAAACCATGATTCGTGCCAGCGGCAATGGCGCAATGAGTATCGAGAACGCGCGTCAGGCCTGGGCGGCCTGGCTGGTCGGTGTGCTGCTGGTGTATGGCATCGTGCCGCGGCTGTTGCTGGCCGGGTTCTGCCTGTGGCGCTGGAAGCAGGGCAGGGCGGCGCTGCGCCTTGATCTGGATTTGCCCGAATACCTTGAATTGCGTGAGCGCCTGATGCCCAGCAGCGAGCGTCTGGGTGTCAACGATGCCGAGCCTGCTGCGCTGCATCAGGTGCAGTCCGGCGCAGGAGCAACCGAAAGCAACGGCGCGCTGCTGGTGGCCATCGAACTGGATGATCAGCAAGTCTGGCCGCCAGCGCTGCCGTCGGGTGTTGCCGATGCAGGCATCCTCGACAGCCGTGAGTCGCGCCACAAGCTGCTGGAGCAACTGACCCAGTATCCGCCTGCGCGCATGGTGATCGCCTGCGACCCGCGCCGCTCACCGGACCGTGGCAGTCTGGCGTTGATCGCCGAACTGGCACGCTGCGCCGGTGCAGCGCGCATCTGGCTGCTGCCCGCGCCTGCCGGGCAGAGGCTTGACCCCGAGCGCCTCGGCGACTGGCACGTCGCGCTGGATCAATTGCAGTTGCCGCACGCCGACAGTGCGCCCTTGAACTGGCTGGAGACAGGCCATGACTGAAGCAGACAGCACTCGTGCGATCAGGCTGGCGGTGGTCGGTCATACCAACGTCGGCAAGACCTCGCTGCTGCGTACCCTGACGGGTGATGTCAGTTTCGGCGAAGTGTCCCATCGTCCCAGCACGACGCGCCATGTCGAGGGCGCACATCTTTCTGTGGACGGCGAGGCATTGGTCGAGTTGTACGACACGCCTGGCCTGGAAGACGCTATCGCGCTGCTCGATTATCTGGAGCGCCTGGACCGTCCCGGCGAGCGTCTGGACGGACCGGCGCGACTGGCACGCTTTCTGGAGGGCAGCGAGGCACGCCAGCGTTTTGAGCAGGAGGCCAAGGTCATGCGCCAGTTGCTCGATTCGGACGCGGGTCTTTATGTGATCGATGCGCGTGAGCCGGTACTGGCCAAATACCGTGACGAACTGGCGGTATTGGCAAGCTGCGGCAAGCCACTGCTGCCGGTACTGAATTTCGTCAGTGCGCAGCAGCACCGCGAGCCGGAGTGGCGCGAAGCGCTTTCACGCTTGGGCCTGCATGCGCTGGTGCGTTTCGACAGCGTGGCGCCCCCGGAAGACGGCGGCCGTCGTCTGTATGAAAGCCTGGCGCTGTTGCTGGAAAGCGCGCGGCCTCGGCTTGAGCGGCTGATTGACGATCAGGAAAAACAGCGCACAGCCAAACGCCACAGCGCCGCTCGCCTGATCGCCGAACTGCTGATTGATTGCGCAGCTTGCCGGCGCAGTGTCGAAACCACCGCCGACCAGGAGCAGCAGGCTGTGGAAGCGTTGCGCAAGGCGGTTCGGCAGCGCGAACAGCAGTGCGTCGAGGCGCTGCTCAAGCTGTATGCGTTTCGCAAGGATGATGTATCCAGCAGCGATTTGCCGTTGATGGATGGCCGTTGGGGCGATGACCTGTTCAACCCGGAAACCCTGAAGTTGATGGGCGTGCGCGTTGGCGGCGGTGTAGCGGTTGGCGCGGCGGCCGGGGCAGGGGTCGACCTGATGGTCGGCGGTGTGACGCTGGGTGCGGCGGCGCTGGTCGGGGCGATTGCCGGTGGTGCGTTATCCACAGCGCGCAGCTACGGGGGCCGGTTGATCGGCAAGTTCAAGGGGCGCAGAGAGTTGACCGTCGACGATGCGGTACTGCGCCTGCTCGCCCTGCGTCAGCGCCACTTGCTGCTGGCGCTGGGTGTCAGGGGCCACGCTGCGCTGCACAGCATCGAACTGACCACACCGCAGGACAAGACCTGGCGCAAAGGCAAAATCCCCGAACCCCTGTCACGCGCCCGCGCCCACCCGCAGTGGTCGACACTCAACCCGCAGCCCAAACCGAATCAGGCTGAGCGGCAGGAAGCGATTGATGAGCTGGCGGCTGTGGTTTTGCAGGATTGAACTGTTACGGCGCTGAGGACAGGACGCAGAGCGTCCAGAACGGCATGCGACGCGGAGCGTGGGAACGATGAAACCTTGAGATCACTATAGT
>NZ_AWQP01000082.1:0-24723 GCF_000972175.1 Pseudomonas syringae pv. coryli str. NCPPB 4273 | reverse complement strand
GCTGCCGGAGGCGGCACACCGCCGTAGTTGATGACGACATGCGCCCCAACGCTGAAGCGCTTGGCGTTGTACGCAGGCTTTGTGGAAGCGAGCTTGCTCGCGAAAGCGATTGTCCAGACGCCCTGTTTTTTGTGTCTGCACTGGCCTCTTCGCGAGCAAGCTCGCTCCCACAGGACCGATGCGCTACCGGGGACGGCACGCCGCCGTAGTTGATGACGACATGCGCCCCAACGCTGAAGCGCTTGGCGTTGTACGCAGGCTTTGTGGGAGCGAGCTTGCTCGCGAAAGCGATTGTCCAGACGCCCTGTTTTTTGTGTCTGCACTGGCCTCTTCGCGAGCAAGCTCCCACAGGACCGATGTGCTGCCGGAGGCGGCACACCGCCGTAGTTGATGAAGACATGCGCCCCCACGCTGAAGCGCTTGGCGTTGTACACAGGTCTTGTGGGAGCAATAAGCACAAGGCGTGGGGACGAGACTTAGGGATTTTTAAAAGGACCGCATCATGAGCAAAACCCTCGCTGCACTGGCCCTCGGCCTGTTGACCCTGACCGCTTACGCTGACGATAAACCCCTGAAAGTCGGCACCACGGCAGCCTTCGCGATACCGCTCGAAGCCGCTGTCGAAGAGGCCGGCAAGCAGGGCCTGAAGGTTGAGCTAGTCGAGTTCACCGACTGGATCGCGCCCAACGTCAGCCTCGCTGCCGGCGATATCGACGTGAACTACTTTCAGCACATCCCGTTCCTGACCAACGCCAACGACGCCGCCGGTTTCGGTCTGGTGCCTTACGCACCGGGGATCATCAACAACGTAGGCCTGTACTCGAAAAAGTACAAAAGCTTCGATGATCTGCCGACCGGCGCCACAGTGGCCATCGCCAATGACCCGATCAACAGCGGACGCGGCCTGCAACTGCTGGCCAAGGCCGGGCTGATCACGCTCAAGGAAGGTGTTGGTTACAAGGCCACCGAGGAAGACATCACGGCCAACCCGAAAAAACTCAAGCTCATTCAGGTCGAAGCCGTGCAATTGGTGCGAGCCTACGACGATGCCGATCTGGTGCAGGGCTACCCCGCCTACATCCGTCTGGCCAAGACCTTTCCCGCTGACTCGGCGATCCTCTTCGACGGCCTGGACCACCCGGAATACGTGATTCAGTTCGTGATCAAGCCTGATCACAAGGATGACCCGCGGCTGGCGAAATTCGTCGATATTTACCAGCACTCGCCGGTCGTCCGCGCCTCACTGGACAAGGTCAACGGCAAGCTATACCAGGCCGGGTGGAAAGAATGACCGCGACCGCGCAACGCCAACGGCCACTCGACACAGCAGGCGCAGGTCAACGTGCACAGCAGGCCGAGCTGCACCCGGAGCTGAATCGCGCGCATGTGCGCTTCATCAACCTGGGCAAGACCTATCACGGCAAGCAAGGCCCGGTGGAGGCGCTGGGCAATATCGATCTGGCCGTCCAACGTGGCGAGATCTTCGGCATCATCGGCCGCAGCGGCGCAGGCAAATCCTCGTTGATCCGCACCATCAACCGCCTTGAACAACCGAGCAGCGGTCGCGTACTGATCGATCAGGTGGACATCGGCGAGTTCGACGAAGACAAGCTGGTGGAACTGCGCCGACGCATCGGCATGATCTTCCAGCACTTCAACCTGATGTCGGCCAAGACCGTCTGGCAGAACGTCGAACTGCCGCTCAAGGTCGCTGGCGTGCCCAAGGAGCAACGCGCGCGCAAGGTCGCCCAATTGCTGGAACTGGTGGGGTTGCAGGACAAGCACAAGGCGTACCCCGCGCAACTGTCCGGCGGGCAGAAACAGCGCGTCGGCATCGCCCGCGCACTGGTGCACGACCCGGCGATTCTGTTGTGCGACGAAGCCACTTCGGCGCTGGACCCGGAAACCACCCAGTCGATTCTCGGCCTGCTGCGCGAGATCAACCAGCGCCTGGGCCTGACCATCGTGCTGATCACCCATGAAATGGCGGTGATCCGTGATATCTGCCACCGCGTCGTGGTGCTGGAACAGGGGAGAATCGTCGAGCAGGGGCCGGTATGGCAGGTGTTTGGCGACCCGCAGCACGAGGTCAGCAAAACCTTGCTGGCGCCCCTGCAAACCGGGCTGCCTAAAGAGTGGGCCGAGCGCCTGAGCGATCAGCCGCAACGACCCGATGCGGCCCTGCTGCTGGACGTGCATTTTACCGGTGTCAGTGACGAAGGGCCGGATCTGGCCGCGCTGTTTGCCGCGCTGGGCGGCAAGGTGCAATTGCTGCAGGGCGGCGTCGAGCGGATTCAGGAGCGCGCCATTGGGCATCTCATTCTGTCGGTTGCCGACTCGCCGCACAGCCGGGACGAGCTACTGGCGCGCGCCCGCACACTGGCGCCACGCGCGGAGGTATTGGGTTATGTGGGTTGATCGCTTGCTGCAAGGCACCCTCGACACATTCCTGATGGTCGGTGTGTCGTCATTGATCGCACTGCTGCTGGGCATCCCGCTGGCAGTGATTCTGGTGACCAGTTCCAAAGGCGGCATCTACGAAGCGCCGGGGATCAACCGCGTGCTGGGCGGCTTCGTGAACCTGTTTCGCTCGATTCCGTTCCTGATCCTGATGGTCGCTCTGATTCCGTTCACGCGGATGATCGTCGGCACCACCTATGGCGTATGGGCAGCCGTTGTGCCGCTGACCATTGCCGCCACACCGTTCTTTGCGCGGATCGCCGAAGTGAGCCTGCGCGAGGTCGATCATGGCCTGGTCGAGGCGGCGCAGGCGATGGGCTGTCGGCGCTGGCACATCATCTGGCATGTGCTGCTGCCGGAAGCGCGCCCCGGTATCGTCGGTGGCTTCACCATTACCCTGGTGACCATGATTAACTCATCGGCCATGGCCGGGGCCATCGGTGCAGGCGGATTGGGCGATATTGCCTATCGCTATGGCTATCAGCGCTTCGACACGCAGGTGATGCTGACGGTAATCGTCTTGCTGGTTGCGGTCGTCGCGCTGGTACAACTGGGTGGTGACCGATTGGCACGCAGCTTCGACCGGCGCTGAGCAGCCGCAACGCAGCGAGGGTATATTGGCGGTCTTCCTTTACCGGACCGCCCTTGATGAAACTCGACCCACAAACCCTTGCGCAGATCACCGCCGCGACCCTCGGCAATTACAACAGCGTGGCCGACGACTTCCGCGAAGGCACCCGCGACCACGACGTCAGCCAGAATATCGACGCCCTGCTGCGGCATATAGAAGGACCGGCACCCTGGCAGATTCTCGACTTCGGCTGCGGGCCGGGCCGCGACCTGAAAACGTTTACCGCGATGGGCCATGTGGCGGTCGGGCTCGATGGCTCCGAACGTTTCGCCGAGATGGCTCGCGCCGAGACCGGTTGCGAAGTACTGCAGCAAAACTTCCTCGAACTCGACCTGCCGCACGGCCGCTTCGATGGCCTCTTCGCCAACGCAGTGCTGTTTCACATCCCCAAACAGGAGCTGCCACGCGTCCTGCGCCAACTGCATGCCACGCTCAAACCGGGCGGCGTGCTGTTCAGCTCCAACCCGCGCGGTGAGAATCAGGAAGGCTGGAACGGCGAGCGTTACGGCGCTTATCACGACCTGGAATCATGGCGCGAATTGCTGACCGAAGCCGGTTTTGTCGAACTGGAGCATTACTACCGCCCCGCCGGCTTGCCGAGGGAACAGCAACCGTGGCTGGCGAGTGTCTGGCGGCGGCAGTGATGTGCGGCGCTGTGCAATCGGTGTGCTGTCAGTTCTGACAGTATCGGCCAACACTCACGCGCCTTAGGATGGACTTGCGGCCGTCTGCGCAGACGGCTGGCAAGGGAATCCATTTGAACCGATCAAAGGAACTGATCATGGCGACCGAATTCTTGAAAAACGGCAACTTCAGCGACGGTCTCAAGTACTGGGCAGCACCTGAGGGCTTTGATCCAGACTTCAAGCCTTGGCCCGCAGGCGATGGGCAGAGCATCAAACTGGATGCTACTGAAGTGACCGTAAGCCAATTTATCAATGAGCTGCCTGACTCTACCCTGCGTATCGAGTTCGATGTGCATAGCGCAGACGTGAAAATAGACGAGGCGCTCTTTGTCATAGCCGTGGGAGGTTACAACAAAGAGGGCGCGCTGAATCTGACACCGATCATTGGCCTCGCCACTGAGGAGTGGGAACATTTTTCTGGCGAGATTACGTTCGAAGAAGCGCTTGAAAAATGCTTTGTGAATCTATCGGCGCCTTCGAACACGTTCCGCTTCCCGCTCTCAAACTCAAACTCAAACTCAAAGCTGGCTTCACAGTTCGGCCCTGTACGGTTCGCCAACCTCAGCCTGACCATGATCGACGCCAAAGACGCAGACCAGACCGACTGATTGCCGGGTCAGCAGCCCTGCCCCGAATCACAGGCGGCAGGGCAAGCGAACCTCAATGCGCCGGCTGCGCGTGCTCCCCTTCATCCTTGTCAGCCGCTTCGCGACGCTGTTCGTCGGTCGGTTCCTTGATGCGATACCAGGCCACGTACAACGCGGGCAGGAACAGCAAGGTCAGCAGCGTGGCGATGATGATGCCGCCGATCATGGCGTAGGCCATCGGCCCCCAGAACACCTCACGGGCGATTGGAATCATGCCCAGGCTGGCCGCGGCCGCCGTCAACAGGATCGGACGACGGCGATGCTCGGTGGCTTCGACCACGGCGTCCCACGGCAGATAACCGCTTTTTTCATAGGCATCGATCTGGGTCACCAGAATCACCGAGTTGCGGATGATGATGCCGATCAGCGCCAAAACCCCGAGAATCGCCACGAACCCCAAGGGCGTCCCCGTGGGGATCAGCGCCAGCACCACACCGATAAGCCCCAGAGGCGCGACACTGGCCACCAGAAACATCTTCTGAATGCTGTGCAACTGAATCATAAGGAACGTCGCCATGAGAAACAACATCAGCGGCGCAACGCTGGCAATCGGCCCCTGCGCCTTGCTGCTTTCTTCGACCGTACCGCCGGTTGCAACCTTGTAGCCGACCGGCAGACCTGCGGCGAACTTGTCGATTTCCGGTTGCAGTTGCTTGACCAGATCAGTCGGCTGAATGGCGTCGCGGACGGCGCCTTTCACCGTGATGGTCGGCTTGCGATCGCGGCGCCAGACCAACGGCTGCTCCAGCTCGTAACCGACCGTGGCAAACGCCAGCAGCGGGATCGACGTGCCGGTCGGTGTCACGATTTGCAGGTTCTGCAGGGTTTCCGGTGTGCCGCGCTCGGCATCTTCGGCACGCCCGATCACATTGATCAGATAGATATCGTCGCGCACCTGGGTCACGGTAGAACCGCTGACCACGCTGTTCATCAGCTTGGCGACGTCTTCCGACGACAGCCCCAACTGCCGGGCCTTGTCCTGATTGATGTCGATGCGCAGGACCTTGCCCGGCTCGTTCCAGTCGTAGATCACTTCGCCCACATGCGGGTTTTGATCGAGCAGCGTGGCCAGCTCGATGGCGTGCTGGCGCACCTTGTCGATGTTCTCGCCGCTGACGCGATACTGCAACGGACGCCCCACCGGCGGGCCCATTTCCAGCGCCTGCACATACGATCCGATGCCGACGAAGTCGTCACGCAGGCGCTTTTGCAAACGGGCAGTCAATGCACCACGTTCTTCCAGGCCTTTGCTGACAATGACCAGCTGGGCGTAGAACGGATTTTCCAGTTGCTGATCGAGCGGCAGGTAGAAACGCAACGCGCCCTGGCCGATGTAGGTGCTCCAGCGCTCGATGTCCGGATCGTCCTTGAGGCTCGCTTCAAAACGATCCACTACCTTGCGCGTCTCGTTGATCGAGGCGTTCTGCGGCAGGTTCAGGTCGACCAGAATTTCCGGGCGGTCCGAAGACGGGAAGAACTGGTTCTGCACGAACTGCATGGAGAACAGCGACGCGGCGAACAACCCAACCGTGATGGCAATCGCCAGCCAGCGATGACGCATGGCCCAGAGCATGCTGCCGTTGAATGCCCGGCCGATGCGACCCGGCTCTTCGGATTTGGGTTTGATGTTGGCGCTCAGAATGTGCACGCCGATCACCGGCGCAAACAGAACGGCAACCACCCACGACACCAGCATCGCCACGGCAATGACCGCAAACAGCGTGAAGGTGTACTCCCCCGCCGAGCTGTTGTTCAGACCGATCGGCACAAAGCCGGCCACGGTCACCAGCGTACCGGTGAGCATCGGGAACGCTGTCGAGGTGTAGGCGTACGTCGCGGCCTGCTCCTTGGACTCGCCCATTTCCAGCCGTGTGACCATCATTTCCACGGTAATCATGGCGTCATCCACCAGCAGGCCGAGGGCGATGATCAGCGCGCCGAGGGAAATCCGTTGCATGGTGATGCCGCTGTATTCCATGAACACAAACACCATCGCCAGTACCAGCGGAATCGAACACGCGACCACCAACCCCGCGCGAAAGCCGAGGCTGACGAAGCTGACCAACAGCACGATAATCACCGCCTCGAACAACGCGCTGGTGAAGCCGCCCACGGCCTTGTTGACCACCTCGGCCTGATCCGAGACCTTATGCACGCCAATGCCGACTGGCAGCTCCGCCGTCGTAGCATCCATCTGTGCATGCAGCGCCTTGCCGAACGACTGGATGTTGCCGCCCTTCTGCATCGCGATGGCCAGGCCGATCGCCGGTTTGCCATCGAAGCGGAACAGCGGTTTGGGCGGATCGGTGTAGCCACGGGTGATGTCAGCAATGTCGCTCAGACGGTAAAAACGATCATTGATGCGCAGATTGACCGCAGCCAGGTCCTTCTCGGAAGCGAACTGCCCGGAGGTGCGTACCGAGATCCGCTCCGGCCCGGCTTCGATCACCCCGGCAGGCGTCACCGCGTTCTGCGATTGCAGGCTTTGCACCACCTGGCTCTGGTCGATGCCCAATGCCGCCAGTTTGCGTGTCGAGAAGTTCAGGTACACCACTTCGTCCTGCTGACCGATCATCTCGACCTTGCCCAGGCCGGGCACGTCGCGGATGTCGGCGCGAACCTTCTCGACGTAGTCACGCAACTGACGCATCGAGAAACCGTCTGCGGTAAACGCATAGATCGAACCGTACACATCGCCGAACTCGTCGTTGAACGACGGGCCTTGCAGCCCCTGCGGAAACTGCCCACGGATGTCATCGACTTTCTTGCGCACCTGATACCAGATTTCCGGTATCGCCTTGGCATTGGTCGTATCACGCAAGTACACGAAAACCGTGGACTCGCCCGGTCGGGTATAGCTCTTCACGTAGTCCAGCGAGTCCAGCTCTTCGAGCTTCTTCTCGATGCGATCGGTGACCTGCTCGAGGGTTTCGTCCACCGTCGCGCCCGGCCAGCGGGTCTGGATAATCATGGTCTTGATGGTGAAGGACGGGTCTTCCTCGCGGCCCAGCTTCATGTAGGAAAACACGCCCATCAACAGCGCGACGAACATCAGGTACCAGACGAACGACTGATGCTTGATGGCCCACTCGGATAAATTGAAATTCCCTTTCATCGCGGGCTTTCCTCATCGACTTTGACTTTTTGGCCCGGCTTGAGGCTGTTGACGCCCGCGCTCACCACTTTTTCACCCGCTTTGACGCCATCGGTCAGCACGAAGGAGTCGCTGTCACGGCTGGCAATCGTCACCGTTCTGGGGTTCACCGTCTGGCTCTGCGAGTCGACGATCCAGACCTGGCGTTTGCCATCGACTTCCTGCAGGGCATTGATCGGCAGACGCATGCGCGGCGTGATGGTCGAGCTGAGCGTCACGCTGATCGCCGTGCCCAGGCGGAACGCCGCTGGCGTTTGCGCCAGCGACAGACGCGCACGGCGCGTACGTGTCGTGCGGTCGGCCTGGGGTTCGATTTCGCGAAGGGTGGCGGTGGTGTTCACTTCCGGATTCAGCTGACTGGCGACGGTGAAGACCACGTCGGACGGTAACTGATCGGCCAGTGTATCGGGCAGGTCGATCACCGCTTCCTTGATGTCCGGCCGCGCCAGAGTCACGACTTCCTGACCGGCTGTCACCACCTGTCCGGCTTCGACTTTCCACTCGGTAACCACCGCATCGTGATCACTGCGCAGCTCGCTGTAACTCAATTGGTCGCGGGCCTGTTGAGCCGCGGCTCTGGCCTGCTCCTGCGACGAACTGGCGGTCTTCAGATCGGTCAGGGCGATGTCCAGTTGCGCCTGGGCACCGACGCCGCGATCGAACAGCTCCTGCTGACGGCGGGCATTGGCCTGGGCGTTGATGTATTGCGCCTGAACATTGGCCAGGTCGCCCTGCCGGGCACGCACGGCGTTCTGCTGATCGGTCGGATCGAGGGTTGCAAGCAAATCGCCTTTCTTGACCTCAGCACCTACGTCAACGTCGCGTCGGGCAATGCGCCCCGCGACACGAAAGCCCAGCACACTTTGATAACGCGCCTGGATGTTGCCGGCGAAACGCCCGAAATCCTGATTCGACTCAGGCTTGGCCTCGACGAACACCACGGGACGCACCGGCTCGGGAGGTGTTTCATCCTTGCCACAGCCGCTCAATAAAACGCCGCTCAACAGCAGGCTGCCCAGCAACAGGCATAACGGACGCTTCATGGCTGCACCTGTGCATTCTGTTGCTTGGGCTGTTCGGCAATTTCGACCTGCATGTCCGGATGTAACAACTGTCCGCCTGCCACCACGACTCTCTCTCCACTCTTGAGCCCGTCGCCAATGATGACTTTGGCGGTCAGGTAACGGGTGACGGTGACCTTGCGCAGATTGACCTTGCCCTGTTCATCCACCACCCACACGGCAGGCTTGCCCAACTGTTCGCCGAGATCCTTGGTCAGCGCCGCCCACGGCAACTCGACACTGGCATTGGCCGGTGCGCTCAGCGCCACGCTGACCACCGAGCCCAGGTCCATGCCTTCAGGCAACGGGTCCAGAGCGATCTTGATTTGCAAGGTGCCGGTTTGCGCCGACACCGCCGGGGTCACTTCGCGTACTTTGCCGCTGACCTTGATGTTCGGGTTATCGAGCAACGTGACCTGCACCGGTTGATCGGTTGGCGGCTGAACGAACAGCGACTCATAGACATTGAACACCGCGTCGCGATCACCGTCGCGCGCCAGATCGAAAATCGGCATGGTGGCCTGCACCACTTGCCCGACTTCAGCCTGACGCGCGGTGATCACACCCGGTGCGTCAGCGACCAGAGCGGTATAACCCAGTTGTTCACGGGCATTGGCCAATTGCGCCTGCGCCGCCTTCAACGAACTTTCACTGCCGCGCAACGCCGCTTGTGCAGAGTCATATTCGCTGCGGCTGGTATAACCCTTAGGCAACAACTTTTGTTGTCGGACGAACGCAGCGCTGGCCTGATTCACGCGGGCCTGCTCGGCAGCCACAGCAGCAGCGGCCGAGTCGACGTTGACCTGCAGATCCTTGGGGTCGAGCCGCGCCAGCACCTGCCGGGCAGTGACCCGATCGCCCACATCGACATTACGCTGAATGATCTTGCCATTGACCCGGAATGAAAGACGGGTCTGCACCCGCGCCTGAACATCACCGGTCAGGGCGACACTGGCGGCGAAGTCGGCACTTTTTACCGTCTGCACATAAACCCTGGGCAGTTCGGGCGCCGCCGGTTTTTCCTCGCCACAACCGGCCAGCGCCGCCAATGCAGCGGCCAGACCGAACGTAACCAGTCTTGAAATACGAACGGGCATGCAGACTCCTTGTGCAACTGCCGGATGCGGGCGTGATCAGGGCGAGAGAATAGCGTGAGTATGCGACTGTGTGCGAGAGGGAGGGTTCATTAACGGGGCAGAAAGTGGGTGGGCACGAAAGACCTTCAAATGAATGATTGGCCCAAAGGGACTCAGCGCATTTTAATTGAGCTTTGCTGGTACGAATTTCGGCAGATAGATTGCTTTTGAGCGCCACTGCCGAAATCGGACGTAGCGTATCGATTAATACATAAATTCATGGCCCGCGCGTATGGAATACGATGGCACTTCATATATCGTTGGCATCTTGTGGACTCCAGACAAATACTCGTGGAAAACAGGCCTTCTTATATTTCGGTATTTAGGATAGCCCGTTCGGCGAATAGTAGGCGACTGTGCCGGCGCGACGCTTAATGGTGATAGTTTTGCTCGTGGCAATGTAAAGGATGTAGTCTGAAACCCAGCAGAGGATTGCGCAGGGCGTTGAGTTGGAAGCGCTCTCGCGGAGCTAATTGTCGGGCCGCGAGCCCGGCCACGAGCAAATGCAGATTTTGCGGACATTGCACCAGAGGCCAATGAAAAGGCGCCCAGACCAACAGCCACCCAACCCAGTTCCGAGCCACCCTCTACATCGTAATAGTCCGTAAGCACAGATGCTGTAGCCGCGGAAGAAGCACCAAATCCGGCAAGGGCAGTCACCCCAAGTGCTTTTGCGCTAAGAACTTTAGGAAAAGCATAAGTGCCTAATACAACACCCACCACAGCCATGGCCAAACTTGCATAAAAATCCCAAGATTCATGTCCTGTACTGTCTGTGCGATTAACCGGATCGCCAAGGCAATACGCATATACATTCCCCCCCCTTACCAAACGGACTCATACTGTCCGGGCTGTTGAAGCGCATCAACACAGGGTTGTACGCGCGATAACCATTGCCGAGCAGGTAATGGCCGGTCAGCGGGTCAGGCTGTTCGCCGTTGAAACCGGGTAGCTCTGCAATCGTCTGCCCGGCTTGATGGTGCCCGAACGGCGTATAGGCAATGTCCGCCTGATGCCCGTCTTTGCTCGCGTGCAGCACGCTGTTGTGCAGGTCGCCGGCGATCATGGTTGTCACGACCTCATCACCCTCCCGACTCTGTTGCGCCAGCCATTGTGCGCCTGCGCGGATACAGGTTCGTTGCCTGTCGCCGTGCAATTCGGTCATCAGTTGCTCGCCGTTGTAGAACCGGTTGGCGACGGCCTGGGCCAATGGCGTCACTGTGGATAAGCGGTCCAGCGGGTCGTAGGTGTACTTGCAGAGGATGGCCATTATCGTTCCCTGATGATGACGAAGTCAGGGCTTTAGCGTGAGCCCGTCGGAACCGGCAGTCCACTGGCAAAACTATCAGTAAGGCACCCGAAAGCAAGAGTCCGGGTGACCTGGGTAATGAGCTCATGGGTTGTCATGGCTCTGTAAAATCGCCTAGGTTCGGGCAGAAGGCTGGATGGCATCAAGACGGCATTCACTCAATAAAATGTCTGATCCTCATGCCGTCAGCCCCAGCATTGCTCCCCGCGTTCAGTGACATGACGTTGAGTTGGAATTGATCTCACGTATCTGATTGAGAGACGGCTTAATTTTATATGCTGCCAGTCCGTAATCACCTGGCAACCTGTCAGTTGTACGTATACGCATTTTGTCGGCTCTCAGGCACTATCTAGTGAATTTCTGACTCGATAGTTATTCCGAGAAAGTGTCTGACCTTGGCGAATAGTTCTGACGTCCAGTCCAGCTTGGGAATCTAGTCTGAGCGTACCGAATGTCCGGCCTGTATTCCTGAATTGATTGTCCAACAAAACCCGATTAGCAGCCAGCATATGCCTGTCACTGTAAAAAGTAGTGCGATTAATAACCAGCGCATCAACATGTTGCATATCAAAAAGCAAATCTCGTGCGCCAATTGACTCCTGTTCAACACGGTCCATCCCCTCTCGAAAAGAACGTTGCCTATGAGTACGGTACGATTCCCTTAGACGCTCAAAGACTAATTTCTCGTCGCTCAATTTCCTCTTATAAATTTTTTCCACATCATTGAATTTTAATTTTGCTCCTCGCCATTTTCGTATCGTGCTTGCAAACCCCATTGCGCCGGCCAGCAAAGAAACACTCCCAACTGCACCGAGTATGGTACTGAGCTCACTGTCTGATCCTTTGAGCCCAGCAGACGCCCCTATCGCTCCCGCCCCCACGGCACTGAACAAAATCCCCGATAGAAAAGACAGACCGATCGAAATATGCCCCGTCGGATCAACCCGGTTGACCGGATCCCCCACACAATAGGCATACGCATTCAACCCACCCTTACCAAACGGACTCATACTGTCCGGGCTGTTGAAGCGCATCAGCACCGGGTTGTAGGCGCGATAACCGTTGCCAAGCAGGTAGTGGCCGGTCAGCGGGTCAGCCTGTTCGCCGTTGAAACCGGGTAGTTCTGCAATCGTCTGCCCGGCTTGATGATGCCCGAACGGCGTATAGGCAATGTCCGCCTGATGCCCGTCTTTGCTCGCGTGCAGCACGCTGTTATGCAGGTCGCTGGCGATCATGGTTGTCACGACCTCATCGCCCTCCCGACTCTGCTGCGCCAGCCATTGTGCGCCTGCACGGATACAGGTTCGTTGCCTGTCACCGTGCAATTCGGTCATCAGTTGCTCGCCATTATAGAACCGGTTGGCGACGGCCTGGGCCAGGGGCGTCACTGTGGATACGCGGTCCAGCGGGTCGTAGGTGTACTTGCAGAGGATGGCCATTATCGTTCCCTGATGATGACGAGGTCAGGGCTTTAGCGTGAGCCCGTCGGGGCCGGCAGTCCACTGGCAAAACTATCAGTGGGTCACCCGAAAGCGAGAGTCCGGGTGACCTGGATAATAAGCTCATGGGTTGTCATGGCTCTGTAAAATCGCCCAGGTTCTGGCAGAAGGCTGGATGGCATCAAGACAAACGTCGCTAAATAGAATATCTGATCCTTCTGCCAGCAGCCCCAGCGTTGCTTCCGCGGCTCTGTAAAGGTAGGCCGAACCCACTTGTTGAGTTTATCGATGAGGCAGTTGAAGCGCCAAGAGCCTCTCTTGCAGCGATGTGTGGGGGAAAAGGATGTGGATCCCTTCGTGTATATTCTGGCGGCGCATCAGACGGCCGTGGACTATACGGTGGCGGCGCATCAGGCGGCCGTAGACTATACGGTGGCGGTTGGCGGGTGGAGTTAGGCGCTGTTATTCGCCCGGCGAGCCCATTTGCTCCAGCTTGAACATCAGATCGTCTTTGCCTCATTCGTCTCGCAGCTAAGGAGCCCCGCCAAAACACTGTCGAAGTGACTCCTAAGCCAAATCCCACATATTGAAATATTGAGCTGGTCTCGGGGTGCGCGTCTTTCGTCAACACCGACCCTATCGTGGGAAAAAGGCCAAGAATACCTGTTAATGAGCCGACGACCGAGACTGTCCTCGTCTTGACTCCCTTCGATAGGAGTATCCCTGCCCCCCCTCCGAGCGCACCGAGTACCGTCAGGCCTAAACCCACCCAAAACAACGCGCTTTCATGCCCTGTCGGATCAACCCGGTTGACCGGATCTCCCGCGCAATACGCGTACGCATTCACGCCACCCTTGCCAAACGGGCTCAGGCTGTCCGGGCTGTTGAAGCGCATCAGCACCGGGTTGTAGGCGCGATAACCGTTGCCAAGCAGGTAATAACCGGTGAGAGGGTCGCTCTGTTCGCCGTTGAAACCGGGCATTCCATCGAGGGCCTGGGCAGTGTCATGGTGACCGTAAGGCGAGTAGGCAATGTCCGCCTGGTGTCCGTCTTCACTCGCATGCAGAACGCTATTGTGCAGATCGCTGGCGATCATCATTGTCACGACCTCATCGCCCTCCCGACTCTGTTGCGCGAGCAACTGGCCGCCAGCGCGGATGCAGGTTCGTTGCCTGCCGCCCTGTAACTCGGTCATCAGTTGCTCGCCGTTATAGAACCGGTTGGCGACGGCCTGAGCCAATGGCGTCAATGTCGATAAGCGGTCCAGCGGGTCGTAGGTGTACCTGCACAGGATGGCCATTATCGTTCCCTGATGATGGAGGTCAGGCTTCAGCGTGATCCGAGTCGGGAGGCAGGTCTACTGGTAGAAATGTCAGCGAGCGGGTTTATGCAGAGAACGAAGAGGATGTTCAAAATTGGGTTTCTTCAACATTTAAATCACCACTCCGAATGCTTGAAGCCCGGGATGTAGTGACATTAAACTCAGGTAAGGCGCTCTGCGCCAACTTCGCAGCTTTTTTTGCTGCTCGTTTTGTAGCTCGCTCTGCAAGTCTGGAACGCAAATACATCACGCCACGAGACCCGACGACGGGGATAACAACAACTATAGCAACGCTTCTCAGCGTACGAGCTGCCAGTAAACCACCCTCGAACTTTCCCGTAATATAACCTGCGGTCCATGCCACACTGGCCGTAAGCGCCCCGACGCCAATGAATCCCAAGAGTTTTTCCTCCGTGTTCGCCGGTCTTCTGAGCAAGGGTGTCTTGGGGAGGACATTATCGATAGCGTTTACTTCGGGCTTTACCTTCACTCCCTTTAACACAGCCTTTATAGACGAACGAGCCGTCAACAGGCCAAAAACGCCGGTAGCAAGGGCTGCGCCAAGGTAGATGTACGCCTGCACATCATCCAAGAGTTCATGCCCGCTCGGATCAGATCGATTGACCGGGTCCCCCGCACAATACGCATAGGCATTTATTCCACCCTTGCCAAACGGACTCATACTGTCCGGGCTGTTGAAGCGCATCAAAACGGGGTTGTAGGCGCGATAACCATTGCCCAGCAGGTAATGACCGGTCGACGGATCGGGTCGCTCACCGTTGAAGCCTGGCAGCTGGTTCAATGCTTGCCGATGCCCGTAAGGGGTGTAGGCGATAGGGCCAGGCAAGCCGGCCGATACGGTGTGGAGCACGCTGTGCTGTTGGTCCGAGCCGATCAACAACGTGGCGAGCGCTGACTGCATGGCCAGCAACTGACGGTCGCGATGCAGGAAACGAAGGTGTTCTGCCCCCTGAATCTCGCTGACCAGAATATCGGACTGATAGAACGAACGGGCAATGGCTCCAGCCGCAGGCGTGCGAGCCGCGAGCCGGTCAAGCGCGTCGTAGCGGTAACGGCACAGAGGGGTTGGCTGGCGCATGGCGAGTAACCGGAGTGGTCTTGATCAGCGAGGCAGGCCTCTTCAAGCACACAATGCACCGCAGGGACCGCAGCGGCTACTCGTAGAACTGCTAGGTTGCATCAGGGCTGTCAGGGATTCTGGACGCATTCCAGCGAGCGCTCCAGCTCGGCCTTGGCCATATTGATCAGATGCACCACCGAGAACGCCAGATCACGTTTCAGGCCATCGAGGTTGTCACCGGTTTCATACGCGGTGGCAGAGGCACAGCGCAGTATTTCGCTGACCTGTATCAGAGAGTCTTCCAGAGAGTTGGGGAGCGGCGGGGATGGGGTTGAGTTGATCATCGCTTATTCCTTTAGCTGACAAGACCACCAGATGCCTGCTGCTAAACAAACAAGGGTGGCGACTTTGACGCGGGTTAGCAGACCGGTGTGGAACAAGCGCAAGCAACCGGCGCACCCGAAGGTACCCCACGCAAAGCCGCCATAAACGGCACTCGCGCCACTTGTTATCCACAAACAGGCTGCTAAACCCGGTCGCTGGAAAAATCAGCGACCGACGCAGCCTAGTGTGCAGAGTTGGCAGGCACAAGGGCCCGGGATTTTCTAGGAAAGGTCATACGCAGGAAAGCGAAAAGACTGAAGGAAAGGTCCTGCAGGACAGGTTTTTCGTGAGCGGAAGTAACCTGATTCTTCGAGAAGAGGACGCAGAGCGTCCGGAACGGCATTCCCACGCTGGAGCGTGAGGAACGATAGGCGCCCGGGAGATCGCCTATCGTTCCTCACGCTCCGCGTGGGAATGCCGTTCGTGACGCTCTGCGTCATCCTCAAGCAGCGCCGATCAGCTGCCCTCGGTGCCGTGTGCTTCTTCGAAGAAAAAATCCTTCCAGCTCGCCGCCTTGTTTTTCAACACACCCAGCTCATGCAGTTTCTCGGCGTAGATGAAGGTGCGCTGCGGCGTGATAGTGAAATCGATTTCCGGGTCGGCGACGATTTTCTCTACCAGGGGCAACGGCAGCTTCGATTGCTCGACGCGGATGTAGGTCTGCGCGGCAGCGGGCTTGTCGGCCTTGATGATCTTCTCGGCTTCAGCCAGCGCGTCGTAGAACGCCTTGTAGGTCTTGGGGTTTTTGTCGTGGAATTTCTCGGTGGTGTAGAGCACGTTAAACGTCGCCTGGCCGCCCAGCACGTCATAGGAACTGAGCACCTTATGGACGTTGGGGTTCTCCAGTTCCTGATACTGGAACGGCGGGCTGGAGAAGTGCGAGTTGATTTCCGAGCCACCGGCAATCAGCGCGGAGGTTGCGTCCGGGTGCGCCAGGCTGACCGAAATGTTGTCGAATTTCTTGTAGTTGTCGTTACCGAACAGCTTGGCGGTTTCGATCTGCAATGTGCGCGACTGGAAGCCCACGCCCGCAGCCGGTACGGCGATGCGGTCCTTGTCGGTGAAGTCCTTGAGGGTCTTGACGTTGGGGTTGTTGGTCAACAGGTAATTGGGCATCGAACCCAGCGAGGCAATCGCCTTGACGTTCTGTTTGCCCTTGGTGCGGTCCCAGACGGTCAGCATCGGCGGCACGCCTGCCGACACCACGTCCAGTGCGCCGGCCAGCAGCGCTTCGTTCATCGCCGTGGCACCGGAGATGCTGTTCCAGTCGACCTTGATGTCCAGGCCCTGCTCCTTGCCGTGTTTCTCGATCAGTTTCTGATCGCGCACCACGTCGAGGATCAGGTAGCCGATGCCGAATTGCTGAGCGATGCTGATCTTGCCTTCAGCCTGAGCGCCGCCGCTGAGCAGCGCGCCAAACAAACCGAGGGTCGCCGCCAACACAGTCAGTGCCGGACGTTGAAATGCAGTTTCCATGTGGTTCTCACCCTGATTATTCAAAAAAAGACGGCGTTTCAACGCTGCATGCCCCAACGCTTGACGGTCAGGCGCTCGATGTTGGCGAACAGCAGGTTCTCGACCAGCAGGCCGATGAGGATCACTGCCGCCAGCCCCGCAAAGACCTTGTCGGTATACAGCTCGTTACGGTTCTGGAAGATGTACCAGCCCAGACCGCCCTTGCCGGAGGACGCGCCAAACACCAGCTCGGCGGCGATCAGTGTGCGCCAGGCAAAGGCCCAGCCGATTTTCAGACCGGCCAGAATCGACGGCAGCGCAGCAGGGATCAGGATGTGCCAGACAAAGCGCAGGCCTTTGAGGCCGTAGTTGCGCCCGGCCATGCGCTGGGTTTCCGAGACACCCAGAAAGCCCGCGTAAGTATTGAGCGCCAGCGCCCAGAGCACCGAATGCACCAGCACGAAGATCAGGCTGTTCTGACCCAGCCCGAACCACAGCAGCGCCAGCGGCAGCAGGGCAATGGCCGGTAACGGGTTGAACATGGCCGTCAAGGTGCTGAGCAGGTCGCGGCCCAGTTGGGTGGACACTGCCAGGGTAGTCAGGGCGAACGCCAGCACGATGCCGATCAGATAGCCCTGAATCAGTACGGTCAGGGAGATCCAGACCTTGCCCGGCAACTCACCGGAGATCAGCCCGTCATAAAAGGCGGCAGCCGTTTGCAGAAAGCTCGGCAACAGCAGGTCGTTGTTCTGCAGACGCGCGGCCAGTTCCCAGATCACCGCCAGGGCGATCATGATGACGCATTTGCGCACCCAGCTCAGTTGCCAGATACGCTGTGCCAGGGGCAGATCGCGGGCCAGGTCTTCCTGAGTGAAAGGCTCCAGCGTGATTTCATATTCTTCGCGAGCGGGAGGTGCGAGGCTCATGATTCGGGTTTCCCGGTAATCGTGTAGATAGGACGCGGAGCGTCCTGAAAGGCATTACCACGCGGAGCGTGGGAACGATCAAGGCAGTAGCCTAGTAAGCAATCCGGATGTCCTGAAAATTCAGATCCTGCTCGACCGGCCCGGCCTCGCCTTCATCGAACAACAACCGATGAATACGCTGCGCGGTTTGCTGAAAGCCGACGCCGCCGAGACTTTTCAGGTCGTATTGATGGCTGTTGATTTCCGCCCTTACACGGCCCGGATGCGGCGACAGCAGCAGGATGCGGTTACCGACCACCAGCGCTTCTTCGATGGAGTGCGTGACGAACAGCAACGTGAAGCGCACCTCGTCCCACAGCTCCAGCAGCTCTTCCTGCATCTTGCGTCGGGTCAGTGCATCCAGTGCGGCAAAGGGCTCGTCCATCAGCAGGATTTTCGGCTGCATGGCCAAAGCCCGGGCAATCGCCACGCGGGCCTTCATGCCACCGGACAAGGTGTGCGGGTAGGCATCGGCAAACGCACTGAGGCCGACCTTTTCCAGATAGTAACGTGCGCGCTCCAGCGCTTCGGGGCGCTTCAGCGTGCGTGATGCCAGCAGCGGAAACATGACGTTCTCGATCACGGTTTTCCACGGTGGCAACTGGTCGAATTCCTGAAACACCACGATGCGGTCCGGGCCAGGCTCGGTGACCTGATGCCCCGCCAGACGAATCTCGCCCTCACTGGGCTCGATGAAACCGGCCACCGCCTTGAGCAGCGTCGACTTGCCGCAACCGGATGGGCCCAGCAGCACGAAACGATCGGCCGGATCGACTTCGAAACTGACCTGATGCGTCGCCCGCACCACGCGTTCTGGCGTGCGGTATTCGAGGCTGACGCCGCGAACTTGCAGCAAGGCTTCAGCAGTGGGCTGTGCAGCCGGCTGCGGTTGGGTGCTGGTGCTGGTGCTGGCCGTGTGGCCTTGCGCGACAGCATTCATGAACGGCTCTCCTGAATCAAAATGGCGCGGTGCCTTGAATGGTCGTGCGATGCAGCTTGCGGCGCAGGTGCGCCGGGCAGCCTGCAGCCAGATGGATCAGGGAACGGTTGTCCCAGAACACCATGTCGTTGGCCTGCCACTGGTGTCGATAGATGTGCTCGGGCTTAACGCTGTGGGCGTAAATCTCGTTGAGAATCTGACGGCTCTCGTCTTCCGGCAGACCGAGGATGCGTGTCGTGAAACCCTCGCTGACGAACAGCGCCTTGCGCCCGTTTTCAGGGTGGGTGCGAACGATCGGGTGGCTGACTTCGACCACCTGCGCCAGTTGCTCGGCGGTCAGGGTCGGACGCCAGTTGGCGGCGTTGTGGCCCTCGGCGTAGCGTGCGGTGTAACTGTGCACCGCTGAACGCCCTTCAACCGCATCGCGCAGGTGTTGCGGCAACGTTTCCCACGCCAGGTGCATATCTGCAAACAGCGTATCGCCGCCTTCACTTGGCAGTTCCTGGGCGTAAAGCATCGACCCCAGGCTGGGCAGCTCTTTGTAAGACAGGTCCGAATGCCAGTATTTACCGGCATCGCCCAGGCCCACGGGCTTATCGTTCTCGACAATGTTGGAGACGATCAGGATTTCCGGGTGGTTGGCCAACAGAAACTGCTTGAGCACATGGATCTGCAGCACCCCGAAGCGTCGGCTGAAATCGATCTGCTGTTGCGGCGTGATCTGCTGATCGCGGAACACCAGCACGTGGTGATCCAGATGTGCCTGATGCACACGAGCGAAGTCGGCATCGTTCAACGGCCTGGACAGATCCAGCCCAACGATTTCCGCGCCCACCTTTTCGGTGAATGGACGCACTTCGAAGGATTGCGAAGCAGGTTGAGCGGACGATGAAGCGAGGGAGGCTGCTGGCATGAGAACTCCGACTCCAGGACTGTGTGACTGAAAGACGAAACTCTATAGGTATAAGAAACAGAATTTAAATACCGTTAAAGAATATCGATAGTGCTGAATTTTTCACTGCCTCGCGGTGTAACGTCAGCCAGCATAAATGTGTCACAGCAGATACATCCAAGTGTAAGACCGCCTTGCTAGGGTCGGCGCCTTATTCGACCTGAGTGAAGCGCCCGCTATGCGATCCAATAAACCGGTTGTCCATGTAATGGTGTCGTCATTGATACTGTCGCTGCTTGCCGTCTCGGTTCAGGCTGCGAGCCGTGCCAATGACAATCGTATAAACGGTGTCGACCTGCTCTCCGGGTTCAACACCCTGTGGACAACCGGCGCAACCTGGGACACTGGCACGCCGACGGCCCTCGGTCAGAGCCTGCTTCGGCGCAACCTGCAGATCGTGGTCGACCGTGCCAACTCGCGCACGCTGGCGCAGGAAACCGCCGCCTACTTCGATGACCGCCGCGACCAGAGCTACAGCGCCATCAGCGGCCTGGGCTCGCTGAGCGATGCTTACAAAGCCGGCGCGGGCGCGTTCACGACCATCACGCAATTCGACGACAGCAACAAAACCGTCAGGTACGACGACAAAGGCAATGGCGCAGGCAGTTCGTCCTCGGCGCTGGGCAAGGTGGTCGACCTGGTCGGCGCGGTGCGCAACGATGCCTCCACGACCCCGGCCAAGTCCCACTATCTGTATCCACGGCCATGGCGGCAGAGCCTCGACGGACAGAGCCTGGCATTCGTCGTCGCGCCCTCTCTACGCCCGGCCGAAAGCACCACGCCGGCCAGTGACTCGGGTTTCCCCAGCGGTCACACCAACGCTGCCTACCTGTCAGCCTACGCATTGGCCTACGCGATCCCCGAGCGGTTCAGCGAGTTGATGCTGCGTGCTTCGGAGATCGGCGACAACCGCATCGAAGCGGGCATGCACTCGCCCTTCGACGTGATGGGCGGGCGAATCACCGCGACCTATTTCGCCATCGACAACCTGTCCAACCCGGCCAACGCCCAACTGCGCGCCGATGCTCGCGCACAGGCGCTGGCCTATTTCACTGCTCAGTGCGGCGGCAACGTCAACAATTGCATGACGGCCATCGACCCGGCCACCGACCGCACTTCCCAACACGCACAGGACAAGGCGCTGTACACCGCGCGCATGACCTACGGCTTCGACCCGGTCGGCCCGACCAACTTGGCCCCGGTCGTGCCAACCAACGCTGAAGTACTGCTGGAAACACGCTTCCCGTACCTGGATGCCAGCCAGCGCCGCGAGATTCTGGCGACCACTGAACTGTCGTCGGGCTACGCAGTGATCGATCAGTCAGGTGGCTACGGTCGCTTGAACCTGTATGCCGCAGGCGATGGTTACGGCGCGTTCAATTCCAACGTCACCGTCAACATGAACGCCAGCCTGGGCGGCTATAACGCCATCGACGCCTGGCGCAACGACATCAGCGGCAGCGGTGCGCTGATCAAGAACGGTACGGGCAACCTGATCCTGACCGGCAACAACACCTACTCGGGCGGCACGCTGATCAACGGCGGCACCCTGACCGGTCATGCCCAGGCCTTCGGCAGCGGCACGATCACCGATAACGCAACGCTGGTGGTCGATCAGTCCACCAACGACACCCTCGCCAACACCCTCACGGGCACCGGCGCGCTGATCAAACGCGGTATCGGCTCGCTGAACCTGACCGGCAACAGCAGCCTGTCCGGCGCGACGACCGTGCAGGCCGGTCGCCTGGCAGTTAATGGCAACCTCGGTAACTCCATCGTCAGCGTGCAGCAAGGCGCAACGCTGGGTGGCAACGGCACCGTCGGCGGCATCAACGTCGCTCAGGGCGGCGTGGTCGCACCGGGTAATTCGGTCGGGCAACTGAACGTCAATGGTGACGTCAACCTGGCTCAGGGTTCGGTTTATCAAGTGGAGTCGGACGCCAGTGGCAAAGCCGACCGCATCGTCGCCAGCGGCCGCGCGACGATCAACAACAGCACGCTGTCGCTGGTCGAAGGCGGTAACTGGCTAGCGGCGAGCCGTTATTCGATCCTCTCCGCAGCCGGTGGCGTGAGCGGTGCATTTGCCGCCGTACAAACCAACTTCGCGTTCCTTACCCCGACGCTGAACTACACCGCTACCGATGTCGGGCTGACGCTGGATCGCAACGCACAAACCTTCGCCAGCCTGGCGACCACGCGCAACGCCAAGGCGGTCGCACAGGGTCTGGACAGCGCGGGCGCAGGCAACGCGCTGTGGCGTCAGGTGGTGCAGGACGACGCCTCGACGGCGCAGGCCACGTTCAGCGCGCTGTCCAACGAGCTGCATGCATCGACCCAATCTGCACTGATCGAAGACAGCCGGCTGGTGCGCAATGCCATGAATGCTCGCATGCAACAAGCGCAATCCACACAGGCATTCGGCAGCACCACGCAAACCCTCGCCGGTGATGCTTCACGCGGTGTGGTGTGGACCCAGGCCATCGGCGCGACCGGCCAGACCGACAGCAGCCGTGACGCCTCAGGCCTGGAAACCCGCACCAGCGGCCTGTTGTTCGGCGCCGACGTACCGCTCGACGACACCTGGCGTGTGGGTGCATTGGCAGGCTTCAGCAACAGCAGCTTCGACCTGCGCCACGCGTCTGGCTCGACCGACAGCGACAACTATCACCTGGGTGTCTATGGCGGCGCGAAATGGGGCCAACTGGGCCTGCGCCTCGGCGCGGTGCGCACCTGGCATGAGCTGACCGCCAAGCGCACGCTGGACCTGCCGGGCTCGTCCGAGCACTTCAAGGAAGACTACAAGGCAGCGACCAATCAGGTCTTCGGCGAACTGGGCTACACCCTGGAAATGGGCAACGCACAGCTTGAACCCTTCGCCAACCTGGCACACGTACGCCTGGACACCGACGCCTTCGACGAGAACAGCAACGCCATCAGCCTGCAGAACAAGTCCCAGGACAACCACATCACCTTCAGCACCCTGGGCCTGCGTGCAGCGACCCGCCTGAACGCAGGCAGCGTCGTGATCAAACCCAACGCCACACTGGGCTGGCGTCGCGCCTACGGCGACGTCACCCCGGAAAGCCGCTCGGCCTTCAGCGGCGGTGACACCTTCGAACTCTCCGGCGCCCCCATCGCCCGCAGCGCAGCCGTGCTCGGCGCAGGTGTCGACTTGGGGTTGAGCGATACCTTGAGCGTGGGCCTGAGCTACGACGGACAGGTGAGCAACGACGCATCGGATCAGTCGCTGAATGCCCGGGTGACATTGGCGTTTTAAGGCTGAAGCGGCGGCAATCGGGCTGCTCTCTGTAGGGACGGAGAGGAGCCTGCCGAATTTATCAGGGGGTCTGAGCGCGCTTGCGTTGACCCTCAATTTCATCCCACTCCAACCCTCTCGTTTTCATTTCCCGGCCTCCCGATCAGCCTCAACAATCGGGGTCGGGAAAGGGCTGCGTGCCTTTGCAAACCACCACAGGGCACCCGCTCCGATAACGCTCGTCAGCACGGCCAAACTCAGGATGACTTGGCGGATGCCCAAGGGCGCTGCGAGCAGGGCCACCAGCAAACCCGCCAGAGGCTGCGACAGGTTGTTGAGCAACGTGATCACGCCCACCGTCTTGCCGAAGTCCTGAGGCGGTATCACCCGCTGCCGGAGGGTGCGCATGTAGACGTTGAACATCTTGTCGAAGCCGACGATCAACAGAAACCCCAGCGCATAGCCAATCAGGTTCGGGCTCAGGGCGCTGATGAATGCGCCGGTCGCGATCATCGAAAAGCCGACGCCACCCAGCACGCGCATGGGCAGAGCCACGCGGGCCAGGAAGAACAGGATCACGATGGTAGTCACCGCACCCGCCGCCTGCAGCCCGGCATAGCTGTCTTTGCCGGCGCCGTACTCACCGATCACCATGGCTGCCGAGGTCGCCAGCGTGACACCGACGATCAGATTGAAGCCTACCGCCAGCGTGATGATCTTTTTCAATTCCGCCAGGCTGCGGATATGCCCGAATGCAATCCGCAACGGCTGCAGCCAGATGTCCTGATGCTGCTCGAACACCTCCAGCGTGATACGGCTGAGACGTTGCCACGCGAGCATGCTCAGGTCTGCCAGCAGGAACAGGCCAGCGGTCAACAGTACGACCCAGTGCCAGGCCCACACTTCAAGCATCAGTGCCGCGACCAGGGGCCCGAGAACCAGCCCTGACTGGTCGGCGATCTGGGAATAGGACAACGTTCTGGTGTAGCTGTAGTGCTGAAAGATATGCGGCATGAGCACTTCGCGCGCCATGATGCCTTGCGTGGTCAGGACCCCGCACAGTGCCGACAGCACCACCAGCCATCCGATACCGCCAAAGATGGCGTAGAGCAGCATCGCCAGCACGCACAGCGATGCCCGGTAGATCTGGCTGATATGCAGAATTTTGACTGGCGAGTACTTGTCGCAGAGGGCACCGCACAACGGAAACGCAAGAAACCTCGGCAGCGATTCCACGAAAAACGCCAGCCCGGCCCATGAAGCGCTGTTGGTGGTCTGGAACACCACCAGCGGCACAATGAACAACAGGATCTGATCCGCCAGCCTGGACAGGAAAAGCGAGACGAAGAAAGCGAGGTAATCCTTGCGCATACAAAACTCCTGTAGGCCGGGACGTGCATCGCTATTAACCGAGCCCGGCATTGGAGCTTATTGGATTTGCGTGCGTAATGCTCAGAAGAGGACGCAGAGCGTCCAGAACGGCATACCCACGCGGAGCATGGGTACGATAGTGTTTGCCGGACACCTCGCGCGCCACCCGTACAGCGATCTCCCTGACGACTATCGTTCCTCACCACTCCAGCGTGGGAACGCATTTCGTGACGCTCTGCGTCACAGATCTGCGCTGCGCTATATGCCCAAAGAGGACGCAGAGCGTCCAGAACGGCATACCCACGCGGAGCATGGGCACGATAGTGTTTGCCCGGACACCTCGCGCGCCACCCGTACAGCGATCTGCCTGACGACTATCGTTCCTCACGCTCCAGCGTGGGAACGCCTTTCGTGACGCTCTGCGTCACAGATCTGCGCCGCGCCGCACATTCAGGATCGGACGCGGAGCGTCCAG
>NZ_AWQP01000081.1:0-24100 GCF_000972175.1 Pseudomonas syringae pv. coryli str. NCPPB 4273 | reverse complement strand
ACCGCGTGTCAAACTCTTTTTTCTCACCGCTGTCGATCAATCCAGACCCGACCTCCTTCCTCGCTGACTCTTCACTCCAAAACCTTGCAAACTATTGATCTACAAGGCTTTTTCGTTTCCGTCTGCGCCGGAAGTGGGGCGAATTATAGACACCTCACAGAGGGCGTCAACCGTTAATTTCAAAATCGCCGAAATTGACCGTTTCGTGATTACCTATATAGAAGAGCATGTGCTCCTTGCGCAATATATTGCCCATTCATTGATTATTCCGCATCATGCGCCATTACCTGTGCCCGGATCACACCAGGATGTACATCTGAAATGTCTGAGAAATCCCGCAACATAGCCTCTGCCCTGTTCCCTCTGGGACTGCTGATGATCGCCATGATCTCCATTCAAAGCGGCGCGTCGCTGGCAAAGAGTCTTTTCCCTGTCGTGGGCGCGCAAGGCACCACGACCCTGAGGCTGGTATTCGCCAGCCTTATCCTGGTTGCCGTCCTGCGCCCGTGGCGGGCGAATCTGACTGCAAAGTCGTTACGCACCGTGGTGATCTACGGCATTGCGCTGGGCTGCATGAACCTTCTCTTCTATATGTCGTTGCAGACAGTCCCCTTGGGAATTGCAGTAGCCCTGGAGTTCACCGGTCCGCTGGCGGTGGCTTTGCTGTCCTCCCGTAAGCCCATTGATTTCCTCTGGGTAACTCTGGCAGTCATCGGCCTGCTGCTGTTGATCCCTCTGGGGACCTCAGCTGCCGCGATTGATCTGCTCGGTGCGGGCTACGCCTTGGGCGCCGGGGTGTGCTGGGCCGCATACATCGTATTCGGTCACAAGGCAGGCGCCGACAACGGTGTGCAGACAGCAGCGCTTGGTGTCGTGATTGCCGCGCTGTTCATAGGCCCGATAGGCGTAATACACGCAGGCTCTGCGTTACTGGATATTTCACTGATACCCGCAGCACTGGGTGTCGCAATCCTCTCGACTGCCCTGCCCTACAGCCTGGAGATGATCGCCCTGACGCGAATGTCGGCGCGTACATTTGGCACGCTGGCAAGCCTGGAACCGGTCTTCGCCGCGCTTTCCGGCCTGGTGTTTCTTCATGAAAGCCTTTCATTGACTCAGTGGCTGGCGATCGGCGCGATCATCTTCGCGTCCATTGGCGCAACCCTTGGTTCTGCAAACAGCAAACCTCAACTGGTGCCGGCTGACTGAACTTACCACGCATCAAGAAGCCATATGGCACTAGCATTTGTTACGCGCATGCGCCATGTTTGTACCTGACCGATTTATAGTCGGTGGCTATGCGTTACAGTTCAAAAGACTCATGGTCCAGTCAATCGGATGGATCGCGATCAGTAATGGCCCGCTAAGGAAAGGAATGAAATACATTTTTGTCGTATTGGCCATATTGGCTGTGGCAGGCTGTGCAGCCACGTCCAAACCCGTCACGCAAAGCAAGCGAGGCATCCACATCAATTGCTCAGGCCTCACGTCGTCCTGGGCAAAATGCTACGAACTGGCTACCAACTCCTGCGCTTCGAGAACATTCAAGGTGATCGCGAAGTCAGGCGATGCCACCGAGGAGCCCGAAGACTATCCGTTCGGCCTGAACCCGGCCGGCTACACCAGCCGCAGCATGATCATCGTGTGCAGGAAAGCTGCACCACTGGCGAATCCGTCGCCGCAGGACTGAGCCCGCGGCAACGTGAAGGCTTGATCAGACAGGGATCGTGCGGGCCTGCAGCCACAACAGCGCAGTGCCCTGCAGCAGCGGGCTCAAGCGCGTCAGAACCTGCACATGGTAGTCGTTCAGCCAGGCGCGCTCTTCTGCGCTCAACATCGACACCTCGAGGCAACGGGTGTCGATCGGGCACAGCGTCAGGGTTTCGAAGCGCAGAAACTCGCCGAATTCGGTTTTGCCGGCTTCCTGGTTGATCACCAGGTTTTCGATACGCACACCCCAGCGTCCAGGCCGGTACGTACCGGGCTCGATGGACGTGATCATGCCCGGCAGCATGGCCGTCTGCGGCGTTGCAGGCGCCTGATAGGCAATGACCTGCGGCCCCTCGTGCACATTCAGGAAATACCCCACACCATGCCCGGTGCCGTGGCCATAATTGACACCCTCACTCCAGATCGGCGCTCGGGCAATTGCGTCCAGCAGCGGCGACTGAATCCCTTTGGGAAACTGAGCACGCGACAATGCGATCACACCCTTGAGGACACGCGTACAGTCCTGCTTCTGTTCGGCGCTCGGCGTTCCGATCGCCACCATGCGCGTGATGTCAGTGGTGCCGCCAAGGTACTGGCCGCCCGAATCGATCAGCAGTAAACCATCACCTTCTATCCGCGCATGTTCCGCCTCGGTAGCACGGTAATGTGGCATCGCGCCATTGGCGTTGAAACCCGCGATGGTGGCAAAGCTGGGCGAGACATAGCCCGGACGTCGCTCGCGTGCCTGCGTGAGCTTTTCATCAATGGTCAGCTCGCTGACAGGCTCTCGCCCCAGCGCACTGTCCAGCCAGGCGAAGAACTCGCAGAGCGCTGCGCCGTCCTGCTCCATTGCCTGGCGGATGTGGGCCGTATCGGCTTCGGTTTTTTGCGACTTCAGTAACGTGCTCGGGTTAAGCCCTTCAACCAGCGTGACCTCACTGTCCAGGTAATCGAGCAGCCCGCAGGTAACCCGCGCCGGATCGACCAGCAGTCGCGCGTCCTTCGGCAGTTCACGCAAGGCGGCGCCAATCTGCGTGTACTCCATGAGGTTGATAGCGTCGCGCTCCAGGCGCGCGCGCACCGAGTCCGGCACTTTCTTCGAATCCACGAACAGCGTGACGCTTTGCGGACCGATCAAGGCGAACGCGATGAACACCGGATTGTAGGAAACGTCTGCGCCACGCAGATTGAACAGCCAGGCGATGTCGTCCAGCGTTGCAATGAAATGCCAGTCAGCTTTTCGCTCGACGATGATCTGACGAACCCGCGCGAGTTTTTCGCTACGGTCCAGTGACGCCTGGGGAGGCAAATGCTCGTAAATAGGGTGGGACGGCAACGCGGGCCGGTCCTGCCATAGCTCGGTGAGCAGGTCGATATCGGTTCGCAGCCGCGCACCGCGTTCGTAGAGCTTGCTTGCCAGGGTTCGCGAAGAAGCAACAGCCAGAACAGCGCCATCAACGGCAACCACGCTTTCGGCCTTGGCTTCATCTGCCAGCCATTCGAGTGGACCTTGCTGGCCGGGCATCAGTTTCACCAGCTCGATGCCGCTGCCGGCCAGCTCCTTGGTAGCCTGTTCCCAGTAGCGGCTATCAGCCCAAATGCCGGCAAAATCCTGGGTGATGATCAGTGTACCGACCGAGCCGTGAAAACCCGACAGCCACTGGCGCCCCTGCCAATAGCCGGGCAGGTATTCGGAGAGATGCGGATCCGCTGACGGCACCAGATAGGCATCGATGCGCTCCCTGCTCATCAAGGCGCGGGTTTGCGCCAAACGTTCTGCCACGCCTGAACTGGCATTGGATTGCGTGCTCATTGACTCTCCTGCTGACCCGGAAATTGACTGCTTTCACTGGTTCAGATAATGGAGCACTCATCGAGCCTGAGCAACCGCCCAGAACGCAGGCTGAACAAGAGAGGCGCGAATCGAGTCGACCGCACGCTCTATGTCCTGCTCACGGGTGAAGCGCCCCAGGCTCAGGCGTATCGTCTGGCTCGCGGCCTGCGGGCTCAGCCCAAGGGCGAGCAGGACATGCGACGGCAGGTTTTTCGCCGAGTTGCAGGCGGAGGTGGACGAAAAGGCCAGACTCTCACCCAGCGCGGCGACATCCAGATCGTTATGGGTGAAGGTAAAACTGAGCGTGTGGGCAATCCGCTGCGTGGGACTGCCGTTGATACACACCCCGGGAATCTTGGCCAGGCGCTCACAAAGACGATCGCTCAGCCGCTGTATTTCAACCACCTCTTCTTCGAGCACCTCTGCCGCCAGGGCAAAGGCCGCGCCCATTCCGGCGATCTGATGCGTCGCCAGTGTCCCGGAGCGCAAGCCACATTCGTGCCCTCCTCCATGAATCTGGGCGAGAACACGCTGCTGCGCGCGCGGACCGACATACAAGGCGCCAATGCCCTTGGGCCCATAGATCTTGTGTGCCGAGAGCGACATCAAATCTACCGCGAGCTGGCTGAGGTCGATCGGCAGCTTGCCAGCGCCCTGTGCAGCGTCGACATGCAACAGCGCCCCGTGCCCACGTACGCGCCTGCCGATCTCGGCAATGTCGTTGACGGTACCCAGTTCGTTATTGACCAGCATCAGCGAGACCAGAAATGTATCGTCACGCAAGGCTGCACTGACTGCATCGGCACTGATCAGGCCCTCGCTGTCCGGCGCCAGCCAGGTAACGTCGACGCCCTCTTCCTCAAGCTGACGGGCGGTGTCGAGGGTCGCCTTGTGCTCGATCAGGCTGGTGATGATATGACCGGGTCTGCCTCCGGCGACGGCTGCCTGGCGCCTGGCACGTTCCTGAGCTACCCCCTTGAGTGCCAGATTGCTGGACTCGGTGGCGCCGGAAGTCCAGATGATCTGCGAGGCTTGCGCACCCACCAGATGCGCAACCTGCCCGCGAGCAAGTTCCACCGCAAGGCGGGCCTTCTGGCCGAACGAATGGGAGCTGGAGGCCGGATTACCGAAATTGCCTGACGCCCCCAGGCAATCGACCATTACCCTGATGACACGCTCGTCCACAGGCGTGGTGGCAGCGTAATCAAAATACAGCACTGGCTCGTTCATGCACGTTCCTCGTTTACAGACCATGAGGAAGATCATGCACGAAACCAAATAGAACCAAAAATTATCAATTAATATTTATATAGATCAAAATGGAATATTCAAAAAGCTGCTGTCGTAAAATCCGTTGATCTCTCGACGCCGGACAGAGGCCGTGAGCTGTGTCGTTAAAAAGACATCGACGGATGATATTTTTTTGACACACTTATAAATCAGTACGTTAGATTCTTCGCTCTACCATTTATCAAAAATCTAACAGAAACCTGACGAAATAATTTGACAGATACCCTGCCGCCACCGATATATAGGACCGTCAGGCACATTCCAGTTTTACGCACATGCCGCAGAGCATAGCGTTGGAATCATCCGCCGAAGTTGACTGCTGTCCAGTCTCACCCTGTCAGTTATTTCCACGGCGCTTACCCGGCGCTGGCGGATGTCTGTTGACTCTCACTTCCTTTTTAAAGTGCTGAATGCGTTCGGTGTGGCGGTAGCTTTGCCTGATGCAATGCGACCCACTCGACGCTTACGCGCTGGTTCTGTGTAAGCAGCGCCCTGACTGGATCGACCCGATTCAGCGGTAGCGTGCCCGGCAGTCAACGTACGTCTGCGAAAGATGCCCGGTCACCCGCTTGGCAACGCGCTGATTCAAAGAAACATGGAGGCTTCGATGATTAACGTGACCAAGACATATCTGGGCGATATCGACCAGTTCAAACGCTATGTCGAAGGCATCTACGCACGTGGCTGGCTGACCAATCACGGTCCGCTGGCCAGGGAGCTGACGGATCGGCTCAAGGACTACCTGGGCGTCAGGCACATTATTCTGACCAACAACGGCACCCTGGCCCTGCAAGTGGCCTATCGGGCGCTGGGGCTGAGTGGCAGCGCAGTGACTACGCCATTCAGTTTTGTCGCGACCAGCAGCTCGCTGCAATGGGAAGGCATCCGGCCGATCTTTGCCGACATCGATGCGCACACCTGGAACATCTCGCCGAAACACATCGAACACAGTATTGCCGAAGACACCACTGCAATCGTCGCCACCCACGTGTTTGGCAATCCGTGTGATGTGCAAGCCATTGAGCAGATAGCCCGCGAGCACAAGCTCAAGGTCGTCTATGACGGCGCACACGCATTCGCCGTGCGTCACGCAGGCCAGTCGGTGCTCAATCATGGCGACATCAGCACCTTGAGCTTCCATGCCACCAAGCTGTTTCACACCATTGAAGGTGGCGCGATCATCACCAACGATGACGAGCTGGCCAGACAAGCCCATCTGATGTGCAACTTCGGCATTTCCGGCGTCGACCGGATCGACAGCATCGGCATCAACGCTAAGCTCAACGAATTCTCTGCTGCGATGGGTCTGTGCATTCTCGACAACATCAGCAACATTCTCGAAGAGCGCGCGGAGATAGCCGATCACTACACCTCGTCGCTGCAGGACTATCTGGATCTGCAGACACCGCAGGCCGACAGCCAGTTGAATCACAGTTATTACCCTGTGGCCCTGCGCGACGAACAACAATTGCTGAGCGTGCGCACGGCACTCAACCAGCACAAGATCAACCCTCGCCGCTACTTCTACCCCTCGCTGGATACCCTTGAATACCTGCAGCCGCAACCCGGCCAGCCGGTCTCCAGAGCGTTGAGCGAGCGAGTGCTGTGCCTGCCGATCTATCCCGGTCTGCTGAGAAGCGAGCAGGACCTGGTGATCCGCACCCTGATCGAAGCCTGCAGCGGGACTGAAACTGACTACCGGGCCTGCACCGTTGCGCGGGTCTGCTGACGATCATGCCCGGCAAACATTCCCTCATTCGCAACACCCTCCTGAATTACGGCGGGCAGGCTTACGTGCTGCTGGTCGGGATTCTGATCATGCCGTTTTATCTGGGCCATCTGGGTGCCGAAGCGTATGGCCTGATCGGTTTCTTCACCCTGCTGCAGGCCTGGCTGCAATTGCTGGATGCCGGCCTGTCGCCCAGCCTGGTGCGGGCGGTGGCGCACCAGCGAGACACCCCTGCAAGCAAACAATACCTGGGTCGTCTGCTGCGCTCGTTCGAACTGATCTTTCTGCCGATGGCCATGTTCAGCGCCCTGCTGGTCTGTGTCGCCAGCCCGTGGATCGCCGCGCACTGGCTGAACGCAGATACGCTACAACCCGACACGCTGACCCATTGCATCACCTTGATGGGCATCATCATTGCCCTGCGCCTGTATTCGACGCTGTACAAAAGCGCGATTCAGGGCCTTGAACAGCATGGCTGGCTCAACGTCGCCAATGTGTCGATCGCCACGTTGCGCTACTTCGGTGGCCTGGTGTTGGTCAGTCAGTTTTCCCGGGACCCACGAGACTTCTTTGAATTTCAACTCGCAGTGGGGCTGATCGAAACCCTGCTGTTTGCCGCCAAGGCCCGCAGGCAGATGCCTGCGCCGCATTGGCTGACCGGACTGGACTGGCCATTGATCAAGCCGATCCTGCCCTTCGCCGCCAGCCTGTCGCTGAGCGCTGTGCTGTGGATCGTGCTGACCCAGGTGGACAAGGCTCTTCTGTCGAATCTGCTGCCGCTGGACCAGTACGGCTACTTCTCACTGGTGGCGTTGATCGCCACCGGCATCGTGATGCTGACCAACCCGCTGGTCCAGACGCTGCTGCCGCGCCTGACGGTGTTGATGGCCGAGGGGCGGCGCGACGAGATGCACGCCTTGTTTCTGGCCGCCAATCGTTTCGCCTGCACCTTTCTGTTTCCTCTGGCGGCGGTCACTGCCCTGTATGCGGAACCGTTGATTCTCGCCTGGACCGGCGATCCGGTCGCCGCGCACTGGAGTCGTCCGGTGCTGGGCTGGTACGCACTGGGCAGCGCCATCATGGCCGCCAGTGCCTTTCAGTTCTATCTGCAATACACCTATGGCCGGATGCACTTGCACCTGTGGTACAGCCTGATTTCGACGCTGGTCAGCGTGCCGGTGATGGTGCTGGCGATCCATTATCAGGGCGTGTACGGCGCGGCGTTGGCGTGGTTTTTTCTGCGGGCGACGTCCTTCGCGATATGGCCAGCCATCGTGCATCGACACCTGGCCCCCGGTCTTCATCGCCAGTGGCTGAGCGACATCCTGCGTATCAGCGCGATGACCGCTGCCGGCCTGGTGGTCAGCGCCCCCGTTTTCAATCTGATTGCCGGAGAAAGCCGCAGCAGCGTGCTTCTGGCACTCGCGCTCAGCGGGCTTGTCACCCTGACGCTGGTGGCGACGAGTCACCGGCCGCTGGCATCGAAACTCTATGTTCTGTTCAGTAAACCGAGTACTTGAGCCATGGACGACACTGTAAGAAATACCGACGAAACCTGCCTGCCGCCACCGCTGCTGAGCATCGTATGCCCCGCCTACAATCAGGAGGGCTTCATCGCCCAGACGCTGGACGGGCTTTTGTCACAGCAGACCGATTTCAGGTACGAAATCCTGATCAACGACGACGCCTCCACAGACGCTACCGCGCGCATCATTGCGCACTACGCCGAGCGGCATCCGACGATCATTCGGCCCTTCTATCAGCAGATCAATCAGTACAGTCAGGGCAGAGCTTGCGTCCCGGGCCTGTTTGGCGAAGCACGCGGTCGTTACATCGCCTACTGCGAAGCCGACGATTACTGGACCGATCCGCAAAAACTACAGCAGCAAGTGGACTTTCTCGAAGCTCATCCAGATTACGTCATCACTTATCACGACGCGTTCGTCTTCGATGAGCACGGCCAGTATGGCGTGCAGCTGCAAGGTCATCTGCGCGCCGATGCCTCGGCGCTGGAGTTGCAGCAGGCAAGACGCCTGTCGACCCTGACCGTCTGCTTTCGCAATGTGTTCAGCCAGATGCCGCCCGAACTGAGCCTGTGCAACGCGCCGCTGAACGATATGTGCTGGTGGTCGCTGCTGGGGGCCTACGGCAAGGGCAAGTTCATGGCCGGGATCAAGCCGGCCGCCTATCGCATGCACCCTGGCGGGGTGTTCTCGATGCGCAGTGACAAACGCAAGTTGCACATGAACCTGCAGACCTGCTCAAGCCTGGCCAACTATTACAACCGCTTGGGCAATCAGCCGCTGTACCAGTATTTCCTGATGCAGACGGTGTGCCTGTCGCTGGCTGCACTCGCCCCTCGCCACAAACTGCAGACACTGTGGAAAGTGGCAGGCAACGTGATCGGCAATCTGCGCAGGCGCCTGCTGCCGGCCATTGGCAAAGCTCATGTTCAGTAGTGTGCTGGTGTTGTGCGTCGGCAACGTCTGCCGCAGTCCGATGGCCGTCGCGATGCTGCATGAACGCCTGCAGGCCACGCAGGTGCGTATTCAGTCGGCAGGCATCGCCGCGTTATCGGGTTCGTCGATCGACCCGACGGCACATGCGGTACTGCAGTCGCATCGGGTGCAGCCTCGGCGGCATGCCGCTCGCCAGATGAGTCGCGAGCTGCTGCGCCAGGCCGACCTGATCCTGCTGATGGAGCAGGCGCATTTTTCCGACGTCCTCGAACTGGCCCCCGAAGTGCGCGGCAAAGCCTTTCTGATGGGAAAATGGCAGGACCCGCTCGACATCACCGACCCTTACCGGCGCCCCGCGTCAGCCTTCGAGCAGACCTACGCGCAGCTCTCGCGCTGCATCGACGACTGGCTTCCCCATTTTCAGTCAGGAGCAACAGGATAAATGACCGTCATGAACCATCCTTCCCTGAATTTCCAACCGGACTCCCGGATTGATCTGGCAACGGTCCTGCGGATGCTGTTCGATCACAAGACCCTGATCCTGTGGACCGTCGGCGTGTTTTTTCTGATCGGCCTGGGCTATGCCATTCTTGCCACGCCGGTGTATCAGGCCACCGCCATGATTCAGATAGAGCCTCGGAAAATCGGCATCGAGGGCACGCCGGAAGTCAGTGCCAAGCCACTCTCGGTGTCGCAGGCGACCACCGAGATCGAGCTGATCAAGTCCCGCGCGCTGCTGGGCAAGGTCGTCGACGATCTGCAGCTCAATAGGCTCCAGACACCTGATTTGTTTCCTGTGATCGGTCCTTATCTGTATCGCACCTTCAAGCCCGCACGCGACGGTGAACTGGCGCAGCCTTTATTCGGCCTGACCCAATATGCGTGGGGCGGCGAAAAAATAGAGGTGTTCCAACTGGAAGTGCCAGAGCACCTGCTGGGTGAAAGGCTCACCCTGACCGCAGGCAAACCCGGCCAGTTCTCGCTCTACGATAGCGAACACACTCTGCTGCTCGGGGGTGCGATCAATCGCGTGGTCGAAGGCCACGGAATCAAGATTCAGGTCGCAACGCTGCAGGCCCGGCCCGGTACCGATTTCACTGTCTCCAGACAGCGCACACTCAGCACCGCGCTGATCTATCAGAACCGCCTGAAGATCGCCGAGGCCGGCAGGGACTCGGGCATCATCTACCTGTCGATCGAGGACCAGGACGCACAACGGGCCAACCGGATTCTCGATGAGGTCAGCCATCTGTATGTACGTCAGAACGTCGAGCGCAGTTCGGCCGAGGCCGCCCAGCGGCTGCAGTTTTTGCGCTCGCAGTTACCCGCCGTACGCAAGCAGCTCGAGGAATCGGAAACCGCGCTGAACACCTTCCAGACCAGCGCCCGATCGGTGGACCTGAGTATCGAAACCAAGGGGGTGCTTGACCAGGTGGTCAGTCTCGACTCGATGCTGTCCGAACTGAAACTCAAGCGCGTCGAACTGGAACGGCTGTATACCCGCGAGCACCCGACCTATCGCAGCCTGATGAGCCAGATGAACCAGCTGGAACAACAGCGACTGGGTTTGCTGAAAAAGATCGACGCGCTGCCCATGACCCAGCAGGAGCTGTTGCGCCTGACCCGCGACATGCAGGTCATCAGCCAGACCTACACGCTGATGCTCAACAAAAGCCAGGAGCAGGACATTCTGCGCGCCGGCAACATCGGCAACGTACGGGTCATCGATAACGCCGACACCAATGTCGAAAGACCCGTCAAACCGATGAAAACGCTGATTGTGCTGATTGCCACGCTGCTTGGCGCACTGGTCGCGATGACCATGGTTTTCGTGCGCCAGGCGTTCTATCGCGGCGTCGAAAGCGCCGAGATCATTGAAAATCTGGGCATGCCGGTCTACGCGTCGCTGCCCTACTCGCGTCAACAGGAGCATCTGGACAAGCGCGACCATGCTGGCAAGGAGTCGAAGTTGCTGAGCATTGCCGCACCTGCCGAGCTGGCGATCGAGTCATTGCGCAGCCTGCGCACAAGCCTGCACTTCGCCATGCTTGAAGCGCGCAACAACGTGCTGATGATATCCAGCCCGACACCGGGCGCAGGCAAGTCTTTTGTGTCGAGCAATCTGGCGACCATCATTGCCCAGACCGGCAAACGGGTCCTGCTGATCGATGCCGACATGCGCAAAGGCTACCTGCATCGCCTCCTCGGTCTGCAACCCAAACACGGGCTGTCCGACACACTGGCGGCGCGTCTGCGCTGTACCGAGGTCATCAACACCACCCGTGTCCGGCATCTGGATTTCATCTCCTGTGGTTTCGCCGCGCCCAACCCCTCGGAGCTGCTGATGCATGACAACTTCCACAAGATGCTTGCCGAACTGTCGCCGCTGTACGACCTGATTCTGATCGACACCCCGCCCATCCTCGCCGTGACCGATGCGACGCTGGTTGGCCGTCAGGCGGGCACTTGCCTGCTGGTGGCGCGCTTCGGCATGACCACCGTTCAGGAAATCGAAGCCAGCAAACGACGTTTGGGTCAGAACGGAATTCTGATCAAGGGCGCCATTTTTAACGCGGTGGTGCGCAAGGCCACGACCTCCGACTACGACTGCGCCGCCTACGGCTACAACTACCACCCCGCGCCCCGATAACCGGGGTGCTGCTTGCCGCTGACCGAGCTGTTTCATTTAAAAGGAATTAACCATGTCCCACTCCGACCAGGATGTCCGCTGGTACCTGATCCAGACCAAACCGCGGCAGGAAGCCCGCGCCGAAGAACATTTGCGGCGTCAGCAGTTCGAGTGCTATCGACCGTTACAGGCCGATGCAAAAAAAACCGGCGCGAAGGCTCAGGCCGGCGAGCCCTTGTTCCCCGGCTATCTGTTCATTCACATGGATCAGGTGCAGGACAACTGGTACCCGATTCGCTCCACCCGCGGCGTCTCGCGCATCGTGACCTTCGGTGGTCATCCGGTGCCGGTTCGGGATCATCTGATCGAGCAGATCCGCCAACGACTCGCCACACCCGCGCCGAAAACACAGTTTACCCAGGGCGACGCGGTGCTGATCACCCATGCCAGCTGGGGTGAAGTCGAGGCCATCTTTTTGAGCGAAGACGGCGCGCAGCGCGCGGTGATCCTGCTCAATATGCTGCAACGCCAGCAAAAAGTGGTGCTGCCGATCAGCAGCCTGTCGCGAATCGAGGCGAGCGCCTAGCGCTCGAACCCGCCGTAACCTGCCGCACGACGTGTACTGAAAGCATGCGTCGCACGCCTGTTCCACCAGCCTCGGAATCGCACCATGCCGCGCCAGACCACCCTGGTGACGCTCACCTATGGTGACCGTTTCAGCTATTTGCACACCCTGATCAGCCGCTCGCTGGAAAGCCCGCTGATCGGCCGCGTGATCGTTGTCAGCAATGCTTCCACCGCGCCGCTGCAAGCGCTGTGCGATAAGTGGCCCGATCGGGTTCAGGTGATCTGGCTACCGCACAACACCGGCTCGGCCAATGGCTACTCGGTGGGCATCAACGCCGCGCTGCAAACCGGAGACGACTGCATCTGGCTGATGGACGACGATAACGCACCGACCGCGCATGCCATCGAGGCATTGCATCGATCCTTGCGTGAACGGCAACTCCTCGACGGCCAGGACAACTGCGCGGTGCTCGGCTTTCGCCCCACGCATCAAGCCGACATCGCCGCAGGTGTGCCGCTGCAATATGCGATCCAGCGGCGCTCAAGCTTCTTCGGCTTTCACATCGCCCAGTTGCCTTACAAGATCTGGCGACGCCTGCCGTGGAGAAAGCCCGATGCGACCCGGCTGATGCCGGAACGCGTGCAACTGCCTTTTGCCACTTACGGCGGGCTGCTTGCCCATCGCAGCCTTTACCAAAAGATCGGCCTGCCACTGGATGCTCTCAAACTGTACAGCGATGACAGCGAATACACCTGGCGCATCACCGACGGTGGCGGAAAGCTGTTTCTGGTGCCCGATGCGCGGCTGGATGATCTGGAAGACTCCTGGAACATCAAGGCACGGACCCGCAATGTCTATGAAAGCTACCTGCTGGGCGGCTCGGATCTGCGCGCCTACTACGCAGCGCGCAATCAGGCCTGGTTCGACAAACATGTCTGGGCGGCTTCCACGCTCAGCTATCGGCTCAATCGCCGGGTGTTTCTCTGCCTGCTGAGCCTGTATGCCTGGCGCCATGACGCGGCCCAGCGTCTGGACCTGCTCAACGACGCCATTCGCGAAGGCGAAGCCGGCAGGCTGGGCCTGAACAGGGCCTACCCACTATGAAAATCCTTTTCATCAACAGCCTCTACGCGCCCGATATCGGCGGCGGCGCAGAAATCATTCTGCAGCGTACGGTCGAGGGCTTGCAGCAGCGCGGGCACAGCGTCGCGGTATTGGCCACCACTGACCGGCCTGGCTTGCAACTGGCGGAGGTCAACCGGGTCAAGGTCTATCGGGCCGGCCTGCTTAACCACTATTGGCACTTCATCGCCCAGCGTCCGGGCCGTCTGGCGCGCTTTGCCTGGCACTGGCGCGACCGCTACAACGCAGGCATGCGTGAGTACGTGGAGCGCGTGATGGAGCTGGAGCAGCCAGAACTGGTGGTGTGCCATAACCTGACGGGCTGGTCGGTCTCGGCATGGGACCAGATCACCCAGGCCAATTGCCCGATCGTGCAGGTGCTGCATGATTTCTACCTGCTGTGCCCGGCAAGCACGATGTTCAGAAAAGGCAAAAGCTGTCAGCGCCAGTGCACGACGTGCACACGGTTGCGCAGCCATCATGCACACCAGTCGGAACAGGTCAGCGCGGTGGTCGGCGTCAGCCGCTTCATGCTCGACACGCTGCGGGCGCAGGATTACTTCAAGCATGCCAGAGGCTATGTGGTGCATAACGCCAGCCCGTTTACGCCAGCGCTTCGCGAGCAGCCCAAAGCACTTGCCGATAACGCACCGTTGCGTTTCGGTTACCTGGGCACCCTGTCGACCAACAAGGGGCTGGAGTGGCTGATCGAGCAGTTCCAGCGCCTGCCGTTCAAAGCCACCCTGCAGATCGCCGGGCGCGGACAGCCATCCGACGAAAAGCGCTTCAGGGCCATGGTCACGTCCCCGGACATCAGCTTCGTCGGTTTTCAGAGGCCTGAGCATTTCTATCGCCAGATCGACGTGGCGGTTGTGCCTTCCCTGTGGAATGAGCCATTCGGCATGGTCGCGGTCGAGGCGTGCGCGCACTCGCTGCCGGTCATCGCCAGCCGCATGGGCGGGCTCACGGAAATCATTCAGGAACCGCTCAATGGCTTGCTGTGCAGCCCCGATGACCCCGATTCACTGGGGCTGGCGATGCTCAGGCTGCATCAGCAGCCCGAACTGCTGGCACGCCTCGGCAGCCAGGCACGCAGCAGCGTCGCGTCGTTGATGAATCTGGACCTGATGCTGGACCAGTACGAAAGCATTTTTGCCCAGACCTTGCAGGACCGCAGCACGTAGCACGGGCGCAATTGCCCCCTTTGACGACATCAAGGACACGGTGTGGCACCCGCCAGCCCACTTTCATCAGCAGGACGCTCAAGATGATTTTCATCAATGCACGGTTTCTTACCCAGGACATCAGTGGTGTACAGCGCTACGCAGAGCAGATGTGCCGAGCGCTGAAGCGACTGCGCGACGATCTGGTATTCGTTGCCCCGAATAACATCAGACTGCATGACTGCGCCAGCGCATTAGAGGCGCACTGCATCGGGCGCTCCACCGGGCATGCGTGGGAGCAGATCGACCTGCCGCTGTACCTGAAACGTCGTAGCAGTCCGCTGCTGATCTCGATCAGCAACACCGGGCCCATGCTGTATGGCAACCAGATTGCGACTCACCACGACATCAACTATGTGCGCTACCCGCAAAGTTACACCCGGCTGTTCCGGCTGGCCTATCGGACCATCACCCCGATCCTGCTGTCGCGCGCCAGAACCCTGATCACCGGCAGCCACTTCTCGCGCAAAGAAATATCCTCGTTCTATGGCTACGCAGAAGACAAGGTGCTCGTCGTACCGGCTGCGGTCAGCGACGATTTCATACCGGGTTCGACCGCGGTGAATCATCCGAAATACCTGCTGGCCGTGTCCTCGCCGGCCGTGCACAAGAATTTCAGACGGATGATTCAGGCCTTTCTCAGCCTGCGCGGCCATACGGATCTGCAGTTGCATATTGTCGGCGCAGCCAGCGCGTTGTTCGCCGACCCGAACCTGCAGCACCTCGCCTGCCGTGACCCGCGCATCCGTTTTCTGGGGCGCCTCAGTGATGCCGAGCTGATCGCGCAGTACCAGGGCGCGACTGCGTTCGTCTTCCCTTCGCTTTACGAGGGCTTCGGCATCCCGCCGCTCGAAGCCCAGGCCTGCGGCTGTCCGGTGCTGGCGGCCAATGCTGCGTCTATTCCGGAAGTTCTGCAGGCCAGTGCGCTGTATTTCGACCCGCTGGACGTCAGCCACATGGCCGCAGCCATGCAGCGCATTCTGCTGGATGCGCCCTTGCGCAAGGCGCTGCGTGTGCAAGGCCTGCAAAACGTGCAGCGTTTTTCCTGGGAGCTTTCCGCGCAGCGCCTTTCCCAGCGCATCGATACGTTGCTGGCGGCCGACCCTGCGCAGCAAAGCAAGCTGCACGTCGCCGCCGAATCGTCCACCGGCAAACCCTGAATCCACAACAGCAACGCCAGGATGCGCGCCGTCGTGTCCGCAGTAGCGCGGGCCATTACAGCAAGGAACGCCCATGAGAATCGCTATCGTCCACGACTGGCTGGTGAGCTACGCCGGTGCCGAGCGCGTGCTCGCGTCATTGATCAACGTCTGGCCTGCTGCGGACCTGTTTGCGGTCATCGACTTCCTCAGCGATCAGGACCGCGCGCACCTGCATGGCAAGGTCGCCAGAACGACGTTCATCCAGAAGCTGCCCGGTGCCCGCAAACACTATTCGCGCTACCTGCCACTGATGCCGCTGGCCATCGAGCAACTGGATCTGTCCGGTTATGACCTGATCATCAGCAGCAGCCACGCGGTGGCCAAGGGCGTGCTGTGCGGCCCGGACCAATTGCACATCAGTTATGTGCACTCACCGATCCGCTATGCCTGGGACTTGCAGCACCAGTACCTTCAGGAGTCCGGGCTGAGCAAGGGAATCAAGGGTGGCCTGGCGCGCCTGATCCTGCATTACATTCGCTTGTGGGACCAGCGCACGTCGACCGGCGTGGATGCCTTCATTGCCAATTCCGGGTTTATCGGTGCGCGCATCAGCAAGGCCTATCGACGCGACTCCACCGTTATCTACCCGCCGGTGGACACACTCGGCTTCACTGCCCAGGGCACGCGTGGGGACTTCTACCTCTGCGCCTCGCGGATGGTGCCTTACAAACGCATGCCGATGATCGTCGAAGCCTTTGCCGCGATGCCTGACAAACGCCTGATCATGATCGGTGACGGACCGGACCTGGCCAAGGCGCAGGCCATTGCCAGCCAGGTGAGCAACGTGACGCTGCTGGGTTTCCAACCGAGTAACGTGCTGCTTGAGCACATGCGCAGTGCCAGGGCGTTTGTCTTCGCCGCCGAGGAGGATTTCGGCATCAGCCCGGTCGAGGCCCAGGCCTGCGGCACGCCGGTCATCGCCTTCGCCAAGGGCGGCGTCATGGAAACCGTGCGCGGTCTGGATCACCCGCAGCCGACCGGCGTGTTCTACGGACAGCAAACAGTCGCATCACTGATCGCCGCCATCGGCGAATTCGAAGCGGCGCAATCACGCATCTCTCCCGAGGCTTGCCGGGCCAATGCCGAGCGGTTTTCGGTCGCGCGTTTCGAGCAGGAGATCAAAGCCTTCGTCGAGGACCGTCTGGCCCTCTCAAGCAGGGTTCATCTGGCGCGCCTGTCTCTGTCGCAATGGGTCGCCCAGGCATCTCCCGGCCTCGGCAGCGAACTGCCGAACCGTGTCGTCCCCCTGAAAATCGTCTGAGCGAGCCCTTCCCATGCGTACTTCAGTCCGCGGCATTCTGCGTGCCCACCAGTCAGCGCTTTCGCTCGCCCATCGCTTGCTGGACCTGACCGTCATTGTGCTGATCGGTTACTGGCAAACCGGGCTGACAGTCACCGACAGCACAGAAGCCTGGTCGCACATTTTCCTCGCGGTGCTGGTCTTTCACTGGGTCAGCGAGTACCACCAGTTGTATGGCTCATGGCGCGGCGAGCGCATCCTGCGCGAGCTGACCAAGGTCTTCAGTTACTGGGCGATGACCTTCATCACCCTGCTGTCGCTGAACAGCCTGCTGCTCAACCAGACGCAATTGCCCGATAACGGCCAGATGAGCTGGTTCGCGCTGGCACTCGCCGTGCTGTGCGGCTACCGGCTGCTGATTCGTCTGGCCCTGCACACCCTGCGTCGGCGCGGCTTCAATACGCGCCGGGTGGCCATCGTCGGCACCGGGCAGGTCGGCGAGCGGCTGGCCAGCTCCATCGCCCAAGCGCCCTGGATGGGCCTGATCCTGCTCGGTTTTTACGACGCGCACCCGCAGCAGATGAATCTGCAGGCGCACAAGCGCCGCCCGCCCGTACTGGGTGACCTGCAGCAGTTGATCGAAGATGCCCGCGCTGGCCGGATCGACAAGGTGTACATCACCCTCGCCTTCAGCGCCGAACCGCAACTGCGCGAGTTGATTACCGGCCTGAGCGACACCACCGCCTCGGTCTATCTGATTCCGGATGTGTTCATGTTCGACCTGCTGCATGCGCGCAGTGAAAGCATCAATGGCCTGGCCAGCATCAGCATTTTCGACTCGCCCATGGACGGTGCCTGGAGCCTGGCCAAACGTGCCGAAGACATCGTGCTGTCGAGCCTGATTCTGTTGCTGATCGCTGCGCCGATGCTGACCATCGCGGCAGCCATCAAGCTCACCTCGGCCGGCCCGGTGCTGTTCCGCCAGCGCCGCTACGGGCTGGACGGCCGCTCGATCATGGTCTGGAAATTTCGCAGCATGAGCGTCCAGGAAAACACCGATGTGGTGCTGCAGGCGACGCGCAACGACGCGCGGGTAACACCGCTGGGCCGCTTTTTGCGCCGGACGTCGCTGGATGAGCTGCCGCAGTTCTTCAACGTGTTGCACGGCGACATGTCCATCGTTGGCCCACGCCCCCACGCCATTGCCCACAACGAGCAATACCGCAGGCAGGTCAGCGGTTACATGTTGCGCCACAAGGTCAAGCCCGGAATCACCGGCTGGGCGCAGATCAACGGCTGGCGCGGCGAAACCGACACGCTGGACAAGATGCGCATGCGCGTCGAATTCGACCTGGAATACATCGAGCACTGGTCGATCTGGCTGGACCTGAAAATCATTCTGCTGACGCTGCTCAAGGGGTTCGTCAACAAGAACGCCTTCTGATGCCAGCGCTGACCCGAGCACCCACCGAATACCCTCGGTACGCAACAAGAACGGAGCAATCCCATGAAAGGAAAAACGTCATGAATCGAAGCGTTACTGCGTTACTGCTGGTCAGCCTGGCGCTGCAAGGCTGTGCATTCGCGCCGGGGCAACATATGACGCCGGATGACGTCACCCTCGACAAGCCGGACGAACCCCGGGCACAGTTGATCGAGGTCACGCCGAAGACCCTGCAGCAACAGCAACTGCGCGCCACCGCAGAGGCCAAGGCCCTGCCGCAGGTGCTGCTGGACTACAGGACTCCGGAATACGTGATCGGTGCTGGCGATACCTTGCTGGTCACCGTGTTCGAACACCCGGAACTGACCGCGCCGGGCTCACAGGACCAACTGGATGCCAACACCCGGGAAGTGCTCAACGACGGCACGCTCTACTTCCCCTATGTAGGCAGAATCCGCGCGAGTGGCAGAACGGTCAGCGAGGTTCGTGAGCAGTTGCGCATGGGCCTGGCGCCGCAGTACACCGAGGTCAAGGTCGACGTCAAAGTGCTGCGCTACAACAGCCAGCGAATCCTGTTGTCCGGTTCTTTCAAGGTCCCCGGCCCGCAACCGATCACCAATATTCCGTTGAGCCTGGTGCAGGCGGTGAGTGTCGCCGGCGTCGACCTGACCGATGCCAACCTGGCAGGGCTGACCCTGCGCCGAGAGGGCAAGGATTACCTGATCGACATCGACTCGCTGAACCGCCGGGACTCGCAACTGAGCCGGATTTTCCTGAAGGACGGCGATTACCTGCACCTCAACAGCAACTCGCGGAACAAGATCTACGTGCTGGGCGAGGTCCGTAACCCTCAGGTGATCTCGTTCGGCACCACCCGCCTGACGCTGCTCGAGGCGTTGGGAAACTCCGGCGGCCTCAGCCCGGACAGCGCAGACGGCGATGCGGTGTACGTTATACGTGGTGCGGAAAACTTCGCCCAGGCGCCCTCCACCGTCTACCACCTCAATGCGAAAAAGCCCACCGCCTACCTGCTGGCGGGGCAGTTCGAGCTCAAGGCACAGGATGTGGTGTTCGTCGGCCCTGCCGATATCACCCGCTGGAGCCGCTTCATCAGCCAGTTGCTCGGCTCGGCCAGCGTGATACAGACCGGTGCGGCGTTTCGCAACTGACCCGGACGGCCGTTCACCAATCTCCCTGCACGCGGTTGTGCGGGGATTTTTTTGCCTGTCGTACAGCACCAGACTGTTGCCAGAGCAACAGCGGTTCAACAGTTGACGGCTTTTGCATCAGCGCGGCGAACCCTCTCCTGCGGCATGCAACAGACGCAGACCCAACGGCTGCGGGCTATAGCCAGATACACAAGAAGGCTGGCACATAAGCTGCTTTGCAGGGTTACGCTTATCGCAAGGACATCCCACATGCGCGTCGTTTCACTTTCAGGCAGTCCCTCCCCCAAATCCCGTTCCGGCGTTGTGCTGGCCCACGCCGGCCGCTGGCTGCAGAGTCACGGCGTTGAAGTCACCACATTGCGCATACGCGACTTCAATGCGGAGGACCTGCTTTTCGCCCGTTTCGACAGCCCGCAGGTGCTGGAATTGATCGAAGCGGTCAGCCAGGCCGATGGCCTGCTGATCGGTACGCCGGTGTACAAGGCGTCATTTTCCGGCGCGCTGAAAACCCTGCTCGACTTGCTGCCGGAGCGCGCGCTGCATGGCAAAGTGGTCTTGCCGCTGGCCACCGGCGGCAGTATCGCGCACATGCTGGCCGTGGACTACGCGCTCAAACCGGTGCTGTCGGCGCTCAAGTCGCAGGAAGTGCTGCACGGCATCTTCGCCATCGATACCCAGGTCAGCTACGACGACAACGAACTAGGCGGTACGCTGGACGAAATCCTCACCGAGCGCCTGCATGAAGGGCTGGAGCATTTCCACCACGGCCTGCAACGCCGCTTGCAGGCGCGTCACCAGCAGGCTGGCGGGCACTTGCAACTGGCGTTGTAGTGCCGGAATAGCAAAGGCATCAATGCTCGATAAACAGCGGATACAGCGAGGCCACCAACAGCGCTGCCATCACGCCGTTGAAAATACGTAACCCGAGCGGATCGCGCAGAACGTTGCGCAGCAAACTGCCAAAGCCTGCCCAGACGCCCACGCTGGGCAGATTGATCAACGCAAACACTGCGGAAATCACCACAACGTTGTAGAAGTAGCCCTGCATGGGGGTGTAGGTGCTGATCGCACCAATCGCCATGATCCAGGCCTTGGGATTGACCCATTGAAAGAGCGCGGCGCTCATGAAACTCAGCGGCTTGCCCTCGCTGTCGACGCTATCGGAGGCCGGCCCCGACGTGGCGATTTTCCAGGCCAGGTACAGCAGATAGGCAGCGCCCACATAGCGCAGGATCGTGTAGAGCAAAGGCCAGGCCTTGAACACACTGCCCAGACCGAAGCCGACGGCCAGCACCAGAACGAAAAAACCGACACTGATACCCAGCATGTGCGGCAGGGTGCGACTGAAACCGAAGTTCACGCCCGAGGCCAGCAGCATCATGTTGTTGGGGCCGGGAGTGATGGAGGTGACGAATGCGAAGAGTGTGAATGCCAGAATCAAATCGAAAGAGAGAAACATGCTGCCTGTCCGGATCAGTGAGTCAGGTGCTCACCCTATCGAAGGCGGTGCAGGAAACACACGGACAGTTGCCGGCCAATTACGGCAGTACAGTTCTTACACAACGCACTTTTCAAGCAGACTGTTAACCTTGGGGCTGCTGAACAACGGCGCCCAAGTCGACGTTCGTTTCGCCTTTCTCATCGAAGTCCCGCACCTGCTGGATCTGCGGATCCGCCATCAACTGCGCCTTGCGTGCCTGATACTCATCAAATGACAGGCCGCGACGGTTGAGGTCTTCAAGGGCCAACTGATGGCTTTCTTCAGCGCTGAACGCCCGCTGCTCGACAGCGTGGTGAGTGGAGCAGCCGGAAACCAGCGCAACAGTGAATGTCAGGACAAGCGCAAGGGCGAGCATACGGTTCATCGGGGGCCTCCGGTCGGGCTTCATTTCAGGAATGAAGCAAGGTTACGCCTGCCCCTGACGCAGCAAAAATCATCCGCCGTGATAGTCGCTATCGACTGTTGCGAGCATTCTCGATCAACACCTCGCGCAACGCCTGAGCCGCCGCTGAAAGCTTGTGATCGGCGAGCATCATCAGGCCTATACGCCGTTCGATCAGCGGCTCCACCAGCGCCACGCAGCAGGCCCCCAGTTCCTGCATCTGCCCGATGCACAGTGACGGCACCGCGCTGACGCCCAGGCCGTTGGCAACCATGCGCCCGATGGTCGACAACTGATGGCTCTCGAACGCGACCGCCAGCTTGCCGTGGCGGGGCTCGATGGCCTGTTCCAGCAGCAAACGTACCGCCGACGGGCGTTGCAGGGCGATGAAGTCTTCACGCAGCAGTTCTTCCCAGGCGACCTCATGCCGCCCGGCCAGCGGCGACTCCCGGGGCACCACGGCGACGAAGCGGTCCATATAGAACGGGGTGAACGACAGGGTACTGTTCGACTCAGGCTCAAAGCCGATACCCAGTTCGACACGGCGATGGCGGACCATCTCCAGCACTTGCTCGTTGATCACGTCATGCACCGCCACGTTGACGCGCGGGTAGCGCCCGCGAAACACCTTCAAGGCCGCTGGCAGCAGATTACCGGCAAATGACGGCATGGCGGCGACCGACACCCTGCCCATTTGCAAAGTAAAACGCTGACGCAGCAGTTCTTCGGTGTTGTCCCAGTCGGCCAGCAACTGGCGCGCCAGCGGCAACAGGGTCTCGCCCTCGGGCGTCAGACCGACATTGCGCGTAGTGCGCGTCAACAGCTGTCCGCCAAGGTCCTCTTCGAGGCTCTTGATCGTCAGGCTCAAGGCCGGTTGCGACACGTTGAGTCGCTCGCCGGCCTGAGCGAAGCTCAGGTACTGCGCAACGGCCAGAAAAGCGCGAAGCTGCTTGACGTTCATATATTTGCTTTTCTTATGAATTGATCAGAAAAACAAAATTAACAAATCAGTCCCATCGAGAGAAGATGCAGGTCACCCGATCCTCCGGCAGCGCGACTGTCGGTCAACAACTATAAAAGGCGGATCATCATGGCTGGACTCGATAAACGAGTAGCGACCTACGAAGAAGCCCTCGCCGGGCTGACCGACGACATGACGGTACTCTGCGGCGGCTTCGGCCTGTGCGGCATCCCGGAAAACCTGATCGCGCAGATCAAGCGCATGGGCATCAAGGGCCTGACCGTGGTCTCCAATAACTGTGGCGTTGACGGCTTCGGACTCGGCATCCTGCTGGAAGACCGGCAGATCCGCAAAATGATTTCGTCCTACGTCGGCGAGAATGCCTTGTTCGAAAAGCAGCTGCTCAGCGGCGAGCTGGAAGTCGAACTCACGCCGCAAGGCACCCTGGCGGAAAAACTGCGTGCCGGTGGCGCGGGCATTCCGGCGTTCTACACTGCGACCGGTTACGGAACGCCGGTCGCCGAAGGTAAGGAAACCCGCCAGTTCAACGGCCGCAACGTGATTCTGGAAGAAGCCATCACCGGTGACTTCGCCCTGATCAAGGGCTGGAAAGCCGACCACTTCGGCAACGTCATCTATCGTCATACCGCACAGAACTTCAACCCGGTGGTGGCCACCGCCGGACGGATCACCGTGGTCGAGGTCGAAGAAATCGTCGAGCCCGGCGTGCTGCTGCCTACCCAGATCCACACCCCCGGCATCTACGTCGACCGGGTCATTCAGGGCACTTTCGAAAAACGCATCGAACAGCGCACCGTCAGAAAATCCTGATAGCGCAGCCTTGGCCCTACAACAATAAAGAGGCTTCAGACGATGGCACTTTCCCGCGAACAAATGGCTCAACGTGTCGCCCGTGAGCTCAAGGACGGTTATTACGTGAACCTTGGCATCGGTATTCCGACCCTGGTGGCCAACTACGTGCCCGATGACATCGACGTCATGCTCCAGTCGGAAAACGGCCTGCTGGGCATGGGCGCCTTCCCCACCGAAGACACCATCGACGCGGACATGATCAATGCCGGCAAGCAGACGGTCACCGCGCGCATCGGCGCCTCCATTTTTTCGTCGGCCGAATCCTTTGCCATGATCCGCGGCGGCCATGTCGACCTGACGGTGCTCGGCGCTTTCGAGGTGGATATCGAGGGCAACATCGCTTCGTGGATGATCCCCGGCAAGCTGATCAAGGGCATGGGTGGCGCGATGGATCTGGTGGCGGGCGCTGACAATATCATCGTCACCATGACCCATGCGTCGAAGGACGGCGAATCCAAACTGCTCACCCGTTGCAGCCTGCCACTGACCGGCGCAGGCTGCATCCGCAAGGTGCTGACTGATCTGGCCTACCTGGAAATCGAAAACGGCGCGTTCATCCTCCGCGAACGCGCGCCGGGGGTCAGCGTGGAAGAAATCGTGGCCAAAACAGCAGGCAAGCTGATCGTGCCGGATGACGTGATCGAGATGAGCTTCTGAGTGCAGGCCAACACGGAGCATTGGCACGATGGTCACCAGCTCACAAGCCGGGCCTTTAGCTAAATTGCTCTAAAGCGCTTTTCGAGCACGATGGCACAGACGACGCA
>NZ_AWQP01000080.1:0-22296 GCF_000972175.1 Pseudomonas syringae pv. coryli str. NCPPB 4273 | reverse complement strand
TCCTCGCCTGTTTTTGCCTTGCCTGACCTTCGCTCGCCGACTTTTCGTACAGAGCCTAGTAACTACCGATGACCCACGCGCCGGTGTACCGGCTCTCCCCTGAATACGGATGGCCTAGGCTAAGGATAGTTCGGATTCGGAAAGATAAAGAAGGGATGCGCGAGAAGACGGGCTGACCGTTCGTCAGATGGCTCGCGAGCCCGCGTAGAACGCGGGATCAGCTGTCATAAAAATATTTTCTATCAGCCTTGCACGGTTTCTTGCGGGTAAGTGGCGCGCCACAGCTCGAAACCGCCGTCCACGCTGTACACATCGGAGAAACCCTGGCCGACCAGATAGGCTGCAGCGCTCTGGCTGGAGTTGCCGTGGTAGCAGACGACCACCAGCGGCTTGTCCAGATCGGCTTCGCGGATGAAGTCGGCGATCGAGTGGTTGTCCAGATGCACGGAATCGGGAATGTGATTGCTCTCGAAAGCCTGTGGGTCCCGAACATCGACCAGCACGGCGCCTTGCTCGCGCAGAGCCTGGGCCTGTTCAGGTGGGATACGTTTGAATTCAGTCATTGCCTGGGCTCCTGAGCCTGAGGTTACGGAAGGGGAGTAGCACCGGGTTGCACGCGGGTAACAAGCCCGTCGGCGGCATTGCCGATAGCATCGCAATTGCACTGATGACGTTCAAGCGTATCGACATTGAGCAGCGTCATCGAGCCGCCCCAGACACATCCGCTGTCGAGGGCGAAGACGTCAGGTTCGTCGCAGCGACCTTCAAGCGCAGCCCAGTGGCCGAAAATGATTTTCACGTCGCGGGTCTTGCGGGTCTGGTGGCTGAACCAGGGCGCGTAGCCAGGTATCGCGGTGCCGACCCCTTCCTTGCTCTTCAGATCGAGTTTGCCGTCGCTGGTGCAAAAGCGCATGCGGGTGAAGTAGTTGGTGATGACCCGCAGACGCGTCACGCCTTGCAGGTCGTTATCCCACTTGGCCGGTTCATTGCCGTACATGCCGTCGAGAAAGGCGCCGTACAACGTGTCGTCCTGCAGCGCGTGCTCGACTTCGGCAGCGTGCTTCAAGGCCTTTTTCAGCGTCCACTGTGGCGCGATACCGGCATGCACCATGGCGACATTGCGTTCTGCGTCGTAATGCATGAGCTTCTGCCGACGTATCCAGCCAAGCAGGTCGTCACGATCAGGCGCTTCAAGGATTTCAAGCAGCGTGTCGCCTTTCTTCAGCAGCTCTTTTTTACGGGCCACTGCCAGCAGGTGCAGGTCATGATTGCCGAGCACGCACACCAGCGATTCGCGAATGTTGTACAGGTAGCGAAGCGTTTCCAGCGATTGCGGGCCACGGTTGACCAGGTCACCCACCAGCCAGAGGCGATCCTGTTCCGGGTTGAAGTGCAAGTGCTCGAGCAGGCATTGCAGAGGTTCAAGGCAGCCTTGCAGATCACCGACCGCGTACACCGCCATCAGTGCAGCGAGCCCGGAACGGCCAGACGGAAAGGCTCGATAACGGCATCGAAGCGTTTGCCGTCTTCGGCCAGCATCTGGTAAGTGCCCTGCATATTGCCGACCTTGGTGGTCATGACCGTACCACTGCTGTAGGTATGGCTTTGGCCGACCTTGATCAGTGGCTGCTGGCCAACCACGCCTTCACCACGTACTTCCTCGACATTGCCATCACCGTCGGTGATGACCCAGTGCCGCGACAGCAGCCGGGCAGGGAGCTCGCCATTGTTGTGCACGGTGATGGTGTAGGCGAAAGCGAAGCGGTTCTGCTCGGGTTGCGACTGCTCCGAGAGGAAGCGTGTGACGACGCTGACGTCGACCTTGTAACGAGAATCGGGCATGCAATAGGCCTTGAAATCCATAGCTGCGAAGAAAGGGCGTGTGCGGCAGGTAGATCAGTCTAGGACAAGTAAGCGGAAAATGAAGACCGAGCTTCCCGTTTACTTGTCCCCAGGGTTCACTCAGTCACAACTTTTTCGCTGAGAGTGTCTGCCAGACGAACGAATGCAGCCAGATCGAGCTGCTCGGGACGCAAGCTTCCGTCTACTCCGGAAGCGGTGATCTCATCGCTGGTCAACAGTAGCTTGAGGGTGTTGCGCAGGGTCTTGCGACGCTGGTTGAACGCTTCACGCACGATGCGCTCCAGCACACGGTGATCCTTGGCAGGGTGCGGCAGTGTTTCGTAAGGGACGAGGCGCACAATGGCCGAGTCCACTTTCGGCGGCGGGTTGAATGCACCCGGTCCGACGTTGAACAGGTGTTCGACGCGGCAATGGTACTGGACCATGATCGACAGACGGCCCCAGTCACCGCCGCCGGGTCCGGCAGCCATGCGCTCGACCACTTCCTTTTGCAGCATGAAGTGCATGTCGCGGATCAGGCTGGCGTTCTGCAGCAGATGAAAAATCAGCGGTGTCGAGATGTTGTACGGCAGGTTGCCCACCACCCGCAGGCTGCGCGGTTCGGCGCCGAGGGTGTTGAAGTCGAATTTCAGCGCATCGCCCTGATGCAGGTTGAAGTTCGGCTTGCTGGCGAACTGGCCGTTCAGGATCGGGATCAGGTCCTTGTCCAGCTCGACCACGTCCAGCTGAGCGCCGCTGTCGAGCAGGCCCTCGGTCAGTGCACCCTGGCCCGGCCCGATTTCCAGCAGCCGGTCTTCAGGTTTGGCACGGATGGCACGCAGGATCTTGTCGATAACGCCTGCATCGTGCAGGAAGTTCTGCCCGAAGCGCTTGCGCGCCCGGTGTTGGTAGTGCTCGGTCATGAATGGGTCTCGGCCATCTGGTAGGCGGTTTGCAGTGCGACGTGCAGGCTGCCGGTGTCGATGTTCGCAGTGCCGGCCAGGTCCAGCGCCGTGCCGTGATCGACAGAGGTGCGGATGATTGGCAGGCCGAGCGTCACATTGACCGCTGCGCCGAAACCTTTGTATTTCAGCACGGGCAGGCCCTGATCGTGGTACATCGCCAGCACTGCGTCGCAGTGCTCCAGATATTTGGGGGTAAATAGAGTGTCTGCAGGCAGCGGGCCGCGCAAGTCCAGGCCTTCGCTGCGCAGGCGCTCCAGAGCAGGTTCGATGATGTCGATTTCCTCACGACCCAGATGCCCGCTTTCGCCGGCATGAGGGTTGAGGCCGCAGACCAGAATGCGTGGGTGGGCAATGCCGAACTTGTTGACCAGATCGGCGTGCAGGATGCGTGTCACGCGCTCCAGACGATCCGCTGTGATAGCGTCGGCCACATCGCGCAACGGCAGGTGAGTGGTCACCAGTGCTACGCGCAGGTCGCCGGTTGCCAGCATCATCACCACCTGTTCGGTGTGAGTCAGTTCAGCGAGAAATTCGGTGTGCCCGGAAAACGCGATGCCGCCGTCGTTGATCACGCCTTTGTGCACCGGGGCGGTGATCATGCCGCTGAACAGTCCGTCCAGGCAGCCCTGGCCCGCGCGAGTCAGGGTTTCCAGGACGAACGCCGCGTTGGCCTTGTTCAGCACGCCGGTTTCCACCGGAGCGGCCAGTGGCGTATTCCAGACGTACAGACTGCCGGCAGGTGCAGGCAGGTCGGGAAACGCGTCGGGCGTGACCTCGATCAGACTGACTGCCACACCCAGTTGCGCGGCCCGCTCAATGAGCAGGTCGCGGCTGGTGATGGCAATCAGGGGGTATGGCTGAGGCTGCGTGGCGAGCAGCAGGCAAAGGTCAGGACCTATGCCGGCCGGCTCGCCGGGTGTCAGTGCGAAACGCTTGGGTTTCACTTTGCAGCCTGTGTCGCGCCAGGGAGTTTGATTTCAACGTAGGCTTCGTCGCGGATCTGACGCAGCCAGGTTTGCAGCTCTTCGTCGTACTTGCGGTTACGCAATACGTTCAGCGCCTGCTGTTCACGAGCCTGATCGGTAGCGTCCTTGGAGCGACGACCGAGCACTTCGAGCACATGCCAGCCGTACTGGGTCTGGAACGGTTTGGACAAGACGCCTTGTGGCGTTTCGCCCATCACCTGGCGGAACTCCGGAACCAGAGAGTTGGGATCAACCCAGTTCAGATCGCCGCCATTGAGTGCAGAACCCGGATCTTCCGAAAAGCTTTTCGCCAGCGCGGCGAAATCTTCGCCGCCCTCGATGCGGTCGTAGATCTTCTGGGCAAGACGCTTGGTCTCTTCCTCGTTACGAATTTCGCTTGGCTTGATCAGGATATGACGCACATGCACCTCATCACGCATTTGCGCCTCACCCTGGCCACCGCGCTTTTCCAGCAGCTTGAGAATGATGAAACCGCCCGGCGTACGTGCAGGAGGCGTCACGTCACCGACTGGCATCGAGCTGAGCATGTCACCGAACGGCGGTGGCAATTGCGCAGCCTTGCGCCAGCCCATGTCGCCGCCTTCCAGTGCGTTTTCGCTGGACGAGGAGGTGGCTGCGAGACGGGTGAAGTCAGCACCTTTCTTCAACTGGTCGTAGATACCCTTGGCCTTGACCGCAGCAGCCTGGATGGCGTCCGAGGAAGCGCTGTCGGGTGTGGCGATCAGAATGTTGGCCAGGTGAAACTCTTCAGACAGCTGAGCCTTGCCCATATCGGAGGCGAGGAAGTTCTTCACTTCCTGCTGGGACACCTGGATACGTTCGGCCACCCGGCGCTGACGCACGCGGCTGATGATCATTTCCCGGCGCACCTGTTCGCGCGCATCGTTATAGGACAGGCCGTCATGCGCCAGCGCGGCGCGGAACTGCTCCACGCTCATGTTGTTGCGCTGGGCAATGGTGCCGATGGCCTGGTTCAGTTCTTCGTCGGAGACACGAATGCCAGAGCGTTCGCCCATCTGCAACTGCAGGTTTTCCAGGATCAGACGATCCAGAACCTGTGGTTGCAGGGCTTCTGCAGGCGGTACACCAGAGCCGCGCTTGGCAATGGTCTGCTGAACTTCACGTACACGCTGGTCCATCTGGCTTTTCATGATCACATCGTTGTCGACGATAGCCACGACACTGTCCAGAGGTTGAACCGCAGCATGCACTGCACCGCTCAGGAGTAACGCGCCCAGCATCAGCGGGCGCAGACAATCAGAAAGCTTGGTCTTCACGTTCACGATAACCTTGAATGCCTTTGTCGAGGAAGCTGTCTACCTTGGCGCCAGTTACACCGCCGAGCCCCTTCAACACGATTTGTAGGAATATGCCGCGGTCGCCTTTCTCGTTCTGAGGTGCTGCCTGGCTGAACTCGTCGTAGTCGATCCAGTAGCGATTGACCAGACGCATTTTCCAGCAGCAGTTGTCGTACTCGAACCCGCCGAAAGCTTCGATGGTGCGTTCACGGTTGTAGTCATACTGCCAACGGCTGATCAGGCTCCACTGCGGCACGATCGGCCAGATGACCGAGAAATCGTGCTGCTGAATCTTGTAGTAGTCCTTCACGTAGTTTGGCGAACCCGGGGTGCCGTAGTCACCACCACCCACGACCCAACGGCCGGTGCTTTCGTCGTAACGAATCTGGTCGTTGCGATAGCGATAGCCGAGGTTGACGACCTTGTTCGGGTTGTCTTCAGGCTGGTAGTGGAACATTGCGCTGCCCGAACGGGTGCTTCGGCTGTCCGGATCCCAGTTGAAATCGGAGTTGAAGCGCCAGTCGCGGTTGAAGCGGTATTCGTATTCCAGTGCATAAGGCGAAACGTTGGAGCGCGCATCATCACGATCCGCGAACACCACGCCCGGCAACTGCACCTTGCGGTCTTCGAAATACAGCGCCTGACCGATGCTGAAGCGTTGGCGTTCGAAGCCGTTTTCCTCGATCCAGCGGTTGGTGACGCCCAGCGACAGTTTGTTCTCGTCGCCGATGCGGTCGGAACCGGTGAAGCGGTTGTCACGGAACAGCGAGGCGAAGTTGAACGTGCTTTCGCTGGTGTCGAATACCGGGATGTCGGTCTGGTCTTTCTCGGGAACATAGAGATAGAACAGGCGCGGCTCCAGGGTCTGGCGGTAATCCTTGCCGAACCAGTTGGTATTACGGTCGAAGTACAGGCCGCTGTCGACGCTGAAGATCGGTACGCTGCGGCTTTGGCTGCTGCTGTACTCTTCGCCGGCCAGCAGGGTGTTTTTACCCTGACTGTCCAGATCCAGATCGTATTGCGTGTAGACGTACTTCAGCTTCGGCGTCAGGAAGCCATAGGTCCAGTTCATCGGCAGGCTGACGGACGGTGCCAGGTTCAGACGATCGCCGTTGGCGCGAGCCAGGCCGGAGATGTTGTTGTCCAGGCGTGTCTCGGAGTTGCCATCTTCATCGATGAACGCGCCGCTGCGCAGGTCACGTTCGAAGCGCACCGCTTCAGTCTGATAATCGAACTTCAGACCGCCGGGGTTGTAGGGCAACGTACCGTTGAGCGTCAGCTGAGGCAGGCGGTTGTACGGCGTAACGTTGGCAACCGTCGCCAGCTTGTAGGCCTGAGCATTGAGCACTGCCGCGAAGCTGTCGCCACGGTAGGTCAGGGAGCCCTGCTGGTTGAGGAAGTCGGTCCGTTTGACGCCGATCTGATCGGTTTCCAGGTCCTGGAAGTAATACGGATCGCTGATATCGGTGTAATCGACCTGGGTCAGCCAGCGCGTATCAAGCCCGCCCTTGTGCTGCCAGTTGATCATCCAGCGGGTCTTGTCGTAGTCCGACTGCAGTTTGCGGTCGTCGTTTTCGTCGTTCAGGTACGCGCCGCCAAACTGACCTTCGCTGCCCTTGGTCAGGTAGCGGAACTCGCCTTCCATCAGCAAGCCACGATCAGCCATGTAACGCGGGTACAACGTGGCGTCGTAGTTGGGCGCCAGGTTGAAGTAGTACGGGGTGACCAGCGTGAAGCCGTTGTCGCCGCCTGCTGCAATGGTCGGGGGCAGGAAACCGGACTGACGACGGTCGTCGATCGGGAAGTAGATATACGGCGTGTACAGAACCGGTATGTCCTTGACCCGCAGGGTAACGTTGGTCGCTGTACCGAAGCCGGTGGCCGGGTTCAGCGTGATGTTGTTGCCCTTGAGCGTCCAGGCGTTGCTGTTCGGCTCGCACGTCGTGTAGGTACCGTCCTTGAGCCGGATGATCGCGTTCTCTGCACGCTTGGCGTACAGGGCGTTACCGCGAATGTTCGACTTGTGCAGGACGTACTCGGCGTTGTCGACACGGGCTTCGCCGGTGTCGAGTTGCAGTTCGGCCTTGTCACCGACGATCAGCGCACCGTTGTCGCGTAGACGGACATCGCCGTTCAGCTCGCCACGGTTTTCGGCCTGATGCAGTGCAGCCTCCTGGGCCTGCACCTGCATGCTGCCCTGGCGCATCACGACATCACCCGCCAGCGTGGCGACCTGCGCTTCCTGTTCGTAACGCGAAGCCTTGGCTCCCACGAACATCGGCGCGTCTTTCATCGGCGTCTTGTCGTCCATGCCAGGACGGATCGGCTCGACGTAGGCACCCGAGCAATACGGGCCGGTCTCGGCCAGTTGCGCTGCGGTAAGCTTTTCGCGAGGAACCCAATCGAGGTGGCTGTAGTCAGCACTACGCGACTTCAGACCTTTGCCCTTGGCTTCAGTGACCAGTTGCGTACCCGCAGACTGTTCACCCGAAGAGGTGCCTTGTGAGGTGACCGTGCCGTTGGAACTGACCGACGTCGTGTCATGCACGGGGCGCGGAGGCAGATCCACTGCAGCAGCATTGGATTTCGGCGCACAGTTCCAGGCACCCGAAGCAGAGACTGAGCAGTCATACTGTTCCGCGGCGACCACGAACTGAGTGGCCAGAGGTTGCATCGCCAGCAGACTGCCGGTTACGAGCAACGGAAATTTTTTACGAAACGCGGGGGATTTCAATGCCATCTTATTAGTCCGGGCTTCCTGCGCGCCATCTGCCCGCGGGGGGGCCGCACGCCTCTCGATGGGCTGAAAAAGATTCCGGATAATAAAGCATGACCCGCTTGACGGCTAGCGCCGTCGGAGACCCTTGTAATGTCAGATCAAGATATACGCCTGCAATCCCTGAAAGTTTGGCTCGATGAGCAGTTGCCGGCGCTGTTTTCGGCGCACGGTTGGGGCGCCGTGCCCCCGGCTACATTGACTGCGGCCAGTAGTGACGCAAGTTTTCGCCGTTATTTTCGCTGGGAGGGTGCGGGCCGAACTTTTATTGTCATGGACGCCCCTCCACCGCAGGAAAACTGCAAACCGTTCGTGGATATCGCTCATTTATTGGAAAAGTCGGGCATTAATGTTCCAAAAATTTATGCCGAAGACCTGACACAAGGGTTTTTGCTGCTCAACGATCTGGGCCGTCAAACTTATCTGGATGTCATTGACGACGACAATGCCGATGCCTTGTTCGCTGATGCCATTCAGGCGTTGCTGGCCTACCAGCAACTGCCTATGGACGCGCCATTGCCCAGCTATGACGTCGCGTTGCTGCGCCGTGAGCTGGAGCTGTTTCCCGAGTGGTACGTAAAGCAGCACCTGGGCATCGAGATGGATGAGGCGCAACTGAGCGACTGGCAGCAGGTCAGTGAGCTGTTGATCAACAGCGCCCTGGCACAGCCCAAAGTACTGGTGCATCGCGACTATATGCCGCGAAACCTGATGATCAGCGAGCCCAACCCTGGCGTGCTGGACTTCCAGGATGCGGTCTATGGCCCGGTCACCTATGACGTGACATGCCTGTTCAAGGACGCATTCCTGAGCTGGCCACAGGAGCGCGTGAGTGACTGGCTGCGCATCTACTGGGATCAGGCGCGTGCCGTCGGCATTCCGGTACAGGAAGATTTTGCCTCATTCGAGCGCGCCAGTGATCTGATGGGTGTACAGCGACATTTGAAGGTGATCGGCATTTTTGCCCGCATTTGTCACCGCGATGGAAAACCTCGCTACCTGGAAGACGTCCCGCGCTTTTTCGCTTATATAGAGGCGGTATTGTCACGTCGCCCAGAGCTGGCGCAGCTCGGGCAGTTGCTTACCAGTCTGCAGCCGGTAGACACCGCTGTCTGAAATGACAGAGACGGCCAACGTGACAGAGAGCCGGTTTTATAAAGGGCCGCTTTGAAAGATGGCCATTTTGGAAAAGATCTTGATTGTGTCGAAGAGGACTGCATGAAAGCGATGATTCTCGCCGCCGGTAAAGGCGAGCGAATGCGCCCGTTGACCCTGCACACGCCCAAACCGTTGGTGCGTGTCGGGGATGTACCGTTGATCGAATACCACCTGAACGCCTTGCGCGATGCAGGGTTTCACCAGTTGGTCATCAACCATGCGTGGCTGGGCCAGCAGATCGAGGATTACCTGGGCGACGGTCAGCGTTTCGACCTGAGCATCCGTTACTCCCCCGAAGGCATGCCGCTTGAAACGGGCGGTGGCATTCAGCGCGCATTGCCGCTGCTTGGCCTTGAGCCCTTCGTGGTGATCAACGGCGATATCTGGACCGATTACGACTTCGGCGCATTGCGTGTGCCGCTTGAAGGCCTTGCGCACCTGGTATTGGTCGATAACCCCGCGCATCACCCGACGGGCGACTTCTCGCTGGTCGACGGTCAGGTGCGCGACGACGATTCGGCGGGGCAGCGCCTGACCTACAGCGGTATCGCCATCCTCCATCCACAGCTGTTTGCCAATTGCGAGCCCGGCGCGTTCAAGCTCGCGCCGCTGTTGCGCGAGGCGATGCATAAGGGGCTGGTCACAGGCGAGCACTACAGAGGGCGCTGGGTCGATGTCGGCACCCACGAGCGCCTGGCTGAAGTCGAGCAGATGCTTGCGGAGACTCGCTGAATGCTTTGGCCCGGCACATTGATCGGCGCTGGAGTCGGTTACGTAATTGCCAGTATTCCAGGCGCAATGCTCGGTGCTCTGTTGGGGCAGGCGCTGGACCGGCGCCTGAAACTGCAGAGTTGGGCGCATCTGCGTGAGCGTCTGGGCGGACGTGCAACGATCCACAAGGACGATCTGCTGTTTGTGTTGCTGGGCCGTCTGGCCAAAAGTAACGGACGGGTTCTGGCCAGCCATATCCATCAGGCACGTATCGAGATGCGCCGTTTGAACCTGAACGAGACGGATCAGTTGCGCGCCATCAATGCCTTCAAGCGCGGCCGCGACGGCACCGATGGCCTGCGCAGTTACCTGCGTGGCCTGCAAGGGCAGTCGGACATTGCCGAGGATATGTTGCGCGCCTGCTGGCGGATGGCCTGGGCGGACGGCAAGGCTTCTCGGGTCGAGCGCGAGCTGATCGGGGTATGGGGCATGTGGCTTGGCTGGACAGGGCCGCAGGTCGAGGCGCTGGCGGCTGACCACGACCCCATGAAGCGCTCGCCGATCAGCAGCGGCGACGACTACAAAAGTGCGATGACGTTGCTGGGAATAAGGTCAGACACCGATCCTTTGAGCATCAAGCGAGCCTACCGGCGCCTGCTCAGTCGGCATCACCCTGACAAGATTGCCGGCTCGGGCGCCAATCCACAGCAAGTGCGGGTGGCGACCGAGAAGACCAGTGAATTGCACAATGCCTATCGGGTGGTGAAAGCCCGACGCGGGTTCAACTGAGCCGGCGCTTACTTTTCCTCTTTGGCGTCTATCCAGCCGCGAACGCGGCGGAATAGCTGCTCTTGTTCGGTATCTCCGCTGCCGGCGATGTTGATCAGACCAATCTGGGTAAAACCCGGCCCCTTGGTGCGTTTGCTGGCCTGCAGACGGGCCTTTGCAGCCTCGTCAGGCGAGTTTTTGTAGATGAAATCGACGGCTTTTACTTTCAGCTGAGGCACCATGTCCAGCAGCGAAGGCTTGGTATTCAGAGGTTCACGCGCCGTCAGCATCACCAGTTTCTGCACCACAGGCGACGTCCGTTCATTGAGGAATCTGGCCGCCCAGTACGCGCCGCTGCTGTGGCCGATCAACACGATACTGCGTGCCTTGTTCTGCTGCGCAAAGCTGATCGCGGCTTCGATCCGCGCGAAGATGCGCTCGGCCTGAGCCTTGTTGAGTTCTTCGTCGGCAGCAGCCTTGGCTGTTTCAGCCGCAGCCAGGGCCTCGGCTTCTGCGGCCGGGTCTTTTGCTGTCTCCGTGGCGTCTTTGGGTTTTTCCTTCGGTGCCTCAGTGGCTTTGGCGGCGTTTGCATCTGCCGGAGCAACATCGGGCTCGCGTGCCCCCGGCGTGTTGTCGAGCGGGTCCGGCATGGTGATGCTCAGGCTCGACCAGCCCACATCCGGAAACTTGCGGCGCAGCGGGCCGACAGCGTCAGGCCAGTCCGGTGACTCGGCTTCGCCGGGCACAATGATGACCGCGCCTTCAGGGGCCTCAGTGTTGGCGGGTTTCCAGAGCGCGAGAAAGCTATCGTCTCCGGCCTGAAGTTGCTGCTGATCTTCGCGCGGCAATTGACGTTCCAGCGCTATTGCGTCTTCCTGCGAGCGGCTGAGCAGCGGGGCTCTTTCGACGGGCGCTTCTGCAGCAGCGTCTTTGGCCGGGTCAGGGGTCGGGTCCGCTGCGAGGGCAGGCAAGGCGCAAGGCAGTATCAATGACAGAAACAATGCAGGAAACGTTGCGCGAAAGGTGTAGGACATCGGATATTCCAAGCCAGAAACTATCCCGGCAGCCTAATGGGTTGATCGGCTTTTGTCAGGCCTGAGCCTGCGCGGCACACGGCCGTGATACGCACACACGAGAGCGACATACTGATGATTCGTCTTCTGCGCACCGGTTTTATCGGCTGCCTGGCCTTGCTCTTGATGGCTCAGATGGCGAATACGCAGGCTGACGAACCTGAAACACCTGCCGTTGCGCAGTTGAGTTCAGCGCAACGTAACTGGCTCGACCAGCATGGCCCGTTGCGCGTAGGGCTGGTATTGCGCGCGCCTTACGCGCAGTTCGATCAACGCTTGCAGCAGTTGTCCGGCGCCAACGTCGACCTGATGAATGCGCTGGCGGCGACGCTGCCGGTCGACTTGCTGTGGCGGAATTTTCCTGACCAGAGCGCGCTGGAGAACGCGCTGGCCAAGGGTGAAATCGACGTCGCGCCCGGCTTGATGCAAACCCCCGCAGGCTTGCGTCTGTGGTTGTTTTCCGATCCGTATCTGCGTGTTTCGCAGCTGTTGATCGGAGAACGTGATGGCAGCACTGCCGTGGACCTGGAGAAGCTCGACAGTCTTTCCCGCGTCGCGGTACGCATGCCCAGCACCACGGCCGACTACCTGCGCAGCAACTTTGCGCACCTCAACCTGCAAGGGGTACCGCTGGAGCGCCAGGCCTTGCAGCTGTTGCTCAGTCAGCAGGCACGTTATGCCGTGGTGGACGAAGCGCAACTCAGTCGTTTGCTGCGCGAGCCGGAGTTCGCCGGGCTGGCGGTGGTGGGGGATATCGGGCTGCCACAATTGTTGCGGGTGGCTTCGCGTCGCGACATGCCGGAGCTGGCCGCCATCGTCAGCGAAGCCTTGCGGGCGATCCCTGCCAAGGAGCTGGAGCAGCTGCATGCGCGCTGGATGCCGCTGACCCCGTCCCATTTCATCGAGTCGACCAAACTCTGGAAGAACCTGTGCATTCTGCTGCTGGTGATGTTGCTGGCGTGTTTCGCCATCGTGATCTGGCAGCGTCGCCAGCAGCAGGCGCTGGAGCAGGAGCTGCTGGCTGCGCGTGAAGAACTCGCCCGCCGTGTCCAAGAGGAGGAGGCGCTGCGTCTGGCGCAGTTTTCCATTGATCAAAGCACCGTCGGCATTCTGTGGGTCAACTGGGACAGCCGCGTGCGTTACGCCAATCGGGCGGCGGAGTCCATGCTGGGCTATGCGCCGGGGCAGGTGGTCGAGCGCCCGCTGATCGATTTCGAGCCCGGTCTGCACATGGATCGCTGGCTCAACCTGTGGAAGAACGCGCGCTCCAGCGAAGACAGCCCGCAAGTATTCGAGACCCATTGCCTGCGCGCCGATGGCAGCCTGCTGCCTGTCGATGTCTCGTTGAGCTTCCTGCGCTTTCGCGATGCCGAATACCTGGTGGTGTTCCTCACTGACGTCAGTGAACGACGCCGCGCGCATGAGCAGTTACGTGACTTGTCAGCGCATCTGGAAAGCGTGCGTGAAGAGGAGAAGGCGCATATTGCCCGCGAGGTTCACGACGAGCTGGGTCAGATGCTGACGGTATTGAAGCTCGAGACGTCGATGTGCGAGCTGGCCTATGCCGACCTCGACCCTGGCCTGAGCGAGCGGCTGGACAGCATGAAGCGTCTGATCGCTCAGTTGTTTCAACTGGTGCGCGATGTTGCTACGGCCTTGCGGCCACCGATTCTCGACGCCGGTATCGCTTCGGCCATCGAATGGCAGGCACGCCGTTTCGAGGCACGTACGCAGATCCCGTGTCTGGTGCAGGTGCCGGACAATCTCCCGGCGCTCAGCGATGCCAGGGCCACAGGCATGTTCCGGATCCTTCAGGAGGCGCTGACCAACGTGATGCGCCATGCCCAGGCACACACAGTAGAGATCAGCCTGACGCTGCAGGACGGCATGATGTGCATGAGCATCGCCGATGACGGGCAGGGCTTTGTCATCGAATCGGGCAGGGCGGTTTCGTTTGGTCTGGTCGGGATGCGCGAGCGGGTGCTGATGCTCGGCGGCCGACTTGAGCTGGACAGCGAGGTGGGTGAGGGCACAACCTTGCGCGCCTATATCCCGCTGGACACCCTCGCACAGGAGCGAAAACAGTGATTCGTGTTTTGGTAGCCGAAGACCACACCATCGTGCGTGAAGGGATCAAGCAATTGATTGGTCTGGCCAGGGATCTGCAAGTGGTGGGCGAGGCCAGCAACGGCGAACAGTTGCTCGAAACCCTGCGTCATGTGGCCTGCGAAGTGGTGTTGCTGGATATCTCCATGCCCGGCGTCAACGGCCTTGAGGCGATACCGAGGATTCTCGCATTGACCAACCCGCCGGCCATTCTGGTGCTGTCGATGCACAATGAGGCGCAGATGGCCGCGCGTGCATTGAAGGTCGGCGCGGCGGGTTATGCCACCAAGGACAGCGACCCGGCGCTGCTGCTCACGGCCATTCGCCGGGTGGCGGCCGGCGGGCGTTATATCGATCCGGATCTGGCCGACCGCATGGTCTTTGAAGTCGGCCTCACCGACAGCCGGCCTTTGCACTCGTTATTGTCGGAGCGCGAGTTTTCGGTATTCGAGCGCCTCGCCCAGGGCGCCAACGTCAACGACATCGCTCAGCAACTGGCCTTGAGCAGCAAGACCATCAGCACCCACAAGGCGCGGCTGATGCAAAAAATGAAACTCAACTCGCTGGCCGATCTGGTCAAGTACGCGATGGAGCACAAGCTGCTCTGAGTCTGAAAACGACACCCGACACCTTTGTGCCCATGCTCCGTGCGGAACGATAGGCGTCCGTGAGAACACTATCGTGCCCATGCTCCGCGTGGGTATGCCGTTCTGGACGCTCTGCGTCCTCTTGCGATGCCGCGCGTCGAGAAGGGGAGGAACCGACATATCCAATCGCGCCATCTCTGTAGGGCAATCCCTACCCCTGGCCTTCCAGCCGGCCTAGGCGATTCTCTCCCGGCCCCCGATTTGCGGGGGCTTCGGGCTGCTCTAGGCTTGAGCCCACGCAGACACAACAAAGGTGTGGGTAATGAGCGACGTCGATACAAGCGCTGGAGCAAATGATGTTCTGGTCAGCTTTCGTGGTGTGCAGAAGAGCTACGACGGCGAAGCACTGATCGTCAAAGACCTCAACCTGGACATTCGCAAGGGCGAGTTCCTGACCCTGCTCGGTCCTTCCGGCTCTGGCAAGACCACCAGCCTGATGATGCTGGCCGGTTTCGAGACCCCGACGGCCGGTGAAATTCTCCTCGGTGGCCGCGCCATCAACAACGTGCCGCCGCACAAACGCGACATCGGCATGGTGTTCCAGAACTACGCCTTGTTTCCGCACATGACCGTGGCCGAGAACCTGGCGTTCCCGTTGTCGGTGCGTGGCATGAGCAAGACCGACGTCGGCGAGAAGGTCAAAAAGGCACTGGGCATGGTCCAGCTCGACACCTTTGCGCATCGCTACCCGGCGCAGCTGTCCGGTGGCCAGCAGCAACGCGTGGCGCTGGCACGCGCGTTGGTCTTCGAACCGCAACTGGTGCTGATGGATGAGCCGCTCGGCGCCCTCGACAAGCAACTGCGCGAACACATGCAGATGGAGATCAAGCACCTGCACCAGCGCCTGGGCGTAACCGTGGTCTATGTGACCCACGACCAGGGCGAAGCCCTGACCATGTCGGACCGGGTCGCCGTCTTCCATCAGGGTGAAATCCAGCAGATCGCACCGCCCCGCAGCCTGTACGAAGAACCGAAGAACACCTTCGTGGCCAACTTCATCGGTGAGAACAACCGCCTTAATGGACGTCTGGTCAGTCAGGACGGCGACCGCTGTGTGGTCGAACTCGAGCGTGGCGAGAAAGTCCACGCGCTGGCGATCAACGTCGGCCAGCCTGGCGGCCCGGTGACCCTGTCGATCCGTCCCGAGCGCATCAACCTCAATGGCCGCAGCGAGAGCTGCGCCAACCGTTTTTCCGGTCGTGTGGCCGAGTTCATCTATCTGGGCGACCACGTTCGCGTGCGTCTGGAAGTGGCGGGCAAGAACGACTTCTTCGTCAAACAGCCGATTGCCGAACCGGACCCCGGCCTGAGCGTGGGCGACGTGGTGCCCATCGGCTGGCAAGTCGAGCACGTCCGTGCGCTCGACCCCTTGCAGCAAGTGCATTGATCTACCGACAAAAGCAATAACAGAGGCGACCTGATCGCCCATCCCAATCGCTTACCAACACTGCTCGTGGAGAAAAGAACACATGTTGAAATCTTTGAAGTTCACCGCCATCACGTTGGGCATGATGTGCGCGGCGCAGGCCATGGCAGCCACCGACCTGACCGTCATCTCCTTTGGCGGTGCCAACAAGGCCGCTCAGGAAAAAGCCTTCTACGCGCCTTGGGAAAAGGCAGGCAACGGCAAGATCATCGCCGGTGAGTACAACGGGGAAATGGCCAAGGTCAAAACCATGGTCGACACCAAGAGCGTTTCCTGGGACCTGGTAGAAGTCGAATCGCCGGAACTGGCGCGTGGTTGCGACGAAGATATGTTCGAAGAGCTGGACCCGAAACAGTTGGGCAATGCCGCTGACTTCGTGCCTGGCGCCATCACCACCTGCGGCGCGGGCTTCTTCGTCTGGTCCACCGTGCTGGCGTACAACGCTGACAAGGTCAGCACTGCACCCAGCGGCTGGGCCGATTTCTGGGACACCAAGAAATTCCCGGGCAAGCGCGGCCTGCGCAAAGGCGCCAAGTACACCCTGGAATTCGCTCTGATGGCCGACGGCGTTGCGCCGAAAGACGTCTACAAGGTATTGGCCAGCAAAGACGGCCAGGAACGCGCGTTCAAAAAGCTGGATGAGCTCAAGCCGAACATTCAGTGGTGGGAAGCCGGCGCCCAGCCGCCACAGTACCTGGCTTCCGGTGACGTGGTGATGAGCTCGGCCTATAACGGCCGGATCGCCGCCGTGCAGAAGGAAAGCAACCTCAAGGTCGTCTGGACTGGTGGCGTGTATGACTTCGACGCCTGGGCCATCCCGAAGGGCTCGAAAAACGCCGATGCCGCGAAGAAGTTCATCGCCTACATGCTGAGCCCCGAGCAGCAGAAGACCTACTCGCAGAACATCGCCTACGGCCCGGCCAACACCCAGGCGGTCAAGCTGCTGGACAAGGAAACCCTGCAGAACATGCCGACCACGCCTGAGAACATCAAGGATCAGGTGCAGATGGACGTGGCGTTCTGGACCGACAACGGCGAATCCCTCGAGCAGCGTTTCACTGCCTGGGCGGCCAAGTAATCCGTTTGCGTTGAGTCAGAACCGGGCGCTCCCTGAAACGGGGAGCGCCCCCTCGTTGAAAGATTCCGGAGTTCGCTATGGCCATCGCCGTGCCCTTGACTGAAGGCGCCAGCCCCAACTTGAAGCAACGTCTCGCTCGCGCCGAGCGGGTCAACCGCTGGAAGGCTCAGGCATTGATCGCTCCGCTGGTGATTTTCCTGTTGTTGGTGTTTCTGGTGCCCATCGCTGCGCTGCTGTACAAGAGCGTCGGCAACCCCGAAGTCGTGACTGCGCTGCCGACCACTGTGGTCGAAGTGCAAAAGTGGGATGGTAAAGGGCTGCCGCCCGAGTCGGTCTACAAGGCAATGAGCCTGGACCTGGCCGAAACGCGGAAGAATTCCACGCTGGGCGATCTGTCCAAGCGTCTGAACATCGAACTGGCCGGATACCGCAGCCTGCTGAGCAAAACAGCACGCGCGCTGCCGTTCAAGACCGAGCCGGCCTCTTATAAAGAAGCGCTCGAAGCGCTGGACGAGCGTTGGGGCGACCCGGCCTACTGGCAGGCGGTGCGCCGTAATACCAGCAGCATCACCCCGTATTACCTGCTGGCGGCGGTCGACCATCGCATCGACGACCTCGGCGAAATCGCCCCGGCGACCCCGGACCAGGCGATCTATCTGGACATCTTCGCCCGCACGTTCTGGATGGGCCTGGTGATTACCGCGATCTGTCTGGTGCTGGCTTATCCGCTGGCCTACCTGCTGGCCAGCCTGCCTGCGCGGCAGAGCAACCTGCTGATGATTCTGGTGTTGCTGCCGTTCTGGACCTCGATTCTGGTGCGCGTGGCGGCCTGGATCGTGTTGTTGCAGTCCAGCGGTCTGATCAACAGTGCGTTGCTGGCGATGGGCATCATCGACAAGCCGCTGGAGCTGGTCTTCAACCGCGTCGGCGTGTACATCTCGATGGTGCACATCATGCTGCCGTTCATGATCCTGCCGATCTACAGCGTGATGAAGAACATTTCCCCGACCTACATGCGCGCTGCGATTTCGCTGGGTTGCCACCCGTTTGCGAGCTTCTGGCGCGTGTACTTCCCGCAGACCTACGCCGGGATCGGGGCCGGCTGTCTGCTGGTGTTCATTCTGTCGATCGGCTACTACATCACCCCGGCGTTGCTGGGCAGCCCGAACGATCAGATGGTTAGCTATTTTGTCGCGTTCTACACCAACACCAGCATCAACTGGGGCATGGCCACCGCGCTCGGCGGGCTGCTGCTGTTGGCGACCATCGTGCTGTACCTGATTTATAGCTGGCTGGTCGGCGCCAGCCGCCTGCGTCTGAGCTGAGGAGCGTGACCATGCTGAACCCTTACACATCGCCGATCGAGCGCCTCTGGTATTACGCCTTGCGCATCATCTGCACCCTGGTGCTGCTGTTTCTGGTGCTCCCGGTACTGGTCATCGTGCCGCTGTCATTCAACTCCGGCAGCTTTCTGGTCTATCCGCTGCAAGGCTTCTCGTTGCAGTGGTATCAGGACTTCTTCAACTCCGCCGAGTGGATGCGCGCGCTGAAGAACAGCATGATCGTCGCCCCGGCCGCGACCCTGCTGGCGATGGGTTTCGGCACGCTGGCAGCGATCGGCCTGACCCGCGGCAACTTCCCCGGCAAGGCGCTGGTCATGGCCCTGGTGATTTCGCCGATGGTGGTGCCGGTGGTGATCGTCGGTGTCGCCAGCTACCTGTTCTTCGCGCCACTGGGACTGGGCAATAGCTACACCTCGCTGATTCTGGTCCATGCGGTGCTGGGTGTGCCGTTCGTGATCATCACCGTGTCGGCGACCTTGCAGGGCTTCAATCACAACCTGGTGCGTGCGGCTGCCAGCCTCGGTGCATCGCCACTGACCGCGTTCCGGCGCGTGACCCTGCCACTGATTGCGCCGGGGGTGATTTCCGGCGCGCTGTTCGCCTTCGCGACCTCGTTCGACGAAGTGGTGGTCACGCTGTTCCTCGCCGGGCCGGAACAGGCGACCTTGCCTCGGCAGATGTTCAGTGGCATTCGCGAAAACCTCAGCCCGACCATCGCCGCCGCTGCGACCCTGCTGATCGGCTTTTCGGTGGTCTTGTTGCTGGTGCTGGAGTGGTTACGCGGGCGCAGTGAAAAACTCAGAACGGCTCAATAACCGGGCGCGGCAGGTTTCAAGCGGCACGCCAGGGCGAATCCATTGGCGTGCAGCTTGAGGCTTACCGCTCCGGGCGAAGCTTGGCGTACAATCCGCGCACCGTGATTCTGCTCAAACAGGTGCGTCATGCAGCCCTTCGTTATTGCCCCATCGATTCTTTCCGCTGACTTCGCCCGGCTGGGTGAGGAAGTCGACAACGTGCTGTCCAGCGGCGCCGACTTTGTCCACTTCGATGTCATGGACAATCACTACGTCCCGAACCTGACCATTGGTCCGATGGTATGCAGCGCCCTGCGCAAATATGGCGTCACTGCACCGATTGACGTGCACCTGATGGTCAGCCCGGTGGATCGCATCATCGGCGACTTCATCGAGGCCGGTGCCACCTACATCACCTTTCACCCGGAAGCGACCCAGCACATCGACCGTTCGCTGCAGTTGATCCGTGAGGGTGGCTGCAAGGCGGGCCTGGTGTTCAACCCGGCCACGCCCTTGAACCTGCTCGAATACGTCATGGACAAGGTCGACATGATCCTGCTCATGAGCGTCAACCCAGGTTTTGGCGGGCAGAAGTTCATCCCCGGCACGCTCAACAAGCTGCGTGAAGCGCGCGCCCTGATCGATGCTTCCGGACGCGACATCCGCCTGGAAATCGACGGCGGCGTGAACGTCAACAATATCCGCGAAATCGCAGCGGCAGGTGCTGATACCTTCGTTGCCGGTTCAGCCATTTTCAATGCGCCGGACTACCGCGAAGTGATCGACAAGATGCGCACAGAACTGGCGTCATCCCGCGCATGAGCGGCTTCGAGCAGCTGTTTGCAGGCAAACTTCCCAAGCTGATCATGTTCGACCTGGACGGCACCTTGGTGGACTCGGTGCCCGATCTGGCCGTGGCGGTGGACACCATGCTCGCTGAGCTGGGGCGCCCGATCGCCGGGCTGGAATCGGTGCGGTCCTGGGTGGGCAACGGTGCGCCGGTGCTGGTACGCCGTGCGCTGGCCAACAACCTCGACCACAGTGGAGTCGATGACGCCCTGGCCGAGCAGGGCCTGGAAATCTTTATGCGCGCTTATGCGCAAAAGCATGAGTTCACCGTGGTCTATCCCGGCGTGCGTGAAACCCTCAAGTGGCTGCAGAAAATGGGTGTCGAAATGGCCCTCATCACCAACAAGCCGGAGCGCTTTGTCGCGCCGCTGCTGGACGAGATGAAGCTGGGACGTTTCTTTCGCTGGATCATCGGCGGTGACACCATGCCGCAGAAAAAGCCCGATCCTGCCGCACTGTTTTTCGTGATGAAAATGGCCGGTGCGCCAGCCTCGCAATCGCTGTTCGTCGGCGACTCGCGCAGTGATGTGCAGGCGGCCAAGGCTGCCGGTGTGGCGTGCGTCGCGTTGAGCTATGGCTACAACCATGGGCGGCCGATTGCCGAGGAAAACCCGGCGATGGTGATTGATGATCTGCGCAGACTGATTCCCGGTTGCCTGGACATGGACGCTGAGATACTGTTGCCCGACATCAAACGTCCCTCCTCAAGAGAATCCATCGTGGTGGTCACTCGCAAACTCTGGATGAAAGTCATCAAGGCCCTGGCCCGCTGGCGTTGGCGCGCCTGACCTGATTCTGGCCGGCCTGCCGGCACGTTTGCCTACCTGACCGTTTTGTCCTCAAACCACGAGGTTGCTCATGAACCGTGAAGAATTCCTGCGTTTGGCTGCTGAAGGCTACAACCGCATTCCGCTTGCCCGCGAAACCCTGGCCGACTTCGACACACCGCTGTCGATCTACCTCAAGCTTGCCGATCAGCCTAACTCCTACTTGCTGGAGTCGGTTCAGGGCGGCGAGAAGTGGGGGCGTTATTCGATCATCGGCCTGCCATGCCGCACCGTGATGCGCGTGCATGGTCATCACGTCAGCGTGACCCATGATGGTGTCGAGATCGAAAGCCTGGATGTCGAAGACCCGCTGGACTTCGTCGAGACCTTCAAGGCGCGCTACAACGTGCCGACCATCGCCGGGCTGCCACGCTTCAACGGCGGGCTGGTGGGCTACTTTGGCTATGACTGTGTGCGCTATGTCGAGAAGCGTCTGGCCAACTGCCCGAACCCTGACCCGCTGGGCGTGCCGGATATCCTGTTGATGGTGTCTGACGCGGTCGTGGTGTTCGACAACCTGGCGGGCAAGATGCACGCCATCGTGCTGATCGATCCAGCGCAACAGGACGCCTACGCAAGTGGCGTGGCGCAGCTCGATGACCTGATGCACAAGCTGCGTCAGCCGATCACGCCGCGCCGTGGCCTTGATCTGGACCGGCCTCCGGCGGCCGACCCGGTGTTTCGTTCCAGCTTTACCCAGGACGATTACGAGGCGGCGGTCGATACGATCAAGCAGTACATCCTCGCCGGCGACGTGATGCAGGTGGTCCCGTCACAGCGCATGTCCATCGATTTCAGCGCCGCGCCCATCGATCTGTATCGGGCGCTGCGCTGCTTCAACCCGACGCCTTACATGTATTTCTTCAACTTCGGCGACTTCCATGTCGTCGGCAGTTCGCCGGAAGTGCTGGTGCGGGTCGAGGACAATCTGATCACTGTGCGTCCGATCGCCGGTACTCGTCCTCGCGGCGCCACCGAAGAGGCGGATCGCGCGCTGGAAGAAGACCTGCTCTCCGATCACAAGGAAATCGCCGAACACCTGATGCTGATCGATCTTGGCCGCAACGATACCGGTCGGGTGTCCGAGATTGGCACGGTCAAACTGACCGAGAAAATGGTCATCGAGCGTTATTCCAACGTGATGCACATTGTGTCCAACGTCACAGGCCAGTTGAAAAGCGGGCTGACGGCGATGGACGCGCTGCGCGCGATTCTGCCGGCTGGCACCCTGTCGGGGGCGCCGAAGATCCGCGCCATGGAAATCATCGACGAGCTGGAACCGGTCAAACGTGGCGTCTACGGCGGCGCGGTGGGGTACATGGCCTGGAACGGCAACATGGACACCGCGATTGCGATCCGCACTGCGGTGATCAAGGACGGTGAACTGCATGTGCAGGCCGGTGGCGGCATTGTCGCCGACTCCGTGCCAGTGCTGGAATGGGAAGAAACCCTGAACAAACGCCGCGCCATGTTCCGCGCCGTAGCCCTGGCCTCGCAAACTGCCGAGGACTGAGAGGCTTGCTGCCCTGCGTCTCAAAGCGGACGCAGAGCATCGCACGATACTTGAGATTATCGTTCCTCACGCTCCAGCGTGGGAATGCCGTGGGTGACGCTCCGCGTCACAGATCTGCGCCGCGCCGCAGTTCTCA
>NZ_AWQP01000008.1:0-194100 GCF_000972175.1 Pseudomonas syringae pv. coryli str. NCPPB 4273 | reverse complement strand
GCATTGGCACGATAGTCATGCTGTGTGAGACGCAGATCGTAGCCAGACGCCATCGTTCCTCACGCTCCGCATGGGAATACAGTTCTGGACGCTCCGCGTCCACTCCCGGGGTTCAAGGTGCTGCACCGTTGGGTGACGCAGAGCGTCACGAAAGGCATGCCAACGCGGAGCATTGGCACGATAGTGATGCTGTGTGAGGCGCAGAATCGCAGTCAGACACCCATCGTTCCTCACGATCAGTGTAGAGCGACTAACGCAGGAAACCGCTAATGGACAAATTCGACCGGGCAATTCTCGACATCCTGCAAACCGACTGCACCCGCTCGGTCGCAGACATCGCCGAGCGTATCGGCCTGGGCAGTACCGCGTGTTGGCGACGTATCCAGAAGCTGGAAGAGGCCGGCATCATCGACCGCCGGGTTGCGCTGCTCAATCCGCAACGGCTGAACGTCTCAGTCAGCGTCTTCGCCGCCATCCGCACCAACCAGCACAACGCCGCCTGGCTCGAACAGTTTCACGCCGCCGTCGGCGAGTTGCCTGAAGTGGTCGAGTGCTACCGCATGGCGGGCGACACCGACTACATGCTGCGCATCGTCGTAGCCGACATCGCAGGGTATGACGCGGTGTACAAGCAACTGATCAGCATCCCCGGCATCAGCGACGTGAGCTCCAGCTTCGCCATGGAACAGATCAAATTCACCACCGGCCTGCCCTTGCAATACGCATCGTTTGGCGGCTGAGCGCAGCCACGCTCATCGATTGAATCGAACCCTCAGCCCGATGCCACGTCCACTTTCTTTGGCAAACGAAAAAGGTGGCTGACATGACAACCGATCACATACTCACAGACAGCGTACCCAAAGAAGACCCCGCCAGCCCACAACTCGGCCAGTACGACCGCGAAGCAGACCCGGTCCTCGCCATGAACGCGAACAGACCCGGTGTCGGCCCGAAAAAAGGCGACGAGGTGAAGAAGCGTACGGAACACGACGAAACTTACGATGAAGGTGAGCCGGAAGTGGACGACGCCGACAGCGTCTCGGATGAGGGCGGCGGTACTCTGCCGGGCTGAGGGAGCACAAATATGGCGCTGAGGTGGTGTAACAGCTCAAACGTGTTTCTGCAGGTACGTTGAGCTGCTCACATGGATTGGAAACGATGAATCCGTAGATTCAAGGCCGAGAAGCAATCTCGTCCAGATGATTCAGCAGATCCAGCGGGTCTTCATACACCCTCAACGCGCCAGCACGCTCAAGCTCGCCGATGTCGTAGCCGCCCGACAGCAGACCCACGCCGGTTGCCTTGCAGCGACGCGCCGCGAGCATGTCCCAGATCGCATCGCCGATCACCAGGCACTCGTCGATCGGAGCGTTTATCTTATTTGCAGCCGCCAGGAACAGGTCGGGGTCAGGCTTGCCGTAACTCACATCATCGCGCGTAACGATGTTGATCTTGTTGATGTCCAGTTTCAGCGCTTTGAGGTTGATCGTCGCCGTATCGATCCCGCCGCTGGTGGCGATGCACCACTTGAGGTTTTCCTTGTCGAGCGTCTCCAGCAACTCGACGGCGCCGGGCAATGCGATGATCTGTCCTTGCAGCCGCTCGTAAGCCTGAGCATGTTTCTCGCTGAGCCGTTCGGCTTGTTCTTCGCTGATGTTCAAGCCGGTTTCACGCGACAAAGATTTCAACATCAGCCCGCCGCTCATGCCGATCTTGCGGTGAATACGCCACATCGCAAGCGGGATCTTTTCTGCATCCAGCGCTTCTTTCCAGGCGGCGACGTTTTGATAAACGCTGTCGGTCAGCGTGCCGTCCAGGTCGAAGATGAAGGAAGTCTGGGGTCTCATAGGGTTACTCTTTTTGAATGCGGATTGACCATCTGGCGAGGTCCGGAGCGTTGTGAGTCGATACCTGTTCGGCGGTACCGGGGGGCTTCAATACGGCGTTGCCAAATGGCGGGAAAGGGTTGGTTTTTTGAGGTCACACACTTTCGAGTACGTGATGGAATGGCGGTTCGATCTTTCGGGCGGGAGGGCGATCTGGTAGCAGAAAAGCCTGATGGTTCTAAAGCCGCATTAACGCTGTATGTAACCCTCCACCAGCGCCTGAACCCGCGCCGCGTCATCCTCGGTGACCGGGTTATAAACAATCATCGACAGATCGGGCCGGCCATCCACTGCGAACCCCGAATACTCCAGTTCAATCAGCCCATGAACCGGATGCCGCAGGCGCTTGGTGCCTTCGCCCTGTGAACGCACATCGTTGTCGCGCCACAACGCAGCGAAATCGGCGCTGAGCGTGCAGAGTTCGTCAGCAAGTTCGCGGAGTTCCGAGGCAGCACCGGCACGGGTCGCGTCGGCTCTGAAGGCGGCGACGATAAAGCGCGCGACGGCCTGCCAGTCGTCCTGCTTTGCACGCGTGCCAGCGTTGCAAAACATCAGGCGCAGGATGTTGCGCTGCTCTACGGGCAGCAGGCTGTAGTCAGTAAATACAGCTGCCGCAGCGTTGTTCCAGGCCAGAACATCCCAAGTGGCAGTCTTGATAAAAGCAGGGCTGAACGCGAGCGTATCCAGAATGCGCTGCAAGCGCGGCGATACGCCTTCGGGCGCGCTGTAGACCACTTCGGGCAGGTGACCAAAAGCGAGCATGAACAGGTGTTGCCGCTCGGGCTCGGTCATCAGGAGACTTTGCGCGATCCGGTCCAGAACCTGAGCAGAAGGCGCGCCACCGCGACCTTGTTCCAGCCACGTGTACCACGTCGCGCTGATATTGGCGCGCTGGGCAACTTCTTCACGACGCAAACCTGGCGTGCGTCGACGCGTGGTGGAAAGCCCCAGACTCGCAGGGTCCAGACGCGCCCGACAGTCCTTCAAATATGTTCCCAGCGGGTTGGCCATGATGATCCTGTTGGTTTCTATACCCTGATAACGTCACGTCTTTTACGGGATAAACGTTACGCGCACTCTGCCGACTTCAGCAAAGAGAGATTTGACTATGCGCGTATTTATAACCGGCGCCACAGGCTTTATTGGCACTCGCGTCACTGGGGAACTGATCAACGCAGGCCATCAGGTAGTGGGGCTGACACGTTCGCAAGAGGGGGATCGAGCTCTGCTTGCCATGGGAGCCGAACCGCATCGCGGTGATATCGAAGACCTGTCCGGCCTTCAGCGTGGCGTAGAGAAGTGCGACGCGGTGATTCACACGGCGTTTGATCACAACTTCGCGCACTTCGTCGCCAACTGCCAGAAAGACGCTCGCGTCATCGACGCATTGGGTTCTGCACTGGCAGGTTCCAAGCGACCACTGGTTATCACCTCCAGCACGGCGATGGGCTCGTCAGCACCTGGGCAGGCCGCAGACGAAGATCATTTCGACCCGGCGCACCCCAACCCTCGCGTTGCATCGGAACTCGCCGGGCAGGCGCTGTTGCAACGCGGCGTCAACGTAGTCGTGATGCGACTCTCGCAAATTCACAACCCGGCCAAACAAGGCCTGGTCAGCGAAGTGATCAAACAGGCGCAGGAAAAAGGCTGCTCGGCCTATATCGACCAAGGCCTCAATCAGTGGTCTGCAGCGCACCTTGAAGACACGGCGCGCCTGTATCGTCTGGCTCTGGAGAAACATCAGCCGGGGGCTCGTTATCACGCGACTGCCGAATCAGGCATTAATTTCCGCCTGATTGCCGAAACCATCGGAGAACACCTCGGCCTGCCCACCTTGGCCGTGCCCGCCCATGAAGCCACCGCACACTTTGGCTGGCTGTCGACATTCGTGGCCAAGGACATGAGCAGCCTGAGTCACAAGACACGCGAGCGCCTGGGGTGGCAGCCCAAGGGCCCAGGTTTGATTGAGGATTTGAGAAAGTGTTTGAAGGGGTAGTGTCTGCAGGCGGAACACTCTGTAATTGCAGATGACCACCGTGCCAATGCTCCGCGTTGGCATGCAGTTCGTGACGCTCTGCGTCACAAAGCTACAGTCTGGCAAGACGGCCCCAAGGCCTACAGAATCGCGTGAAATCAGAACGATTTACTGGTGAGTGTCCGCATTCTCAGCCGGATAAAACTCGCCCTGGCTCCCCATCCTTTCCAGCCGCTCGCGAACGAGTGCTTCGACATTGGCTACTGCAGCCTTATCGTCGGGGTCGACCAGTTGCAGGCACAGGCGCCGGGCGTTCTGATCGTGGGTGCCCTCGCTGAGCATGTCGTGGGTAGGGACTTGTTTGCCACGCCACAGACATAGCTCGGTATGAGTACCGCCGAGCCATATTTCGTTGACTGATCTGAGGTCAGTGGAAGCCAGTTGGTCCACGGTGATCGTCTTGTCCATTGCGCTGTACCTTTTCAGTGAGTCGATACAGGTCAGACGAACAGCCGCCGCGGATCGTTCCCGGCGTCGGCTGTTCAACAGCGCCAACGGTGAAGAGTCGACGCCCTGAATCAATCGACAGGCAAGGCTTTACTTCTTTAGCCAACCCTCGACAACATCGGAACCATGCTCCGCTTTCCATTCCTTCAGAATCTTGTGATTCCCACCCTTGGTCTCGATCACTTCACCGGTTTTCGGATTTTTATAAACCTTGAGTTCGCGCGGTTTGCGCTTGCCCGCAGGCTTATCAGCGGTCTGTCCACGAGCCGAAGTCTGTGGGTCCAGCAGATTGATGATGTGCTTCAGGCTGAAGCCATAGTGCTCAAGCAGCTTGCGCAGCTTGGTTTCGAACTCGATTTCCTTTTTGAGCCCCTGGTCGCCTTTCATCGTCTCCAGTGCCTTGAGTTGCTCGGCGAGATGCTTTTCCAGCTGACGGTATTCTGCGAGTTTAGACATGGTATTTTCCTTATAAACAGGTGTGCGTAGTTAGTGAGAGAGATCGTGCCCGTTACAAGTTCAGCCTATTTTCCGTAGAGGCGCAGTGGCTTCCAATACGCTGTAGTAACACGATAAGCCAGATTGCCCGGGCTTCCAGTTATTTTCAGAAAATGCGATTTCCCGGGCGCGCGTCAGTAGCTTTCGATCAGAGCGGTCACTGAGGTCGCTTGAGCGATTTACCTCATCTCAGGAAGTAGTGGTAGGGATATAGCGCAGGTATCCAGCGATGTCCGACCCGCTTCCAGCAGCTTTATCCTTGGGATGAATTCGCCCTTCGTTGACTGGAACCTCTTCAAAATCAAATGGACTGATTCCTTCGAGGCAGGCCACATTAACTCCGTACTGGGCCGGGTTGGAGCGGCGTTGGTGATGTGTATATATCCCGCATTGTGAGCAGAAATAATGCTTCGCTTGCAGGGTGTTGAACTGATAGAGCTTGAGCATCGCCTCGCCGGAAGTGATCTCAATATCCTCCAGGGCTGCTGAAACCGCGATCGCACCGCGCATCCGGCAATAGGAGCAGTTGCAGCGCCGGACGGTCTTGAATCCGTCAGTAAGCCGAACTTGAAATCGTACAGCGCCGCAATGGCAGGTGCCTTGTAACGTTCCGTCAGAGGTGTCCATATAAAACAGTGACTCCGTCTATGGGCTGTGCCGCAGCGAAAGCCTGTGAAGATGTGGCCAGACGACCACATCTTCACACCGTATTTACTTAGGACTTGGCCCGAAACGGTTAGGTCCTGGATGACCTTCCTGAATCAAAAACACGAGGTTGGCAATCGGTACCAGCAGCCACCAGCCGCTGCGATCCGTGTCGTGCAACCTGCGAACACCCACCGCGATACCCGGTACCAACACGGCCAGGGAATAAAGGTTAGCGATAATGCCGCCATCACCTATCAGCCCGCCGATAAAGCCGAGGACAATCGAGATCAAGATGTTGAACAGAAAGAACATCCAGTATTCTTTTCTGCGTGCCCTGCCGGTGAACACCGCGTATTTTTTCAGAACGTCTGTGTACCAGCTCCATGCAGGCGGGTTATCGGTGCTCGCACTGGCTGGCGAAACAACCAGCTGCGGTGCCCCGCAGTGCGGACACGTACCAGCTTCATCACTGATTTCCTTTGCACAACCACGACAAAATACCATCTCATTCTTCCCTAAATCAGTTAGCTATTAATCCAAAAAATATCAGCAGCGATACTGCTGACAAGACAGTGCCTGCTATCGCTATTCCGTTGCCAGGCAACTTTTTGTTGATGCTGATAACGCCCAGAACGAGTCCGGCTATCGAGCACATGCCGAGCCCGACGACGGTATCCAGATCCCATTCACCATCGTCGAACAGCGCCAGCGAGCAGAGGATGCCCAGCACCAGAGAGACGATAGCCATCCACGGAGAGCCAGTCTGTTGTAGCTGTTTCGCGGGAGTTGCGGAGACCTGACTGGCGCCACATTGCGGGCAGTTGAGTGCCGTTTCATGTATTTCCTTTGCGCAGCCACGACAGAAGACCATCGCCATTTTATTTCCTTATATCGAGTAGCTTTCAGACCACCAGCAAGCGATTGAACGCCCGCAAACTCTGGGTTAAAAGGTTTGTATTGCCAAGAATTAGTTAGTTTTATTTATAATTTTGGCGACTGCACGACGTTTTGGGGTGTTTTACAGTCAGTTGTTTACGTTGGTTTGCATCCGCCGAAATGGGAGCGACTGTTCCAAGTTTCAGTGGGCTTTCGTGTCTGGCACGAAAGCCGGTAAGTAAAATGGATCTGAAGACGGTATGACTACGGCTACAGCCAGCTGTATTGCTTGGATGCAAAGGAGCCGATGTTGGTGATCTGCGCTTCGACGCCCGCCCGGTTGGCCCCATTGAAGAATTGTACGGTAGAGGTTTCCTGATCCAGCCACCAGCGAGCCATGCCCCCCTTTTCGTTTAAAGTTTGTTAAATCGGTCATGCAACACCAGCCCAGTGACAGCCCTACGCCCCAACAGCTACCCTGCCAGTCCTAAACTACTAGTCATGGAAGACCCCAGACGCAGCCACCCAAGAAATATTCAGTCGTTTTGATCGGTTTGGATGGTGAGCACAGGCTCCATCCGATGAAAGAATGGTGCCGTCAGAACCCCGATGAAGCACCACCTATCGATCCAAACACGAACTCTCAGCAGCTTCGTCGTGCATTCACTCGCATGGGATGGGTCACTGAGGAAACTGAAACGCAGGTTCTGGTCCTGCATCCAGGCACACCGAAAACAGCTATCCAAGCCATTGAAGACGAAGACTTGGCTCTTGAAGACCAAGACACGTCAGACTCAGATCGAGAGACAGTTTTTGAGCTGGAGTGGCAATTACGCGACTTCATATCTCACAACATCGAATCTCTGAAACTGGAAGGTAAACCCCTTCGCCTCTACGTCGACGCTCAAGACCGTGATGGAGTCGAATACCCTACCGGCGTAGGGCCAATCGACATACTCGCACTTGATTCAGATAACTCGTTCGTGATCTTCGAACTGAAACGTGGACGTGTTGCAGACCGTGCTATCGGTCAGATAAGCCGCTACATGGGAAGATGGTGAAAGGAGTCATCGTTGCGAAATCGATCAGCTCAAACCTACGTCACGCTATCGTGGCAGTGCCTAACGTCTCGCTTTTCGAGTATGAAGTAGCATTCAACCTGAACCCAATCCTTGAAGCAGATGGACCAAGGGAAGCGTGAGGAGCTTCAACCGCCTTTTCCTTAGCTCGACATACTTCACCACAGACACGTACCAGCCACTCCTGAACCGTACTCGATTGCCTACGCAATTCAAGCGGATTCTTGTCAATCGCAGTCCACCAATCACAAGAGCGACGCCATGCTGATTCAGCTTCTAACGAGCCTCCTACCCTCTCTCACAGTCCCGAACACAAAGGTGCATCTTGCCCAGCACAACGGGCTTGAACATCCAATGGACGTGTACCTGGCGGGGGAATTTGACGAATGGCAATCGTGGCAGTCCCGGCGGAATTTTGAGTGTGAGTATGTAATTGGCTTGGTCGAGTTACCGGGCACGAAGAAATGGCTTCTGGCAGGCGTGTATGACTCTTTGAAGCTGAGTGACACCAAGGACAGGAAGGAGAGGCGGGACTTTGTTTACGACTACCGCCGTGTGCCTGAATTTGCCGAACTGGAAGGACGCTTGATCCTCGACTACACAAAGCCTCGAGGTAATTACCTCTGGCTGGAAACCTGTCTCAGAAGCATGGTCGTGTCCTCCATTCTGGAAAAACCAATGACGGTCGGCAGGTTTCCCGGTTTCAAGGAAGTGGACGTGTCCCATGCAGAGTTGAAAATCATAGTCAACCAAACCTTGGAATCCTGGCAGACAGCCTTGTCCAGCGTGGCAGGCGTCTACCTGATCTCTGACCGCACGAAGGGTGAAGAACAGCTTTATGTCGGTTCAGCGACCGGCACAGGCGGTCTATGGGATAGATGGTCAAGCTACGCCAATAGCGGGCATGGCGGGAACACCCGAATCAGAGATTTGCATACGAAGCGCGGCAAGGATTTCGCGGAGAATTTCAGGTTCAGCATTCTTGAAATCGCGGACAAGCACACCGGTAAAGAAGAAATGATGCTGAAGGAAATCCACTGGAAACGCCGCCTGCTGACCCGCGATAGCGGTTTGAACGGAAACTGAATTCTACATTAGGGGCAATCCGGTAGGCTTGGGTGTCGTAACTGCAATGCTCACGAGCCAAGGCCTCGGTATTAGATAGAAAAGATTAGCGTTAGGATGACCCCATCAATAGGGGAGCCAGCGTGCGAAATCGATGGCAGAATCCGCCACAGCTATCAACGAAAGCGGCTTTGGACACAATGAGCAGCGCCGCGAAAGGAATCAAGCAGCAATGAGCACAAAGAACCCGATCAGCCGGCTCACCATCAAAGGCTTCAAGTCCATCAAAAGCCTTGAAGACTTACACCTGGGCAGCCTGAACGTGCTCCTTGGAGCCAACGGTGCGGGCAAGAGCAGCTTCGTTTCTTACTTTCGCATGCTCAGCGAGATGATGGAGTTGCGCCTCAAAAAGTGGACGACTCAACAAGGCTCCGCTGACCGCGTTGTCAGTTTCGGCGTCAAAGAAACTCAGAGGATCAGTTCTTACGTCCATTTTGGCTTGAACGGCTATGAGTTCGAGTTGGAACCGACCGTGGAAGGTGACTTTGTTTTTTCAAATGAACGGCTTTTTTTTGACGGCCCCATGTATGGATCCGAATGGATTCCGCTGGGCTCCGGGCATCAAGAGACAAAGCTCAAAAAAGCTTACGAACTCAAAAAATTCCAAGCGCCCTACAAGAACAATGTTGTTGCGTACTGCTACGAATCGATTTCCAGTTGGAAGGTCTTCCACTTCCATGACACTAGCGAAACCGCGAGCGTCAAACGCTACGGACCGGCCCATATCGATGACTATCTCCGTCCAGACGCGTCGAACTTGGCGGCATATCTGCATCGCTTATCCACCGAGACGCCCGAGGTGTATGAGCAGATCCGCAAAACGATCCAGCTGGCGATTCCGTTCTTCGATGACTTCGTACTGAAGCCTGTGCGACTGGACACTCAGGAAGAACTGATCAACCTGCAATGGCGTCAGAAGGACAGCGACTACACCTTCTGGCCGAGCCAGCTCTCGGACGGTTCGATCCGTTTCATATGCTTGGTGACCGCCCTACTCCAGCCCGACCCGCCATCGACCATCATCATTGACGAGCCGGAACTCGGCCTGCATCCATACGCCATCACTTTACTGGGTTCACTGCTGCGATCAGCCTCCGCCCGAATGCAGGTGCTTGTCTCAACACAGTCAGTCCCTCTGGTGAACGAATTCTCAATCGACGACCTGATCATCGTCGAGCGGGAAAAAGGCGCGACTGTCTTCAAGCGCCTTGACGAAGAAGCTTTCGAAACATGGTTGGACGATTATTCGGTAGGCGAGCTTTGGGAGAAAAACATTTTGGGCGGGAGGCCGCGTAAATGATTCGAGTCCACGTCATCTGCGAGGGCCAGACAGAAGAGATGTTCATCAATGAGGTGCTGGCTCAAGCCTTCCAGAATCTGGATATTTACCTGATTCCCGCGCTGATCGGAAAGCCCGGTCACAAGGGCGGTAACTTTCGTTTCGAGCGCCTGCTCAGTGATGTTGAAAAGCGCCTGTTAGGTGACCGGCAGGCATATTGCACCACGTTTTTTGATTTTTATGGCCTACCTGAGGAATTCCCTGGCAAGGCGAATGCCAGTTGCAAGAGCACCGTGGATGAAAAAGCTGATTGCCTGCTTGAAGCTATGACGGAAAGACTGGCGAACAAGCTAGGTGATGAAGCCATGCGCCGATTCATTCCCTATGTGCAAATGTACGAATTCGAGGGTCTGCTATTCAGTTGCCCCACACGGTTAGCTGTCGGGATCAACCAGCCTGCCCTTGAAGATCGTTTTTTGCACATACGAAATGAGTTTGAAACGCCGGAAGCTATTAACAACAGCCCGATGACCGCGCCGAGCAAGCGACTGCAGAAGCTTTACGATGGCTATGAAAAACCGCTGCACGGTTCACTTGCCGCGATTGAGATTGGCCTGCCGATCATTCGGCAACAATGCACTCGATTCGATGCCTGGCTCAGGCAAATTGAAGCATTGCATACAATCGCTCAGTCATGACCGATCCGACCAATACCCCTCTCACCGCGCGTCAAAACCTAAAAACGGGTTCAGCCCCTGAGTAATTCCTTTCTGTTGTCCAAAAGGGATACATTTCTCGGGTTCACAGAAGCTACGCTGTCAATATGTCGACGTGTCCGAACCTGAGCACCGGAACAGTTTGGAGATGACCCACTTTGAATGTTTTGTTCATCTGCGGTAAAAATCGTTTACGTAGTCCGACCGCCGAGCAACTTTTTGCTGATTGGTCGGGTGTTGAGACCGCGTCGGCTGGCGTCAATAACGATGCGGATGTGCCTGTAAGCCAAGAACTTCTGGAGTGGGCAGATCTGATTTTTGTGATGGAGCAAATCCATCGAAAGAAACTGACTGCTCGATTCACCTCACAGTTGGCGAATAAACGTATCATCTGTCTAAGTATTTCTGATGATTACGAATACATGGCACCTGCTTTGATCAACCTACTGGAAGCGAGGGTCGGGCATTATCTATCCAGTTGATTTGATGTTCCCTTCTGTCCGATTGCTGTCCAAGCTGAAGATCATCAATCGGCAAAAGCTGCCTCTCATTTCAGCAGCGATGGGCGGGTGAAGACGGCATTTTATGAGTATTGGTGCAGTAGAGAAGATCATTTCTTCATTGAGAGCCGGAGTCGCTGCCATTCATTACAGCAGTCCTCGGCAACTAAGTCCCGGAAACCCCGTTCGTTCTCCATATCCAGGGCGACGCCGAATGGAACTGCAACACATGTCGCTTCATCACGGATCTTGAGCGCTTCGGACTCTGTAAGTGGAGACCCTTTTTTCGCTTCGGCGCTTTGCAAGGCCACCGAAAGCGCCGGAATGAATACAACGCAAAGCTGTTCCGTCATCTGTTGCTAGCCTCAATTGAGCGGGATGGCCGAGAGATTACGCTGGTTGCTTAATAACGGCTATTGGCCAACCTCACCCATCGCCTGATGTCAGCTGGGTCGAAGCCAACCACTCAGATAGACGTGCCAAACTGACAGCCATCTCATTCTCACAAGTGAAACAAGTCACCAGACAATCGGCTTATCGTCCCAATCCCAGAAGGTCCCGCTATCGGCCGGTCCATGTGCGCCTACCACCTCAATGATGCGATCCGCCGAGAAAGCCGGTTCGAACAGTTGGCCTTCGGGCACGTTCGCCTGGAATGGCTGAGACAGCTCCGTGTCAGTCGTGCCAGGGTGTATTGCCAGGACAGTAGAGGTCGGGTTAAGGCGTTTCAATTCGATACTGGCCGTGTGCAGCAACTGGTTGAGCGCTGCTTTGCTGGCTCTGTAGCTGTACCAGCCACCCAATCGGTTATCGCCAATAGAGCCAACCCTCGCGGAGAGCGCCGCGAAGGTAGAAGGTTGTTTGCGCAATAAAGGGAGTAGGTGTTTGAGCAGCAGGATCGGCGCAAAGGTATTGGTTGCGAAACTCGCTTGCAGGCTCGCAAGTGTCAGTTGTGCAAGGCCCTTTTCTGCTTTTGCGCCGTCCTGATGAAGAATGCCAAGCGTACTGATGACGAGGTGCAGATGATCGCATCCATCCAGCGTCTCGCTCACGAGTGCTTCGAGGGATTGTTCATTGCGCGCGTCGCAGTCGATGCGTTTGATGCGTTGGCCATATTGCTCTGCAAGCGTTGCCAGTTCTGTGGAAGTGCTGGCTTGTCGCGCGACCGCCCATACCTGAGCCACATCATCGCGAGCAAGCAACGCCGCGCACAGTGCCAGGCCGATGCCTCGGCTGGCTCCGCATATCAGCACGTTAGCCTCGCTGTTCAGTTCGGGTATCAAACTCATAAGGCACCTTGAGGAGCATGGTTGAAGTGTTTTTGACTTCGGGGCAAGACATTACGTTCAGGCGGGCGGTTGCTTGCCAATAGGGAGCTCAACGAAAGGGGGCTTATGCTGGTGTGTCGGCCAAGAGCCACAGTAGGAAATTCAAGAGCTGTATTCATGCGATATACGCTCAATACTTCATGGTAGAAAAATCATGAGAAAAGGGGAGGTCGTTATCGCAGAATCCTCCCAGCACGATAGCTATCCGGCCGACTTCTGCTACAGAATAATCCACTCATCAACCAGCGGAGGTTCTACGCTCCCGGAGGCGACTGGATCTAGCAAGAGATGGAAATTGCGATTGAATGGACTTTCAGGGAGAACATCATGATAGGGGGATATCTGCTGTACGCGGTCTTGGGTATTTACGTGTTGCCCGTCGGCTTTACCATGCTCTATGCCTGGTTGATGAGCAGCAAAACCGGTGTGCGATTCGAATTAAGCTTTGCCGAGGTGTCCAAGAACTTCAGGCACGTGATCCTGTTCGGCACGCTCTTCGGGGTTGTGCTTTTCCCTGTCGATTATTTTCTTCCAGCAACTCCAGCTTTCAACCTCTACGTGTGCGCGCAGTTGGTGCTGCTCATCGTATTCACTCTACGGATGAGTTACTCGGCGGTGGTCTTGCCTTCGGGAGCGAAATCGCCAAGAACCAGGCTTGCCTACGGCACGATACTCGCGACAGTCATCCTGATCTGCCAACCCGCCCTCTACATTGCGTGGGCAATCTTGCGAGTCGGTTGAGTGCTCGTTTACACAGATTGCTGCCTGTCGCGAGGGGCCGCAAACGGCCAATAGCTGCCATTCGTGACCGTCAGCAGTCGGCCAGATACAGATCTTGGAAGTTCCTGAAAACCGAGTGCGAATCAAATCCACAAGATTATTCATCCGTAACATGAATTCAGGATAAATCGTTTAATCACGCGAAAACAAATCGTCAATTGGATCTATAGCACTAGATGAGCGCTCGGACCAACTCATGCGTTGATTTCTATAATACTCATAATCTGGCTCATGCTCTGTGTCACTAAAATATTTATCATAAAATCTATCCACATCAACCAAGTCTACAACGCTATCAGCCACACCGGATGAATCATTAGCTCCCAACTCAACAGCTTTTTCATCCATTAGTTCGATAAATTTTCGGCGCGCTGCTGATTGCGAACCACCATCGGAAAACACCTCTGCATCTGGAAACTCATCTTCAACTGAAGTGATTAGATAATCCGTGATTACTTGGTCATAGGCATCGTAAAGCGACTGATGACCTACAACAGTAAAGCATTTGACAGTCTGAGCTAAGATCAGTAATTCGTCATAATTTGGGTCGTTGACGAATGCTCCAGCTAAGAATGCTTCCACAGTCATTTTATCAACACAGCCACTGCGCAGCGCCCATAAAAGTACTCGTGCTGACGCCAAAAAGGATCGACCACATTGCTCACCACCAATAAAATTTATCGCTTTCAAGAGACCTTGATCTGATAAGTTAAATTTTTTACCAAGTTCAGAACGCGCAATACATAATTGAGCGACGAATTCGGCATCAGCCCCAAGAAAATTAATTTCTAAAACCGATGAAAAAATATGACTTATTACTTCGATCGCCACGTCAGCAATGATTATCTTGTTATCCAGCATGTCCTTCAATGTCTTAAGTGAAGAATGTGTCTTCAGGCTACCAAAGCACTGCCGCAAAACAGGGGTGTTACTAGCATATCTGTTGAGTACAAAGTCACCTAACGATGGATTAAATAAGCGAACGAAAGGCTGATTTTCGCCTACTACTAATCTCGTGAGCATCGAACCAGATAGGTGACGGAGGTTGAGTAGAAAGTCTTTTTTCCCAGTAAGACTAGCGGCTCCTGGATTCTCTAGATATCGCGCGAATGCCTCTGAAAGCTCAGGCTCAGTAATCAGGCGCCCGTTCATAGCGACCAGCAAAACCAAGGCACGGCCACAATCATCCAGTTGCGCTTGAAATGGATGATCCCAGACCTGCGACGGATCATCTAGCAAACCAGTTATATGAGACCAGTAATACTCTGATGGGACATCCTCCAATCGCTGAGCATCGGTAATAAATCGTATTAGCCGAGGATTAAAATTTCTATGGTCGACAATATCTCGATAACGTTTATGTGAGTACAACTGCTCAACGTATTCAGCACCTATTTCAGAATGCCATATGTGATTGTAAAGAATCTTGGCCTTATCGATTTTCGCCAATGACTCAAGTGTAATCTCAAACTCATTTCGATCTACATTTGAGTTGTGAAAAACATCGTTTAAAATTTTTCCTTGATTGAGAATAGTGGTTCGAGACGTCAATATAAATCGCTTTTGGGGATTTTTGACTATGCGCCTAATAAAACCCACAATCTTGGCGCCCTCATGACCAGAAAGCGCTTCCAGGTAGTTGCGGCCCAAAAAGTCATCAAAATAGAAAATTTGCTTTGAGTCAGGATCGAAGACACTCTCAGCCTCTTTAATATCATCAGATGATGACCGAAAGCTCAAAGCCGTTTACGACGTACTGTAAGATTAATTGCCCGGCTAACGTTGTCTTACCAATACCAGCTGGACCCGTGATGATAACAACGTTCGTAGACTCCAGCTTATCAACTGCTTGATTATGATTAACTGTCGCCACATATAGCTTACAGGTCTCAACTATCTCGCCAAGCTCAAACTGACTCCTGTCATGCATGGGCTTATTAAGCATATATTCAAGGACGTTCGAACTAGCAATCCACAGCTTATAGTGCCGTCTTTCAATATCCGGATGCTTGGCGAGTATATCACTCAAATCCTGTCGACCCAGTATATCTGCTGGAGACAAAACAAATGGATACAGCTTTTGCATTAAAATTTTCTTATCATTGAGTGAAAGCGAGTGAGACAACGCCAAGATATATCGACTTGGCGATAATTTCTGAACTTTGAGGCTTTCAGAATCCGCGATAGATTTAACGAGCTTTTCTAACGGCGTCGAAATCCAATGCTTGCACTGGAGAATCCACTCATCTCCCTCGGACCTAAAAAAACGTCCATCCACTCCAGCGTCACGTCCGGGCTTGAATCTTTCGAATCTGACCCCTTCCCTCGCGCTCAGCAGGTCAGCGCAAAAGACTTCGAATTCTTTGTCGTTTAGCCGCGAAAAATCGTAATCGCTCACATAAGCCTCGCTTAGAAGTGGACCACATGCCAATAAACCGCTCAGGATGGGAGTGTAGTTGTTGGAAGCCGCACATGAGCCACCGCATTGATAGCAGCGATGATGCGCGCTTTCTGTGGCGGATCAGCCCGATGTCGAAGTACGGATGATCTACCTGGCCACTTCTGGCGGATAGCTGCCTGCTACAAAGGGCGGCAAGTGCCTCAAGCGTTCAAGAACGTCGTTGCTGCTTCGATCCTCAACTGGAAAGCTTTCAACGAGGCTAATTTGGCATCTAAATGCCATTACTGATATCGTCTGACGCTGATCAAGGAGGATTTCGCATTGGCCACAAATTACCTCAAGTATTTCCCCAAGCCGGTCCTAGACGACCTGGTGAACGGCAGGTGGCTGCCAATTATCGGCGCCGGAATGTCCCTCAATGCACATGTCACGTCGGGTCAAAGACCGCCGCTTTGGGGTGAGCTAGGCAAGCTTTTGGAGGATGACTTGATTGATTTCAGCTCCAGTGGGGCCCTGGACGCAATCTCAGCTTACGAGCATGAACTTGGTCGTGCGAGGTTAATGGACAAGCTCACACAAGTGCTGCTAATCCACGAGGCGCAACCAGGGAAAGCACACAAGAGCTTTTGCTCCATTCCATTCGATATCGTTTGCACAACGAACTTCGATTTTCTGCTGGAGCAGGAATACCGCCTAGGGCCTAATACCGTCTACCCCATCCTTGAGGAAGAACAGCTGTCGTTGAATTCCTCTAAGGCAGGGGTGAACTTGCTGAAACTGCATGGCGATCTTCACCACCCTAGAAGGATGGTGGTTACAGAGGCCGATTACGACGGTTTCCTAGCGAACTACCCGCTCTTTGCAACCTATCTTGCGAACCTTTTGATCACCAAGACAGCAGTACTGGTTGGATATAGCCTTGACGATCCAGATTTTCGACAAATCTGGCACGTGGTAACACAGCGTTTAGGGCGTACCAGACGATTTGCCTACACCATCGTTGTTGGCGCGAATCAATCCGATGTCTCCCGATTCGAGCGTCGTGGGGTAAAGGTGATAAACCTGCCAGGTACCCGAGACAAATACGGAGAGATCCTTGCCGCCGCATTCGATGAGCTTCGGGAGCTTTTGAGAGACAAAGCCTTCACGGTTATGAAAGCGACCGAGGAGAGGGCAATGCAGGAGCTGTCGCTGCCGAGGTCAGCGTCCTCACGGCTTTGCTTCTTTTCTTTACCGTTAGATGTTTTACCGTTCTATAAAGATCAAGTCTTCCCTGCTCTTGAGGATATCAACCTCGTCCCGATAACGGCGGACGGGGTGATTTCCCCAGGTGATATGGTCATCGCCAAGCTAGATGCGCTGATTGATAGATCAATTGCCATGGTCATTGATCTATCGTCTAACTGGACAATAGTAGAGCTAAAAATGGCGCTTAACCGTGCTGCGTCTAGGAGGCGTGAGGGAAGGCCGCTCACGCTGATAGTGGTCATGAGAGAGGGGCAGCAATTACCCACCGCATTAGAAGGGGTGATGGCGATCTACCGCCCCGATCTTTTAACCTCTCAATCAGAGGATTTTGCTCGCAACCTAGTCGTAACCCTCGAACGGGCGCTTCCCTCCGACGGTGATTCCCAGTTAGACGAGGCGCGCCGGCTTTTTAGAGTTAAGGCATACCGCGCAGCTATAGTTTCCGCCATCACGTACCTTGAAGGCGAGCTGCGAAAAGTTATGCGGATCCGATATGAGGAAACTGCTTTGAAGCCCCACCTATCTCTGATTGGGATGATAAAAAGTGCGGTTAATCGCGGTCTGATCAGTGTAGAAGCGCTACCAAATCTTCAAGACTGGATTCAGCTTAGGAACGGCATTGTCCATTCGAAGGAGGAGCTAGAAGTTACCAGAGGAATGGCGAAGACGATTGTTGACGGCGTAATCAGAATCGTAAGCGAGTTTCATAAGTCATAGAGTAGGTCAGATTCAATCGAGAAAAGCGCATACTTAGGCCACCAGGTAGCGGCTTCGGTGGGCGCAGTAATCGGGACGCTGAAAGCCCTCGTCTGGACAAGAGCAGCCAACGTAATAAGAAATGTTATACGCAACAACTGCTTGGATGATTATGCAATATTTTGTATCTACTTAAATCAAAAGCCAATAACAAATCGAGATTGTATGCAAAAAATCTACCACTATACAAGTTTTGAAACCTTTAAAAAAATAATTGAATTCGGGACAATCAGATTAAATTCGCTAGCTAATGTTGACGATGCGGAAGAGGGCTTTTTGCTTGATACCACCTCGCAGGCACCGTATACATTTGCGAGCTGTTGGACCAGAGACGCTATAGAGAGCGTACCGTTATGGACAATGTATGTTGACTCCCCTTTCGCCGTAAGAATAGGAGTTTCTACAGATATTTTAACTCCAAAGCTTTCCAATAACTACTTTATATCCAACCAAAAAAATGACAATGCTTATGTTTTTTTGATGCATCGTGGCGGCTCAAGAGGTATGGAATTTCTGTCAGACATCATCTACAAAGATAAGCCTAGGCTTCGAATGCTTAAAAATCTCCGCGGAATATTTGATGCAGACTATATATCTAGTTACGGCTTAACTAAAAGTCTGCACTGGGCGTTTCAGCAAGAAATAAGATTTATCGTTCAAGCTGTACCTAAATCACAAGTCATAAAGCGGCGTGATACATTGCTCTATACTTGCTGTCAAGAAGTTATGGATAATGATCGCCCTACAGATATACAGTTTATCGATATGGAATATGATTTTGCCAAAATGCTAACTGCCGAAATAATGCTGGGCCCATCTACACTTGAAGAAGACGCACAAGAGCTTAAAAGATTTCTAGACGAAAAAATACCAAATTTCACCGGAAAAGTCTCAAGAAGCGAAGTTTTTATCAGGTGTAAGTAGTGAGCGAAAGTATGATAATGCTCACTACACCGAGCGAATAAATCAAAAAACCTTGTAAATCAATCGAACTTCAGGCGGATATGTGAATGAGTAAATTTCGCAACTTAAACATCGACGTTGTTGTTAACGGCGAAACCATAAATATTGACGGCAAAAAAAGGACTGAGTTTGTTCAGCTGTACGGGCTTGACGAACTCATCCCAAATCGTTACTCAGAAATTTTCGTTGTTGATTTAATCATGAATCTTGAGCTAAGTGGAGTCGATCCAACGCACATCATTGATGAAGTCAAGCGTCTTGAGACGTTAAGTAATGATGGCTATACAAAAGAAGCCACTCAATTTAAACATGCGCCACTACACCCACTGTGGCATCAGCATTATTTTTCTGATCACTTTTTAGTACACAATATTCAAAATGAGATTAAGAAAAGTTTCAACACTATATGGGATGAATCGATGGGAGAAAAAAATTCCGTTATAGAACGGAAACATCTGGACAAACTTGTGCACAACCTGGTTGAGGGCACAATCGAAACACGTAGTAATGAAAAACGAATAACGGGCGAATGGTTAGTGTTTTCTAAGGAGATAACAGGGAATATCTATCTGTGTATGGCAACGCACACAACTGGAGACACCAATATCTATAATACGCTAGAATATTGCTGTGAACACCAGTTCCCACTATTAGAGCCATTTACCTCTAATCGTAGAGCGTCATAAATACCATATACCAAAAATTATTTACTAGTAGATAAAAACGGCCATTAAACTTGGTTGCTGGAACCAATATGCCGCCATACGGATGCAGCTGTTTTAACCCCGAGTGCAGTTGCGGCTCAAGGACGCGAAAGTACAAAAACAGATTATTTACCGTTGCCTGGCAGTTACCGGTCGTTCCTATGCTTTATCGAGAAGTAATGAACGGCCAAGAGCCGACGCTCAACTCGCCCGCTACGACCACAAGCTGAAGGCCGTTTTGGCTTAGATTCAGATTGGGCAAGCCAGTCGCGTTCCTATCGCCCCAAAACGGACAGCTCTGAGGGGCGGCTCTTGGCCGACAGGCGCCTGTCATTCGCGGGCGCAGAACTACACATCGTTCAGCGGAGCAACTACAAGCCCTACCGCTTCGCCAACAACCTCGCCAACCCAGCCGTCACCACGACAGCCAGCAAAACGGCAGCCGCGATAGACAGAAGCGCGCCCCATTGCAATATGGAGTATCTGAGGGTCAGGTAGAAACTCACCACCCCGACCGCGCCAATGGCATTGCCGCGGATTATCGCCGCCAGTTCATAACGCCCGCCTTGCACGTGGACGAACACTGCAAGCGGCCAGGCGATCACCGGGATTGGCGCCAGCAGTCCACTGACCACCGGCCCGAGCCAGGTGGCACTTGCGGTGATCGCCAGCAGCAGAAGGGTGGCGGTCAGCATGCGCATCGGAATGACCCAGCGCGGCAGTGCCACGTATGACGCTACGTCCGGCGGTGCCTGTTTCGAGGTGGCAACGATGATCAGCGCAACCATCAGCAGCGTGAAGATGATCGACAGCGCCAGTAAGCCCAACTGGTTCATCAGAAAGGCTGTTGCGCCATACACCGCGAGCGCCAGGACGCATCCCGTCAACGCTGAAACGCGTCGGGTGACCAGGAAATAAAACAGGTAAGTCGCCTGAATCGCCGCCAGCCCGGCCAGTGCGCCGGGCACCGCCATCGAGGCGAATTGGGTGCCTTGCTCAAGGCTGAGAAACAGCATGACCAGCGCCGAGGTCATCGGCAGGCCGGAAAGCAGCCCCGCCACGCCGGTGCCCCAGCGCCTGGCCGCCAATGAGATGGCCAGCATGAGCGCGGGGGTGATGAGTAACTTGAGGTAGAAGGCCGTCATGCAGAAAACTTCACATCCGAAGGTGGGCTGAATGCTAAACCTTTTGGCGGTGGGTAACGATGCATGTCAGCGCTTACTCCATCGCCCGATAGCGCATGTTGTAGCGAGTCGCTCCACCTCCGAGATGTTCAGTACGCCCGCAAAAGTATCAACGCAGCAGGCGGAAGGTCTCACGCACATGCTCGGTGAGCGTCGTCGGGTTTTCCATGGCCGCGAAGTGGCCGCCGTGCTCGGCTTCCGCGAAGAACCGCAGATCGTCGAAACGCGCCTGCGCCCAGCGCCGTGACAGGCGCAGCAGCTCGCCCGGAAACATGCTCACGCCCGCAGGGATTGGCATCGCAGGGGCAGGGCCTTGCTGTTGCATTTCGCGCATCCCTTCCCAGTAGAAACGGACCGAACTGGGGCCGGCATTGGGCAGCCAGTACAGCATGATGTCGTCGATCAGCGCATCGAGCTCGATGACCCGCTCAGGCTCGCCGCCGCTGTCGGAGGCATCCTGAAACAGCGCATATACCCACGCCGCCAGGCCAACGGGCGAATCCGACAGGGCGAAGCCTACTGACTGCGGCCGGGTGCTGTGCACTTTCATGTAGCCGGAAAGCTCTCGGTCGTAGCGTTGCGCGTCGGCCAACATGCGCTGTTCTTCAGGCGTGGCCTGGGCGATTTCTGCCTCGGTGGCTTGGTACATCACCATGTTCAGGTGAATGCCGATCAGGCCAGGCGGGCGCATGTGCCCAAGGGCGGTGGTCACGGCCGCGCCCCAATCCCCACCCTGAGCGGCCCAGCGCTGGCCATAGCCCAAACGCTCCATCAACTGCGCCCAGGCCGCCGCCGTTTTGCCCACGCCCCAGCCTGTAGAACGCGGCTTATCACTGAAACCAAAACCCGGTAGCGCCGGGATCACCAGATGGAACGCATCACTGGCCTGCCCACCGTGGGCGACAGGGTCGGTGAGTGGCCCGATCATCTTCCTGAACTCAAGAATCGAGCCCGGCCAACCGTGGGTCATCAGCAAGGGCAAGGCGTCAGGGTGAGGCGAGCGGATGTGCAGAAAATGAATCCCAAGGCCGTCGATCTCGACCCGGCTGCTGTTCCACTGATTGAGCTGGGCTTCGGTGACCCGCCAGTCATAGCCATTACGCCAGCGCTCGACCAGCGCGCGCAGTCGCTCGAGCCGTGGTCCCTGACTGTTGTCGGAGACCGTTTCAGGATCAGGCCAGCGGGTTTGCGCCAGGCGCTGAGCCAGATCGTCGAGCTGCACCTGGGGGATTTGAATAGGAAAGGGTTCGATAAGGTCGGTCATTGGTTGCTCCCTTGCACATGGGTACGGGCCAGCGTGTCACGCACGGACGCCCATTCACGTTGACCATAGCGGTCGTTATCCAGATTGGGCAGCTTGCCGCGCCCGCTCATCATGTCGCGCAGGTATTGCATGCCCTGCCAGGCCGGGAACGGCTTGTCACTGGCAGGCGTGAGCGCACGCACTACGCCGATGAGGGTGGACAGCGTGCCAATATTGCCGGGGCGCAGGGTACGGTAGCGCTGCCCGGTCAGCTCGGTGAGGAGGCTGGTGATCTGCGCAGGCGACAGGCTGTTACCGGCAATGCGCAGAAAGCGCGGCGTGTGAGAATCCAGCGCGGCATCGGCGGTGAAAGCGGCTACGTCGTCCTTGGCGGTGAAGTCCAGCGGCTGTTGTGCATCACCGAAATGCAGCACCCGGCGCCCAGGCAGCACGATCGGCGCATCGCCTTCGAGCAACTCCAGAAAGCCACCGTTGAGGATCGAGGTCACGTTAATGTCGGCCGCATCGAGCTGGGTGAGGAAGCGTCGGCGAAGGTCCAGGTTGCGGTTATCGCCAGGCCGGGTACGGGTGTAGTCGAGCGAATAATCCGAGGGAATGAACCTGGGCACGCCAGCGGCTACCGCAGCCTCCAACAGCCTGCCCTGCTGCCCGATGACCACCTCTTCCAGACCGTTGAGCGTAGACACCACACAACCCGAGCCGGCAATAGCACGGCGCAGGCCCTGAGCGTCATCCAGTGAAACAGGCGTGATCGTCGTGGTGCTGTTGCGCAGGCCATTCAGCCGGGCTGGCTTAGTACCCGGCCGAACCAGCGCTATCACATGGGCACTGCGCTCCGCCAAGGCCCGCACGACGCGTTGGCCCAAATCTCCCGTAGCGCCAGCAACCACGATGGGTAAAGCAGTCGCGTCATTCACAAAGCGCTTCCTTGGTCGTTATGAATAGGTAGAAACGGCGTTTACCTGCTTCCATTTAACTGAACGTTACCGTTTAGTTGACGAACAAACAAGCGGGCTGTAAGTTGCCGGCCATGACAGCGATCAAGACCAAATCCAAAGGCGGCAGGCCCAGGCAAGACCAGGCGGGCGAGGCCGAGCGTCGATTGCTGGATGCCGCGCTGCAGCGCTTTCTGGCCTGTGGTTTCGAAGGCACCTCATGCGAAGACATCGCCCGCGCCGCCGGCGCCAGCAAAGCCACCCTCTACGCGCGTTACGCCAACAAAGAAGCGCTGTTCGAAGCCGTGGTGCGACGCCACGTAGCCACCTTGCTGGCGCCCGCCGAAACAATCCCCGCGCTCCCACTCGAAGGCCGCCTGCGGCACGTGGGCCACGGCATCCTCGAACATGCGCTGCAAGCCGATACCCTGGCCATGATGCGCCTGGTGATCGCCACCTCTAGCCGCACCCCGCTACTGGCGGCTGAGGTCAACCGAATCGGGTGGGAAGGCGGTTTCACCAGAGTACGTTCGGCGATATTGGCAGGCCCGGACCAACCCACCGACCCTGACGCGCTGGCCCGCCAATTCATTGATCTGGTGTTCGCTCCCCATCAGCTTAGAGCGCTGCTGGGGGAGGATCGGGGGGTGCTGATTCAGGGTATTCCGGAGCGGGTGGAATGGGGGGTGAGGATGGTTGGGGGTGCTGGGTTGTTGGGGTGAGGGGGTTGGGTTTTAGGTGTTTTGAAGTAATTGGGCTGGACGGTAAAGCCCTCCCGGGGCTTTGGCTCAAGAGGCCTGCCATTGCTCATTACTGATAGCTGAGCCGCGATTCCTGATAGGTGCACCATCACGCTTGTAGGTGGCAATGCATGGTCGGGGCCAGGACGGTTTGCTGTGCAGAGGCAAGGTCACCCCTTTGCTTGTCTTCTCTGCCAAAAGCGCGGCTGCATTGGTTAAGATGCGCTCCTTAGCTTGCAAGTGGGTGCGGTATAACCGGCCTAGCAGCGCTGCTATTCAGCGCTTTGATTTGGAGTATCTGCAATGGATGCCGAGCAACAGTTGCACCGTTTACTCGCCAGTAGCGGCGAGAGCGAGGTGGTGGAGTTTAAGGAGGCCAAAAACGGCTATGACTTCAGCAAGCTCGGTAAATATTTCTCCGCCCTGAGTAACGAAGCCAATCTCAAAGGCGTGCCCAGCGCCTGGCTGGTATTTGGTGTGAAGGATAATCTACAAGTGGTGGGCAGCCAGTTCCGCGAGGCCTTCAAGGATCTGCAATCGCTGAAGAAGGAAGTGGCCGATAAGGTCAGCCAGCGCCTGAGCTTTATTGATATCCATACCGTTCTACATCCTGATGGCCGCGTATTGCTGTTCGAGATTCCTGCCGCGCCGCAAGGCCTGCCGGTAACCTGGGAAGGCCACTACTATGGCCGCGACGGTGAATCCCTCGGGCCGCTGTCGCTTGAAGAAATCGAGCGCATCCGTGGCCAGAATCGTCCGCAGGATTGGAGTGCGGGCATTTGTCCCGGCGCAAGTCTGGCTGATTTGAGTACGGAGGCCATCGCCTTGGCTCGCCGCGAATTTGCCACCAAGCATCCCAAGATGGCTGCCGAACTGCCGGCCTGGAGCGATGAAACCTTTCTCAACAAATCCAAGCTGACCATTCAGGGGCAGATCACGCGTACCGCCATCCTGCTGCTGGGTAAGCCTGAGGCAGCGCACTGGCTCAATCCGGCCTCGCCCACCATTAGCTGGATTCTCAAGGATCGTGACGGCTCAGAGCGTGACTACCAGCATTTTTCTTGCCCGCTGCTGGCTAGTGCCGACGAGGTGTACCGCAAGATCCGCAACCTGAAATACCGCTATATGTCGGATAGCTCGCTGTTCCCCGAAGAGGTCGATCAGTACGACCCCTTTATAATCCGTGAGGCGCTCAACAACGCCATCGCCCATCAGGACTACCAGTTGGGCGGCAAGGTCTCGGTGGTGGAGTTCGAGGACGGACAGCTGTGCTTCAGCAACCCCGGCGCTTTTATTCCCGGATCGGTCGAGCAGGTGATCCAGGCCGACGCGCCGGAAAGCCGCTATCGCAACCGCTTCCTCACCGATGCCATGGTCAACCTGAACATGATCGACACCATCGGCAGCGGCATCCGCAAAATGTTCCTGATCCAGAAGAATCGCTTCTTCCCCCTGCCGGAATACCAGCTGGAGCAAAACCGCGTGCAGGTGACCATCACCGGGCGCGTGCTGGACATCAGCTATGCGCGCAAGCTCGCCGAGCTGCCCAACCTGGCGTTGGACGACATCATCCTGCTGGATAGGGTGCAGAAGCACAAATCACTGAGTGATGCACAGGTTCGCCATCTCAAGGCGCAGAGGCTGATCGAGGGGCGCAAGCCCAATTTCCATATCTCCGCTCAAGTGGCGCGGCACAGCGACGATCTAGCTCAGTACATTCTTAACCGTGGCATCGATGACACGCATTACAAGCGTCTGATCTGCGAATTAATCCAACAGTCCGGATCGGCCAGACGGTCCGCCATCGACAAGCTACTCGTAGACAAACTGCCGGACGTTTTAGACATTCAACAGAAGGCCCACAAGATTAAGAACTTGCTGCAATCCTTGAAAAAACAAGGGGTTATCGAGCCAAAGGGTAAGCTGTGGCAAATGTCTAAAGGCTGATTTCTAGACATTTTTAGACATTCAGGAAATGGTCTGGCGATGACAAAAGATGCTTGGAGGCATTGCCCGAACTCATTTGACTGGAGCGGCCATTGCAAGCGGGCAGGCCAAGGAAAGGCGCGGTTTTAGCCGCTCCCACTTGCACTGCTCAATTTGCCGGCCATTTGACTGATGCGGCCAACGCCTCCAGGCAGCACCCTAAAACTTTGTAGATTAGGGCCTTGGAAAAAATGCTCATTTGGCTGCATGAGCGCTTTAGACGAATTAGCCGGGGTGTTAGACATTTTGCAGATTGTCAACCGAGCCTGCTCCAGCTTTTAACCCTATATAAATCAATGAATTAGTAGAAATAAAGGTAAGTAGCGACGAATATCTAAACCCCGTTGGCTGGATATTTTTAGACATTCGCGCGCCACGCCGGGCGAGCCTGGCCCCAATAAGCGAACAAGGGATAAGGAAGCTGGAATGGTAAGCAAAACCAACGAGCAGGCGCTGGAAGCGAGTATCGAAAAGTACCTGACCGGCACCTGCCTGGAAGAGCAGAATGTGATCCGCGACCGCGCGGCAGAATTGCCCCTCAGCACCCATCACGCTTACCAACTGGGCCGCGCCCAGGACTTTAATGCCCGCTATGCCGTAGATGCTCGCTGTTTATGGCAGTTCCTTGAAGGCCAGCCAAAGCGATGAGCTCGAACGCCTCAAGCAGCGCTACGAGGACTGGGACCTGCGCATTCTGGAGCGCTTCGACCAGATGGCGAAAAAATACGGCGTGCTGCACCTACTAAAGCGCGGCCTGGCCATCGACGATGTGCACCTCAACCTCATGTACCCCGCGCCGTTGGCGAGCAGCTCGGAGCGGAACAAACGCCAGTTCGCGGCGAATCTCTTTAGTAGCACCCGCCAGGTGCGTTACTCCCTGAGCAATACCTTAGAAGAGATCGACCTGGTGCTTTTCATCAATGGGCTGCCCTTCGCCACGCTGGAGCTGAAGAACCCCTGGACCGGCCAGACCGCCCGTTATCACGGGCAGAAGCAGTACAAGCAGGATCGCGACAGTAGCCATTCGAGAAGATCTTCGAGGAAGTGATGCTGATACGCCGCCGTCAGTACCTAGAGCTTTATCGCCTTGTAGCCGGTGATACGGCGCTCAAGTCTTCGTTGCAGCAGAGCATGAGGGGCATGCTGGGCTGAGATATGTGCGAGCTAGGTGCGTTTCAGCATGTCCGGTCCATATGGCTAGTACTCAAAAGTTCTTCGTAGACTGTCCACTGTCCAAAACACATCTAGATTTCAACAGAGTGCCCAGACCTAAATCACGCAAATAAAACCAAGCCGCCGCAGAGTGCGTGTGCACCCTGCGGCGGCTCTTTCCTGCGAAGCTTGGGGCTCTGAATCAGCTTTGCCCTTGCTTCGGATCCTCAGCGTGAGCCCAACGATAATCCAGACGCGGCGCGAACACTTTGATCCGACGCTTGATCTTGATCAGAATCGGGTCATGCACCGGCTCCGGATCTTTCAGGAATACGGTCAGCACAGCACTCAGTGCGTACAACCCGGAGAACGCCCAGACCACGCCTTCAATGCCGTAGCTTTCATTGAAGATCGCAACAACAGCCGGGCCAACCCACGTCGACGCGCCTGCACCCAGGCTCAACACCGATAAGGCAGCCGCTTTGTTGTTCGGTGCCAAAGCAGGGGCAAGCGCCGACAGCGGCACGAAGCACGCCAGGGTCAGGCCGTAGAAGGCGCCGAAGATCGAGGCGATCAGGAAGTCGTTCGGAAACGCCTGCGGCATGAAGAAGAACAGCGGCGTGCTGATCGTGCTGCCCACTGCGCCAAACCACAGGATCGTGTTGCGATAACCGATCTTGGTGCTGATGACGCTGGAGCCCAGGTTGCCGATGATGTTGAACACAAACACGATGGTCAGCAGGCGCAGCCACTCTTCCAGGGTGAAGCCAACGGTTTGCATGAAGAACCCTGGCATGACCACCAGAAAGCCAAACATTGATGAGGTGTTGATGACGCGGACAATACCGGCCAACGACACTTTGGGACGTGTCCACATGATGGTGATGTTCTTGGCCATCGACACCAGCGGACGCTCGCCTTCCGGTGCCAGTCGGCGCATGCCATGAGCTTCGCGCATCCCGACCAGACCAATCACACCACCGATGACCACCAGGGCGAAAGACAGCCAGAAGGTCAGCAACGCACCAATCAGCGGAATAGCGATGCTCGCTACCAGAGAGCCCAGCATTGGCAGGCCCGCGGCGTAAGCCACCCAGAACCAGCCCACGGCCATGCCCATCTTGCGGGACGGCGTGGAAGCCGCGATCCAGACCAGGAAACCGTAGGCGAAGAGCGGATAACCGAAACCGCGCAAACCATAGGTCAGCAGAATCATGGAATAGCTCAATTCCTGCAGGCCGTAGACCAGGAAGAGCACTTCGAACACGCTCCAGATGATCAACCCCAGGAACATCACCCGTTTCGGGCCCCAGATATTGGAGAGCGCGCCGGCGAGCCACGATGAAATACCGACCGTGACGCCATAGAGGGTGAAGATCATGGCGACTTCATCGCCGGGCATGCCGCGTTCACTGAGGAAGGGCGAAAGGTATCCGAGTTCTACGCCATCGCCGATCATGAAGATCAACAGGCCGACAAAACCCCAGAACATGGGATAGGGAATACCAACTTTGTCGCAGAATCTAACGAGTGGAGTGTTCGGAGTGGATTGATCGCTCAATTTTCCGGTCCTTTTTGTTGCACGACGTTTGGGCGCGCCGTAGGAATGGCCTCGATGAGGTTGAAAGACAGATTGGATAGCACAGGCATCCGCTTCGGGCAGCGAGCAAAACTGGCTTGATTATTTGACGCGCGGGGTCAGACATTGGAGCAGCTATCGTCGACCCATTAATCCATGTTTTTCTAGATTTTCGAGCCCGAAGCCGACCTTTTATGCCAGATGAAACGATTCATCACAACCGCAAGCCATTTTTGGGGGTGCGACAATATGTCCGGTTGTATTGTCTGAGGGGTTCGGATTTAGGGGGATGAGGTGTTTCGAATTGTGTATGAAAATAAATACATCTTCTTCTTGGGGCTGTGAGAAAAGCGGTGAGCGGTGTGCCAGTGCTGCTGCATCTTCGGAACCGTTCAGGGCGTCGAACATACCAAGGCCTTTGCTGGCATTGGTTGGGGTGGCGAGCATGCGTACCTCGAGGCCCGCTTTCAGTTCCTTGTTCGCTTGGGCCATTTGCTGGGCCAACATCTTCTCGCCGATGACGTGCGGAGCGCACATAACGATCTCATCCGGCACCAAAAGCCAGAAACAACAAAGCCCGCATAAGGCGGGCTTTTGGGGTTCTTTGTAGACTGTCCAGATTTCAAGTCCAGGCGTCGTTTGAACTGGGCTGTCAGATGCCCGTTTTATAAGGGTTCTGCTAACAGCCTCTCAGTTAGGCATACACGTGGGCATACACGGTCCAGCTCGCTATGGTTAGTAGTCAGTCATTTGGATGATTCATTTCCCTACCTGTACGGTCTTCAGCAAGGGGGTCCCATTTCGAATCAGAGCAAGCCTGACTGCTTGTCCCCTCCGAGCGGCGATCATTTTGGTAAAGCCCTCTTCGTTGGAGACTTTGTCACCATCAATCGCCACGAGCATATCGCCTACCAAGACATCTGCTTTGTAAGCAGGACTATCATCGACGATGGTCCGCACCACGACTCCTTGATTTGTCTGCAGCAGTTGCTTTTCTAAGTCGTTCAGATTGCGCACAAACACTCCGAGCCGAAACCTTCTTTTCACAAAGTAAATCGCGCCATAGTCGGACCGGTTTACCGTAATTGGTACATAAGTGGTGGTGCTGCCGTAGGTGGTAGTCGTGGCATTTCCGTAAGCAGTGACCGGGCCACCAGGGCCATAAGCGTTGGCGCTTCCTGAGGTGAAGGAAGTGCTGGTGGTGGGGGTAGTGATCGGCATGCTTGAGGTAATGGAGCCGGTATATTTCGGTAGATAGACCAGAACCAAATCTGCTCCTACCGCCTTGCCTTGCTCCAATGCGTCCTCTTCAGAAACCCTTTCTCCGCTATTGAAGTGCGACTCGCCAATGATCACGTATCCCCGTTTCGCGTACCTGTCGACAATTTGATCGGCATCGCCGAATGCTGACCTTTCGACAAGGGGCGTCGCAGGAGGCGTCGAAGCTCGATTTGCGGAGATCTCCTCAGGCGTTGCGCCGGAACTCGGGGTATAAAAATCTTTGTAGCCGCTGGCGCATCCCGTGATGGCCAACATCATGGTCATTGCCAACATGGGGTAAATGGATTGCTTTCTCATACGAACCGATCCTTGCTCCAGAGACCTCATTGTCTATCTGCAGTATGGCCCATTGCTGCTACCCGATACAGGTGCATCCTCAGGTCATAGCTTCGTAGCGTACTGAGCACTGAGACTGCAAAAGTCAGAGCGATAAAGAGCATCATTGCTCAATCTGTAATGATGGCCAGTTTCGCTGCGGACAGCCCAGGGCTGGCACTGGTCAACCGAGTCAGATGCTTCAACCTGTCAACTAACTTAAAAAACGCAGCCACTACGATGAAGGCGCGGGTTTCCTACCCCGTATGCACCGGAAGTCCTCAGGGTCCCCCGGCTTATGCCGGATTCCATTCGCTGATGGGGCTCACTTCATAGGGGGGCGGGGGCCAGGCCCTTCAAATGCGGTGTAACTGGTGTTTCAGGTGTAGCGGAAACGCTTAACTACATGAAAAATAACAATAAAATTGCCGTAACACTTCGCCGAGAGTTTGTCTGTATGTGATGTAACAATACGGAACTGTGTAACGCTGTCGCTGCCTCTGTGCCCTACGGGCTATGGGCCGCAATCGACCAGAAGCAGGCGTCAAAGAGGCAGTCTGCGCAGATCTCGTGGCGCAGCCAGCTTCGGTAAATCTCGACTTGGAACGTGCGGATCACGGCCGTCTTGGCAAACCGCCCGACCGGCGTGCGGCTGACATTGGTACGCAACGCCTCACGGCGCGAGCGTGCCGGGAGCCAGCGACTACCAACGCCTGCGATGCGGATGGCCAACGTCCAAGTCTCGCTATGACAACTGACCAGCGCGTCGCTTACAGCGCCGCCCTAGGGCATGACGCGCAGAGCTTTTTTCGGAATACCACGCGGCATGATCAAGCCTGCGCCCGCAGGCGGGTGGTGAACTCATTCACCTGCTCAGGCGACAGGCAGTTCAACTCACCGAAGGTTTCCAGGTGTTGAATCATGACTTCGTGACTGCCAGGCTGACGAGCCAGGATGCGGCGGCAGGTGGTCTCAATGATCAGCCGGGCCATGTGCGGATTCTCGACGGCCGAGGCGTCAAAGGCCAACGCAATGGAAGACGCCAGTTCGGCCAGTTCGGGGCCCATGTCCTGCAGTGCCTTCAGGGCGTTCATTTGCCGGGCAGTGATGGGTAACGACACGAGGACCTCCGGGAGTTCGTTGGGTTAAAACCACATGGGGGAGGTAATGGTAGACCACACATGCCGACGCCTGCCTCCATCGGTCGCAAAAAAGCCCACCAAGGTGGGCTTTGCTGTGGGGGCCGATTGAACATAGGGCGCGTCATTGGAACACTAAAAACAGTGCGCCAAAAAAGTTGTCGCCTTCGAAGTACGGCTAATTTTCAATTAAAATTGAAACTCAAATCGCCTCGTACTGCAAGGCAGTTTCTTTTAGCATCTCACTAAAGCTGTAGATGTCATCGAGAGTAGCAATCGGATGCCTAGTTTCACCCTTGTCTTTCTCGAATATACCAATGTACTTTTGGGCACGATTGAAATGTAACCGTGTAATAGGTTTCCGGTTGTTGTCATCCAAGAGAATACCAAAATAGCTTTGGGTATCGCGATGGTTAATCCGCTTGGCGTCAACCACAGTGCGTATGATGGACTTAACGATGTGAAAGCCTTCCATCTCTTCCACCGTAGTAACTATCCGATCCTCTACTGGAGCATCTTTATCGGGACTTGTATTGGACTCTATCAGTTGCTCAGCGACGGTAGGCACGGTGACCCCGCTCATAGCTGACTTCAACCGATCATTGATTTGGTCGTTCAGAAATTGCGAGGTGGCTTTTTTTGTCAATACGGTAAACTGTTCACGTACCTTCTGAGTGATGGCACCCTCATAGATACGGGACGCGAAATACCTGACAAAGTCGTCATCAGGCTGACTGAACTGAGCAGCAATCATGCGCTTTATTTGACCGACGTATTTCAGTTCACCAGCTGCGTTTAGAATCGAATCAACATCGAAAGATGATTTTGTCAGCTTCTGAAGCTCAGGAATCGCATGATCATCAATTGCAAGAAGATCTAATTCTAAGAATGGTTTTTCGTCCATCTTGTTAGGCGCATCAAGATCTGTAAAAAACTTATAGACCCTACCATTTGTCAAGATTGAAATTCTTGCAGTCGTTACATGGAAGTACCGAAAAAGCTGGCTGGCATGATTTATATTGAGGGGTTCGCCGACCTTTTTCGTTTCAATTAGAATTTGAATATTTCCGTCTTTTACGATGGCATAGTCAATCTTCTCGCCTTTCTTCGTTCCTACATCACAAGTGTATTCGGGGACGACTTCAGAAGGGTCGAACACATCATAGCCAAGCACCATATGAATGAACGGCATGACTAGAGCTGTTTTGGTTGCCTCTTCTGTCTGAATAGAGGCGGCTTGCTGCCGAACTTTCGCGGACAGAGAATTGAGTGACTCAAGAAAATCCATTTTTGGAGCTCCGTGCTGGGCTCGCAAGCCCTTGATCCAGTCGGTAAGGGCGTAACGCTACTACGGCGGCTTGGGGAAAGCCACAGAGCACACTTGGTGTTGAGTACAAAGGCAAGGCTCGGCGAGCAACATCAGCGTCATTTGGAGCGTTTCGAGGCGGTTTTCGCCACGTAACAAGGAACGTCTCCCCCAGGCTGAGTGGGGTGTTGGGAAAGTTTCGACGTAACCGGAAAATCTGTAAGCCATTGATTTATATTATTAAAGCATCTTCCTTGTAATCAATTGCTCTCGAGTATGATTTTGATACTGAATGGATCTCTTCACTCAGTAATCCCCGAAAAAGTGGTCCACCCCCTTGGGCCGATTGGGTTGGTGCGAAGGACAGCAAACGGCCAATCTTCCCGCCGCGAGCGGCCACTTTGGGCCTGGTCTTGATTTATCGCCCTGCTACGCTTGACCACAAGCTGGCCTTCGCGAAAGGCAGCGATCAGCCAATAGCTGCCGCTCGAGCTTAGCGGTTAATGTCAGCCTGAGAGGGGCCCTGTCTTTCGCGCCGCAGTTATTCATGGCTTCCCCAGTGGCACTCTGCCCACTGCTAGATGTATTGTCTCCTTTCGTCATTATGCGCAGCCAGGGAAGAAAGCCAGTGATTTCTATCGGCGATATCTACAATCAAGACATCAACTTCCTCTTCGGATCAGGAGCATCATTCGGCCTGCTCCCGACCCTCCAGTTGCAGGTCCAGACTGGAGAGGGCAACTCGCGCTACACGTTGGAGGAACTAGCCACCAAGTTCGAGCGCGAGGGCGACCGGCGTCTCATTCCATTGTTTATGCACTACTACGCCAGCTGTATCCGCCCTGCAGAGCAAATTAGCCTGGAACAGGCGGTGGCCGGAGAAGCAGGTGCCACGGTTATCAGGAACTACCGCACCTTCCTAACGACAGCACTCGAAATGGTAAAGCGGCGCAAAGCGCTGGATCGCCGTTGCAATGTGTTCACGACGAACTATGACGGTTGCTTTCCGCTCGTGGCTGACGCGCTTATCAAGGAAGGCCACATTGACTTCGTGCTAAATGACGGTGCGCGAGGATTCACGCGGCGCATGTTACAGGCCCGAAACTTCGGGTCATACCTTTGCCAAGCCGGTGTCTTCGGCCGTTATCAGAGCAGCATTCCTCAAATCAATCTGATCCATTTGCATGGGTCGGTCTACTGGAGCAAAGTGGATGCCGCGATTCAGGTTGGCTACGACCTGTCTAACCGCGAAAGTCTGCTGGATGCTGACGCTATGGAGATGTTGCAACCATTTTCGGCTGCGCTTACTAACCCTGCATCGACGCTTGCCGACCTCCCAGTCACAGATTTTTCCAATGAAGAATTGGTGGCGTTCTGGGACAAATATGAACGGATTCCTATTGTCAACCCGACCAAGTGGAAGTTCCACGAGACGGTCTACGAGGAGCATTACTATCAAATGCTGCGGCTGCTCAGTTATGAGCTTGAGAAACCAAACGCCGTACTCATCACCTTTGGGTTCTCGTTTGCCGACGAGCATATCCTCAACCTCGTCATGCGTTCTCTCTCCAATCCGGGGCTGCAGGTGTTTGTTTGCTGTTACAGCCAGGCTGGGCACGCCGAAATGGAGGACAAATTCAAGGGCAACCGTAACGTCAAATGCCTCATGCTGCAGAGTGGGGTGATGGATTTTACCGCATTCAATGAGCAGGTATTGGCTTGGCCGGAGGCTACGGCTCTTGCACCGGCTACCCCCATACCTCCAGCAGCTCCTCCTGTGGCCGATGCAGACCTTGAGCCCCTGATATGAGTATTCGCGTTGGCGAGGTCATCGCCGTCCATGGAACAAAATTGGTTCTGAAGATCGATGAACAGTCGAGCAAGGAAACCCTGTTCTATGAAGGAGAGAGGTACAAGGGAGTCTCAATCCGCGAATACCTATCCATTCAGCGTGGCTTCCGCGAAATCATCTGCATCGTCGAGGGTGAGTATCTGGATGAAAGCCGCACTGAGATGCATGATGGTCGGCAAACGTTTGTGCGAAAGGTAGAGGCTAGGCCGATTGGATACTTCGACCGTTCTGGTTTCACTCAGGGCATCAAATATCTACCGATGATCCAGGATGCGGCTTACCTGCTTCCCGAGGAGAAAATCAGGTCCATCTTCGACCGCAAGGCGGATAGTGATTTCAGAATTGGGACTATGCTGAAAGAGGAAATCGCGATTGGGTTGCCGTGGAAACGACTCTTCAATAGCCATATCGGTATCTTCGGCAATACCGGAAGCGGCAAGTCGAATACTCTGGCAAAGCTCTACACTGTTCTTTTCGATCAAAAGTTGCCTCTCATTACAGGTAAGAGCCGTTTCATCATCTTGGATTTTAATGGTGAGTACGGCGGTGAGCAGCTCGTGGCTGCGGATCACAAAACCGTCTACCAACTGTCCACGCTTACCGCTCCAAACGTCAACGATCTAGCTTCACGGTTTCCGCTGGCAACGCAGGAATTTTGGCAGCTCGAGACTATGGCTCTGCTTTTTCAGGCTACCCCGAATACGCAAAGGCCATTCCTCAACCGTGTCATCTCAGGTAGGGAACGCTATAGAGCCATTCCTGGGGCACTCGCGAACTATGCGAAGCTGGTGTTCCATACTTCGTTCTGCGCCGGGGAGGTCAAGACGGCGACGCTGGATTTGATGCGCACCGTCTCGCGGCTCATGGGAAATCAGCAGGTGCAGGACATGCTGGCAGATGTGGTCTGGCACCGGCTTGGTGGGCGCTTCACTTACCAAGGGCGGTTCATAGGTACCGATGGCGCACAGTACGCGGCGGATGTCGCTCCAATTGTAGAAACTTTAGACGCCACGGGCCTCGATGAGTTCGACCAGCTTGTGCTACGCGTCAACTTGCAGCTGATGTCAGATCTGAACGCCGGATACGTTCAGTTTGAGCATATTCAGCCACTTCTGAAGCGCGTCGAGTCTTCACTCGCCAACCTGCGTAACGTGTTGTCCGTTTCGGATGCAGCACCAGATGAGCGGCTGCTCACGGTCATCTCGATGCGCCGCTGCAACAACGAGATTAAGAAGGTTTTGCCTCTACTGTTCGCGAAGCACTACTACAACAGTCACAAGGCCACGGTCACCAATCCGCCCGACCGGACCATCCATCTCATCGTCGATGAGGCGCATAACATACTGTCCGATCAGTCTGCGAGAGAAAGTGAAACCTGGAAGGATTATCGGCTCGAGCAGTTCGAAGAGATCATTAAGGAGGGACGCAAGTTTGGGATGTTCATTACCATCGCCAGCCAGCGTCCGGCTGATATCTCGCCCACAATCGTCTCGCAGCTTCACAATTTCTTCATTCACCGCTTAGTGAATGATCGGGATCTTTACTTGATCGACAATACAATCTCTACGCTGGACTCTATGTCTCGTAGCCTCATCCCTGGACTCTCACAAGGGTGTTGCGTGATCACTGGTACTGCTTTTGAGCTGCCGATGGTGATCCAAGTGGATAGACTGCTAGATGGTAAGCAACCTGCCAGCGAGGACGTCGATCTCGACAGGCTTTGGAGTGATGCTCTGGCAGTTGGGGCGGATGAGTAGAGCCAGTCGCAGCAGCAATGGGGCTGCACAACCTTCTCTCGCAGGCTCAAGCGGTCAATCAAGAACAACTGCTGAGCGACTGCTTTTGGCCAATTGCTGTCTTTCACGACCGGTCGGAGTTGAACAACAGCTGCCTGTGGTGTTGATACACCTTAGGGTCGCATGCGCTGGCGCGCACAAGCTTTCAAGGTAAGCGCCGCTGGGTTGGACTATTGCGCCGCAGTGAGGATCAACTGGCATGAATGGCTCGACCGTGTGATGTAGTTCGTGCTTGTGGTGCTGGTCGCAAGCGTGCTGCTTGCTGCTGGTTGAGCAGCAGGGCCATGCCGAGGCCGACGAGAACCAGGGGCACATTCGGCAGGGCTTGGCTAAACTGGTATTGCAGCACCGTGGGGAGGCCTGAAAGCTAATAGACAGGGCGGAGGCCACTCGGTAGTTTCACGGCAACCCCACTCTGTCGTTAAGGACTTCGATGATTACTATGACCCGCCATACTACCCCGATCACCATAACTGAAGGGGAAGCAGTCCTACAGTTGGTCATGGACAACGTAACTTCGCTCAGCATGACGCGACCACCGGCAAAACATCCACTTTTCAGCGCTTACAAGCTTGCATTGGTCCATGAGATTCGCGCCTACCTTTCCCGCCCCAGCCCTTCATTCATAGAGGTGATTACCGCAGCCTCACCTGGTGGTGAGATTATCGGTTTCTTGCTGTACGGGCTTTCGGCCAGTGCGGTGGTGGAGTGCGGCATCTACTACACCGCAGTGGACAGAAGGTTCAGAGGCCAAGGGGTGATGAGCCTTATGGTGCGAGAACTCTTGAGTAAATATCCAATTTCCAGCCTCTCCTGCGACGTAGAGTTGGTTCCAGTTTATGAGCGCTTCGGCTATCGGCCAATCTCGGTTCGAGAGACTCATATTGTTATGGCCATTGGGGATCCGAAAGAGGTAACCCCGGTACTGGACACCACAAAATTCATGAGCGAGACACCAATTTTGGCTGAGCGCGCCGCCGCGTCAGCCCGAGCAGGCGAGTACGCGGTTAAGCGAGCGAATAAGGCATTAAAGGCTGATCTGGATGCCCGAAAAGCTAGGGCCAAGCAATTCCTGAAAGCGCGCAGGTAAACAAAAGGCGCTCTCCATGGGCGCCCTTGTCATTTGTGCGGCACACCAGTCACTTGCCTTTCCCGCCGAGAGTCCGTTCCTAGCCGGAAGCGGCTTCCAAAATTGCTATTAAAATTCACGACTGTGTAGGTCGTTTGTAACTGCGACTTGAAGCTTTGTGGTGAGTTGATGGGCTTTATGCCCGCAGCAAAAAGGGCTCTGCTGGGCCCTTTTTCAGGTGAGGCGGCTTTATTTCTTTAGCCAACCTTCGACGGCGTCTGCACCGTGTTCTGCTTTCCACGCCTTCAATGCTTTGTGATTCCCGCCTTTGGTCTCGATCACTTCACCTGTGTTGGGGTTTTTGTAAACTTTCAGGTCACGTGGCTTGCGTGTGCCTGCAGGTTTTTCGGAGCCGGAGCGGCGTACCGGAGTCGGTGGGTCCAGCAGTTTGATGATGTGCTGCAGGCTGAAACCGTACTGCTCAAGCAGCTTGCGCAGCTTCGTTTCGAACTCGATTTCTTTCTTGAGCCTCTCATCGCCCTTCATGTTTTCCAGCGCCTGGAGCTGCTCGGCGAGGTGTTTTTCCAACTGGCGGTACTCTGCAAGTTTGGACATTCTTTTTCCCTGTCTTTGAGTGGGTGTGGTTCTTCAGATTGAATGCGTCGTTCGTAAGTTCAGCCTATTTCCGACGTGTCAGCTGGCTCTCAAGGTGGGCCAGTTCCGCTTTTATTGCCTTGATGGTCAGTGCTTGGATCTGAATGGTTCTGGCCGGGGCCGCGTTGATGGTTTTCAACAGGGTCTCCAAATGAGCTTTCCGGGCTTTGATCGTGTCAGACCAGCTCGCAGCGTTCTGAGGTCGCTTGGTCATTGTCTTTACTCTGTTGTTAGGCCAGGTGGCTCGTCTGTTCAGCCTGTTGACGTGCTGGGGCGTCGTCGAGCTGAAGCAGGTCCTGCGCGCCATAGTTGCGCGCTCGGTCGGATAATTCATGCCACGTCCAGTTCCCGACGGTCTCGCCTTCCTGCGGAACCGCCAGTTTCAACAGGCTCACCTGATCACGTCCGAGCAGGTTGTAATTCGCCCAGAGCCTTCCACCGACTTCAAACAATGCCTTAGCGGCCTCGTTCCATTTCTCTTCAAGCACCGTCTGAGAGAGCCACAGGGCGTCGCGTTCGATGCCCTTGTGCTTTTCCTGAGCTTCGACGATGTATTGATCTACGGTCGCCAGCTCCTGCTTGAGGGCAGATATGATCAGGCCATGCCGACGATCATGTTCGGCGGCGGCAGTCAGGTTTTTTGCTGCTTTTTGCGCATCGGCACTGGCGATCTTTTCGCCTTCGGTGTCGCCCCATGCGACGGCCTGTGCATACGCAGTAGCCGCGTCCGTTTCGGCCTGCCGGGCTTTGGCCATGTCCTCTACCGCCTGTTGTTGGATCTGTTCAAGGCGGCTGCTGAGGCTCTGGCGCTTCGCATTCAGCTCCTGCTCGTCCGCCTTCCAGTTATTCATTGCCTCGACGTAACCCGCCATCAGGGAATCGCTATTGGCGAGGGTTTCGCGGCGATTGATCTTCTGATCCAACAAGTGAGCTTCGTATTTGCGCGAATCGAAAGGCCTTTTCAGCTCGTTGTACTTATGGCGCAATTCAAGCGCTTGATCCGCGTCGATACCCTGATCATTCTCCAGTGCAGCTTCGAGGGGCAGCAGCTGGATATGCAGTTGGTTGGCCTCGTTCAGCAGTCGATCGCGGCGGTCTTTCAGTTCTTGAATCTCGTTCATGTGTCTGATCTCTGTTCAATTCGATTGGGAGTTGGTTGAGTGGCTGGCGAGGCCGGGAATCAGCCGGCGCTACCTCGATCAGCAGGCATGCCCTTAGGCTGCCCGAGCCTCGCTTTCAGCCAATCCCGGAATCGTCTTCACGACGTAACAGCGTTGCGTGCCCAAGCCGGGTAGTCGGACCAGAGTCGATGCTTTGCCGTCGTTCCCAGGCTCAATGACGCCGCGCTGCAGCAGCTCCTTGTTCACCGCATTGATGTTCATGCCCCGGAATATCTCCGAGCGCCATGATTCGGGCAGCACGTAGTAGGTGTTGGTCGTGTGCAGGGCATCGCCCAGGCCGTGTTCCATCGTCTTGCGAAAGCCAAGCCTGTCGATGGTGCGCGGACCGTGTTCATCGACCTTCGCCGCCGTTGATTCCCATCGGGTAAAACGGCTCTCGCCGAAGCGCTCGATGACCTGGCGCAGTCGCGCCAAGATCGCATCACCTTCGAAGTTACCGGCACCCCCGCGCTCGTTCATCCAAGCGTTGAGGCACACCCGCGCAGCGGTTGTCGCGGTGCCGTCGGGCCAGCCGGTTATCCCCATTGCCGTGGCCAATTCTCCCGCTGCAGCGGCGAGGCCAAAGCGAGCGGCGGCGCGGTGAGCTTGTCCGCTCGCCGACGCAGGCAACGATTGGGCGATAAAGCCTTCCAGCGTGCGGCGCAGGATGGCTGACCAGGCGTGACGTTTATCAGGCTCGCACAAGGCTGTGAGAAACGCGGTAAGCGGTGTGCCGTAGTATTTCGCTACTCGTGCTTTGAGCGCGTCCGACAGTGCCGCTGCGTCATCAAAGCCGTTCAACGCGTCGAACATGCCCAAGCCTTTGCTGGCATCGGCTGGTACGGCGAGCATGCGCACCTCCATGCCCGCTTTGAGTTCTTTGTTCGCTTCGGCCATGTGCTGGGCAAGCGTCTTCTCGCCGGTGGAGAGGAACAGCAACCGCCACTCCTGCACCTGTCGGCCTGCCTGGCCTCGATCATTGGCCCGCGCCTTGCCGGTGCCGTTGCCAAGCATGTACACCGTCTCGCCGATGATGCGCGGATCACACATGCCAATCTCGTCCAGCACCAGCAGGCCGTCAGAATGCGCGGCGGCGATGGATTCCAGTGCGTTGTCGGTCGAGCGCCACGAACGCACCAGGCGCGGTCCGCCGTAAATCGATGCGGCGACCTGCAGGTGTGTTGTCTTGCCGCCCGAGCTATCGCCGTACAGGTGAAAGCCTCCCGACTCATGACCCAGCATGTGCAGCAACGGACCCGCGAAAGCCACGCCGACCACAAACGCCAAGCGATGGTTGCCCACGCATAACGCGCCGATCTGCTCCTGCCATTGCTCAAGCGTTCCCGCTTCGCTGATCGGCGGCAGTTGAGATCCGGCTTCGTAGAAGTGCAAGTGTTCGCTGTGGATGCCGACCTGTTGTTCCGGTAGGAGAAAGGCGCTGTCGTGCCAGCCCAGGCGAGTGACCAGTCGTGCCCGCTGCGCGCTGTCGAAACCGCCGAGGTAGCTCTGCAGGTCGTTGCGTGCGTTGCGGCCTGATCGGCTGCCAGCTAGGCGCAGGCCCATGTCTACCAGCGGGCCAAGTACGTCCTTTCCGAAATCGCCGGTCATGGTGCGCGCCGGAATGTTCCAGCGCTTCTTGGCCCCGTCGGGGTCGTCGAACTCCACGAGCAGGCCCCAGTTGTGGCCTTTGTCATCGCGGGTGCGGGCGAGGATCTCCAGAGGCGAACACACCGGGCGCGCTTCGCCGTCGTCGCCTGCGTAAAACACACCCTCGGGTGTCAGGCGAAAGCCGCTAGGCATCAGGTCGTTTTTCGGTTTTGCAGGGCGCTTGGCCGCAGGCTTTGCCTTCGCTTTCGGAGTGGGTTCGGGCTCCTCCGGTGCGGACGGTTCTTCTACAGAACCGAACAGCTCGCCACTACGCTCCAGTTCGGCCAAATGGGTGGTTGTCCAGCCTTTGGCTGCAGCGTCGGCGGCATCATCGCCGTTGTCCCACTGGCCACCTTTGGCGAAAGCGGCGCGGTCGTTTTTCATCGTGGGTTTGCGCTTGAACACTTCCAGCGCGATGAACCTCACCGAGCCTGCGCCGATCTCGCGCAGCTTGTGGGCGACCGCGTCCATGCAGGCTGCGCCGCTGTCGTCGTTATCTGCCCACAACAGCACGTCGCGGCCTTTGAGCGGTGTCAGGTCTGCTTTATGCCAAGAGTTCGAACCGTTCGGCCAGCAGGTGGCCACGTGGCTCGGCATCAAATCAGCCGCTGCGTCAGCGGCCTTTTCGCCCTCGCACAAGACCACCGGCGCATCGGCACGGAGCGCCAAGTCATCCAGGCGCAAAAGCGGCCGGGGCTCGGGCAGTCCTTGCCAGCGCCATTGGGTCGTTTCGCCGTCGCTGCGTTTGCACCAGGTCAGCGGCGCAAAGACCTTTTTCGGTTTGCCGTCCTCATCGGGGGCCAGGTCGAATCGGTACAACGCCATGAGCGGATGGCCTTTGTCATCGCGATAAATCCAGACCTTGGACGGTGCGCCATGCTGCCGGTGTTTAACCGGGCATTTGTTCATCGCCTCGGCCGGGATCGGCTGGATAGCGATCCACTCGGGCGCTTTGCTTTTGGCCGGTGCGGGGTTGGCGGGCGCTGAGTCCGCAGTTACGCCGAGCAGATCCGCCAGTTTGTTACAGGCCTCGACGTCAGTGCCGCCGTCGATGTAGCGCACCAGGTCAATCAAGTCGCCGCCTTTGTCGCCAGTTGCGAAGTCAGACCAGGTGCCTTTGCTGATACTGATCTTCAAAGAGCCCGCACGCTTGTCCGTTCGGGTGGGGTTGGGTGCGGTGTACTCTTTGCCGCCGTCTACTCGCTTTCCGTTCGGGAGCCAGTGAGCGAGGACCTTGTCGATGTTGCGTAGCGCAGCAGTTTTTACCTGTGCGAACGAAGGGCGCTTTTTCGTGCTGGAGGCGCTCATGGACGATCCTCCGTTGGAAACTGCAGGCTGGTGGTCACGTCATCGATGATGGCCTTGACCATATCGCCCAGGTAATGGGCAGCCCATGCCGCGCTGCTGTCGTCGTTCATGCCCGCTTGAAGCGTCAGTTTGTTGATGCAGTCAGTCAGCACGGAGGCGTGTTCTAAAGCCTCTTCGCAGGAAACGCCCGCGTTGACGCTGAACAGTGGTTGATTGCGGGCGTTGTATTTGGCAAAGGCGGTGTGCCCGGTGGTGTTGCCTTGGAAAGACGTACTCACAGGCCACCCCCTTGCGCAGGACCGCGGACCAGCTCGTCTGCGTGAAGCGCCAGGGTTCGTATCAAACCTAGCGTACCGCGCACGTCCCAAAGGGCGGCGGCGATGATGTGATTTGCCAGGCTGGGACCGTCGTTTTCGAACTGGTCTTCAAGCAGCAACAGAACCGAACTGGCGCGGTCCACGGCGCAGGTAATGGCGTCGATGGGTATCCCGGCGTCCGCTGTGGGATTAACGCAGAGCAGATCTTCGGGTAGGGAAAAACTCAGGGCGTTGTTCATTGGGCACCCCCTGCGGTTTCGAGGGCGCGTGCTTTGGTCATGTGAGCGTTGTAGCGGGCAAGGCGTGTAGCGAGGCTGGAGTTGGCGTGTAAAGCGGCGAGAGCCATTGCACGATGGGCAGCGGCGCGATTTTTGGACGGATTGAGGGCGTGCATGTGGAGCTCCTTTTGCTGGGGAGCTACCACCGTTCGCGACCAAGCGAATTAGGGTGGCAGCTGTACGCGGGTTGGTCGACCGGGGCAAAAGGAACCCAGCAGGCCCGAAGGCCTCCCACGCACAGCCGCCATAAAACGGAAATGCGGACGCAAAAAAAGCGCCTGCAATCTGAATGGGGGCGCTGTTGCGCCTTTTGCTTTTCGGGCGACCAAGCCCGATCGCTGAATTTGCAGCGACGTCCAGAGAATAGCGCCCGGTTTTGGGATGTGCAACTGTTTGAGCGACTTGCACTGGCGCTCGATGCGAAATACATTTGACGTGCATGTAGATTTACCTCAACGCCTCCGGTTGCCCCCGGAGGCGTTTTTGTTGGTGCGTGCGTCGAGTCGGTGACGCGATGGCCTTGGGCTCTGGTGCCGAATCAAAGGCGAGCAGATCGGGCAGGGGAGGCTTCACGCCGCCCGCGCTTCGGTGTCGAATAGCGGTGCGGGGACCTCGCCTTTCAGCCACGCGAGAATTTTCTGATCCTCGTTGCATCGATCTCGATGCATGGCCGTCAAGTGCTCGCGGCGCTCGGCAATGCTTTGCTCGACGTACGCAGCCAGGTCGTCCTTCAGGCGCATTTCGGTGTGTAGCTTTTTGCTGTCGGCTTGCTCGGTGGTGAGATCAGCAGCCAGATAGGCTTGCCAAAACTTCGATTCATTGGCAAAACCGCCGGACTGGTCGACTAGCCAGTAAGTCACCCAGTCATTGAGGCCGACCGTGCGCAACGCCCTACGGCGTCCTTCTTTCATCGCGAAATGGCCTGTGCCATGCACGCAGGCAAACTCACGACGGATTTCGTGCGCACGAATCCACTCCGGCACATTCCACGGGTTGGGTTTGAGAGGCAGGGCCATGCCATCCGGATTGAAAAAAATTGCTTCCTGCTCCAGGCCGTTCCAGCTGACGCCCGCGATGGTGCGACTTTTCCAGTTGAGCTCACCCGGTTTGTAGAGCTGAAAGCCGATGCTGTAGGAGTCGATGAAAGGGCCGTTGGTCTTTGGGAAACGATTGCTCATGCGGCCACCTGATCGCGAGCAGCGATGCGCGCTCGCGTCCATGCCTGAACTTCCCCCAAGACCCATGCAACGGGCGCACCTCGGGCGTTGCTGTTGCTCAGTTTTACTGGGAGCGGAAAGCCGCTGTCTTGTTGCTGCATCAGCTTGTAAATCGTGGGTCGGGCGAGGCCGACTATCGCAATGACTTCGCTGATGCGAATGAGCGTGGTAGCTGGATCACGAGCTGGGGACGTGGTGCTGATTGCTTGCAGAGGGGATGACATAGCCGTGCCTATATGGTGAGAGACAGGCACAGACTAGGGAGGCGAAAAAAAGCAAACACGGTTTGCTTTTAAGAAATTTACCGAGGTAAATAGCCACAGGTGACCAGGTATTTTTTGATGGTTGGCTCAGACGCTATACCCTGTTCCACCAATGCTCGTTTTAGTGTTCGCTCTGAAATAGCCGGGTTGCCAAGAATGAGACGGTCGGCAGCTTTGCAAATGCGCTTGCGCAGGTCCGCTGCGTTCTGCTGCTTTACCGAGTCCGGGTGGCTGTTGGCCCTACCAGCCGCCGCGCCTCTTTGCGAAGCTTGAGCGGAAAACGCATTGGTCAGCGCCTTATTCAGCGCTTTCCTCAAAAAGTTGGCCACATTGAAATTGCCCTTCGCTACGTCGACCTCTTCAACCTGCTTGAAGATGCTCGCAAGCATGAGCGCCTTGTCGGCCTCGCCCATGAAGGTGCGAAAGGATTCACGAGCGTCAATCTCCGCACCCGGATGTTTTAGCCGCTCCTTACCTACCAGTGCGCAATACCTATCATGATCTGTGGTTTGCATTTGGACGATGAGATCGACATCCAGCTCGAAGACGTAGAGTTCCGTTTCAAAGAGCCAATTAGCGAGTACCTGGACAGCTTGAACGCTCTGCACCAGAGCGTAAGTTGCTACGAGTTGCGAGTCAGCATCGTTGTGGTCAACGCCAAGAAATCCTCTCATGACACTCGGCAGCGACCCGGAATCTCTATAACTGGCCTGGTCCTCAATCTCATCGCGAAGTCGGAACATCGTGGCCACTACAGATCCTGCTCGGTCAGGGTAGCTGCCATCCTCAAGCCAGAATGACGTGGCGTAATTGGCCACGTCTAGAGCCTCTTTGAAATGCTCACGAAATTGCGGATACAGCGCTAACTCATGCACGGCCTGTTCGATGTCGTCGAGTTCCTCAAGCAAATTGCTGACATCGCATCCAGCAATTTCAAGGCAACCAACCGGCATATTCTCATTGTCCATCGACCGCCCCTTGGCCCCGGCTCGTGTCACATTTACAGCGGTTCGGCAGTACCACAGGTCGGGCCAGCAGCGGGGTTGCTGGAGCAGTGTTGTTACACGATTCGGCCTTGTAACACGTCGCAATGTGTCGGCCACCGCGTCGTGTAATTCTAGATAATCCTATAATAATCAGAGGCTTAGATAGGTTCGCTACACCTGTAACACGAGTAACACCGCTTTTGGAGGGGGTATGGAATTGAGATCTCATACGGCCTTTCCAAATTGGCCTTGGACAACATTGCCAGATGCTAGCTCGTCAAGATGATCGGCATACCACTGCATCATGACTTTACGTTGAGGTAAATAAACCGCCTTGTTGTACACCCCTGCGATTCCTTCCTTCACATGGGAAAGCTGCGCTTCAATATGATTTTCATCAAAACCCTGCTCGTTAAGGATCGTGCTTGCGATATGACGGAAGCCATGACCTGTCTGGCGTCCGCCATAGCCGAGTCTCCGTAACGCCATCAGAAAAACGGTATTGCTGCGGGGTATAGTCCTATCTTTCCTGCCTGGAAACAGCAGTGGGTATGCTCCTGTAAGCGAGCGCAATTCAGTGATTGCTTCAACAGCTTGGCGGGATAGGGGAACCACGTGTTCACGCCGACGCTTCATGCGTTCGGCCGGGATCGTCCAGAGCTTTTTATTGAGATCAATCTCTGACCAGCGTGCTTCTCGAATTTCACTCGGGCGTGCGGCCAGCAGCGCAAGCAAGCGGAGCCCCAACCGAACATCCTTTGCATGAGGGTAAGAATTGATCGCACGGAGCAGTGCGGGTAGCTCTTCTACTGACACGTGCGCGTAGTTTTCGGCGCTACGGGTCTGAAGGAATTTGTTGAGACCTTCGAGAGGATTGTGGATGGCTCGCCCGGTTACACGAGCCAGGTCATAGATCTCTTTGCAAGTGGCTCGGACTCTGCCCATTTGGTCAATGATCCCTTTCTGCTCCATGCTGCGCAGGAACTCCATCCATTCAAGAGGCAGTATCTCGGTATAAACCCGCTTCCCAAATATTGGAAACGCATGCAGCTCCAAAGCACCAATGATTCTCCGGGCGGTGCCTGCTTCCCAGCTCGACCGTCTGGAATCGAACCATTCCCGTGCTAGCGCTTCGAAAGTGTTATTGGCTGCCTCCAGGTCAGCAGCTCTCCTCGCCTGTTTGCTGACTAGCGGATTTTTTCCATTGGATGAGTCTTCGCGCAGTTGTGCAGCCTTCTGTCTAGCTAGAGAGCCGCTGACTTCCGGATAGCCGCCTAGCCCTAGCCAAGACCATTTTCCGTCTGGTTTCTTGTAACGCAATTCCCAAGACTTCTGGCCATTTGCTTTGACTCGAAAGTACAAGCCGTTGCCATCTTGCTCCCGATAGGTTGCATCCTCTGGTTCCAGCCCGGAGAGGGTTGTGTCAGCTAGCGGGCGACGTTTGATGTCAGTACGTTTCACGGCTTGTATGCCTCCTGTTCAAGGAATTGCAAAGCATACACGTGGGCATACACGGCGTGAAGGTATAGGGGTGGATCGCTATGGATAGCCAGAGACAACAAAGCCCGCACAGGGCGGGCTTCTTAGGGGGATTCGTAGACTGTATGAGACAGGTCTAGATTGCTATATGGTGCACCAGGCGGGATTCGAACCCACGACCCCTGCCTTCGGAGGGCAGTACTCTATCCAGCTGAGCTACTGGTGCGACGCGGGCGCCATGATACTCACATGGGTACGGGGCGTCCAGTTGCGGGCGGTGTGCGACACAAATCACCCGGCGACGGCCTTCCATCACCCCACACCCACCTCCACCCACAAAGGAACAGCCCACCGCTACCGGCACAACCGCCAGCTGGTGCATGATGCTCCCCATACCACTCCGTCAGACAGTTCCCACCGAGGGCCTCTTATCAATCAGTTCAAAAGCATTGAGCGCAGCCCGTGCCGCGTTCTTATTACCGGGGCCAGTATCGCGGGTTGTGCCGCGGCCTGGTGGCTGACGCAGCGCGATTGCGATGTCACGGTTGTCGAGCAGGCGCCTGCCTTTCGCGATGGCGGGCAGAATGTGGATGTGCGGGGTGCCGCCCGAGAAGTGCTGCGCCTGATGGGGCTTGAGCAGGCGGTGAAGGAGCTCAACACTGGCGAGACGGGGCTTGCGTGGGTGGATGAGGATAACCGCACGGCGGCGCGCATCGATCTGGCGGGGCTGGACGGGGACGGGCCGACGGCTGAGCTTGAGGTGTTGCGCGGTGATCTTGCGCGTCTGCTGTATGAGGCGTCGTCTGCTGATGCGTTCTATCGCTTCGGTGACCGCATCGTCTCGGTCGAGCACGATGCGGAGGGCGTGTCGGTCACGTTCGAGGGCGGTGGCGAGGAGCGTTTTGATCTGTTGATCATTGCCGAAGGTGTCGGCTCGCGCACGCGGGAGCTGGTGTTCCCCGGCGAGAATCAGCCGCGCCGGATGGACCTGGCCAGCGCGTTCTTTACCGTGCCTCGTGCGCCGACCGATAGTCAGACCGCGCGCTGGTATAACGCGGTGGGCGGTCGCAGTGCGGGTGTTCGTCCGGACAATCGCGGTACGACGCGTGCGTTCTTTAATGTGCAGGGCCGAAGCCACCTGACGGTCGGCAACAGTGTTGCCGAGCAGAAGGCGTTTCTTCGGGCGTCCTTTGCAGGCGCGGGCTGGGAGGTGCCTCGTCTGCTGGAGGGGATGGAGGCTGCGGAGGATTTCTGGTTCGATGACTTGCGTCAGGTGAAGATCGATCGCTGGTCGAATGGCCCGGTGGTACTGCTGGGCGATGCGGCGTGGTGTGTCACGCCGCTGGGCGGGGTCGGTGCTTCGTTGTCGCTGATTGGCGCGTATGTGCTGGCGGGCGAACTCACCCGGACCGACACGATTGCCGAGGCGCTTGCCTCGTACGAATATGTCCTGCGCCCTGTGGTGAAAAAGTCGCAGAGCGTGCCGAAACTTGTGCCGCGTCTGGTCCACCCTCGCAGTCAGACCGGGGTGAAGATCCTGCGCGCCGTGCAGCGGTTGGTGGCAACGCCCTTTATCAGCAAGCGTGCTGCCAGGGCGCTGACCCCGGCGGTGCAGTCGTTCACGCTTCCGGATTATCGATAGCGCTACAGGCGTGGGTTAATGCCTGCGCCACAGGGAGAATAAAAAATGGAATCGCTACAACAGTGGCTCAGCTTCGCGATGATTGCCTTGTTCGTTACGCTCACGCCGGGGCCGGCGGTGATCATGGCGCTGTCGAATTCAATCACCCACGGGCCGGCGAGGGCGATGGTCGGTTCGCTCGGCAACGCCTTGGGGTTGATCGTGGTTGCCACGGCGGTAACGGCCGGGCTGGGCGCGGTCCTGGTAGCGTCCGCCAGTGCCTTTCTGGTGCTGAAAATCGCAGGCGCGGGGTATCTGGTTTATTTGGGGATCAAGCAGTGGCGTAGCGCGCGCAGTGCTTTTGATGCGCTGGCCGACGTGCCCAAAGCGGTGTCCACAGGCAGCCTGTTTATCAAAGGCATCTCGGTGGCGCTGACCAACCCCAAGGCAATCCTGTTTTTCATCGCGTTTCTGCCGCAGTTCATTCAGCCCGGCACCTTTCAGGTGGAGCAGACGGGCATGCTGATCGTGACCTTCGCCGGCTGCTCTGTGGTTGCTCACATCTTTTATGTGCTGCTGGCACAGACGCTCAAGCGCCACCTCAATTCGGCCCGCAGGCGCCAGAACGTCAATCGGGTGTTTGGTGCGTCGTTCATTGGCCTGGGGCTAAGCCTGTTCACGTTGAAGGGCAGGGCAGCCTGATCGCGTTGCGGTTGCAAGATGCCTCTGCGTCGCGGCTCGACGCTGATCAGAAAACCACACACCTCCCTGCGCCCGTTCTTTTTTTCGAACGGGCTATTGTCCTTTCCCCCCGCAATGCCTAGGATTCGTTTGAGATTTCAAACGCTCTTGTTCGGTCTTCCTGCTTTCATGCGTGGCGCAGCGCTGGAACCCGATGGAATGTTTTCCTGACGATGGCTTCCAATGGGGCGCATCGATATCAATTGTTCGCGTCGCCTCTCGGGCGATGCTGTTTAGGAGGCCGACATGCAGCTCAAAGATTCCACACTGTTCCGCCAGCAAGCCTACATCAATGGCCAGTGGCTGGACGCGGACGGTGGTCAGTCGATCAAGGTCAACAACCCTGCCAACAACGAGATCCTCGGCACTGTGCCAAAAATGGGCGCAGCCGAGACGCGTCGGGCGATTGAGGCGGCTGACAAGGCGCTGCCGGCCTGGCGTGCGCTGACCGCCAAGGAGCGTGGCAACAAGCTGCGCCGCTGGTTCGAGCTGATGATCGTGAACCAGGACGACCTGGGTCTGCTGATGACGCTGGAGCAGGGCAAGCCACTGGCCGAAGCCAAGGGCGAGATCACCTACGCCGCGTCGTTCATCGAGTGGTTCGCCGAAGAAGCCAAGCGCGTCTATGGCGACGTGATCCCTGGTCACCAGCCGGACAAGCGCCTGATCGTGCTCAAGCAGCCGATTGGTGTGACTGCAGCGATCACCCCGTGGAACTTCCCGGCGGCGATGATCACCCGCAAGGCCGGCCCGGCACTGGCGGCGGGCTGCACCATGGTGCTCAAGCCTGCGTCGCAAACGCCGTTCTCGGCACTGGCACTGGCTGAACTGGCCGAGCGTGCGGGTATCCCGGCTGGCGTGTTCAGCGTGGTGACCGGCAGCGCAGGCGATATCGGTGCCGAGCTGACCGGCAACCCGATCGTGCGCAAACTGTCCTTCACCGGCTCGACCGACATTGGTCGCCAGCTGATGGCCGAGTGCGCCAAGGACATCAAGAAGGTGTCCCTGGAGCTGGGCGGTAACGCGCCTTTCATCGTGTTCGACGATGCCGACCTCGACAAGGCAGTCGAAGGCGCGATGATCTCCAAGTACCGCAACAACGGCCAGACCTGCGTGTGCGCCAACCGCATCTACGTGCAGGACGCGGTGTATGACGCGTTCGCCGAGAAGCTCAAGGCGGCGGTGGGCAAGCTGAAGATCGGTAACGGCCTGGAAGAAGGCGTCACCACCGGCCCGTTGATCGATGACAAGGCGGTGGCCAAGGTCAAGGAACACATCGCCGACGCCGTGAGCAAGGGTGCAACCGTGCTCACCGGTGGCAACAGCCTGGAAGGCTCGTTCTTCGAACCGACCATTCTGGTCAACGTATCGAAAGATGCCGCCGTAGCCCGGGAAGAAACCTTTGGTCCGCTGGCCCCGCTGTTCCGCTTCAAGGACGAGGCCGAAGTGATCGCGATGGCCAATGACACCGAGTTTGGTCTGGCGTCGTACTTCTACGCGCAGAACATGAGCCGCGTGTTCCGTGTCGCCGAAGCGCTGGAATATGGCATGGTGGGTATCAACACCGGCCTGATCTCCAACGAGCTGGCACCGTTCGGCGGCATCAAGTCGTCCGGTCTGGGCCGTGAAGGCTCCAAGTACGGCATCGAAGATTATCTGGAAATCAAATACCTCTGCCTGTCGGTCTGACCGACACTTGGGTATTGCAGCCGATGGCGCGCGAGAGCGACGTGTCATCGGCTTTTGTTGCACCGCAGTTTCCTGGTGGCCTGAAGGCTGCAGCAGTCGATCATCGTATGCTGCCGCAGTTGATCCGGTCCGCTTGATCCTTGACCCACGCCGACCGATGAGCGGCGAATGAGGAATACATGAGCAAGACTAACGAATCCCTGATGCAACGCCGCCATGCAGCCGTCCCGCGTGGCGTTGGTCAGATCCACCCGATCTTCGCTGCTTCGGCGAAGAACGCGACCGTTACCGACGTGGAAGGTCGTGAGTTCATCGACTTCGCGGGCGGTATTGCCGTTCTGAACACCGGTCACCTGCACCCGAAGATCATCGCCGCCGTGCAAGAACAGCTGACCAAGCTGAGCCACACCTGCTTCCAGGTACTGGCCTACGAGCCTTACGTCGAGCTGTGCGAAAAAATCAACGCCAAGGTCCCAGGCGATTTCGACAAGAAAACCCTGCTGGTGACCACCGGTTCCGAAGCGGTGGAAAACGCCGTGAAGATCGCCCGTGCTGCGACGGGTCGCGCGGGCGTTATCGCCTTCACCGGCGCTTACCACGGCCGCACCATGATGACCCTGGGTCTGACCGGCAAGGTCGTGCCGTACTCGGCCGGCATGGGACTGATGCCAGGCGGTATCTTCCGCGCGCTGTACCCGTGCGAACTGCATGGCGTGAGCGTGGATGATTCCATCGCCAGCATCGAGCGCATCTTCAAGAACGACGCCGAGCCCAAGGACATCGCTGCGATCATCATCGAACCCGTACAGGGCGAGGGTGGTTTCTACGTGGCACCGAAGGCCTTCATGCTGCGTCTGCGCGAGCTGTGCGACAAGCACGGCATTCTGCTGATCGCTGACGAAGTGCAGACCGGCGCTGGCCGTACCGGCACGTTCTTCGCGATGGAGCAGATGGGCGTTGCGGCTGACCTGACTACCTTCGCCAAGTCCATCGCAGGCGGCTTCCCGCTGGCGGGCGTGTGCGGCAAGGCTGAATACATGGATGCCATCGCACCCGGCGGTCTGGGCGGCACGTATGCTGGTAGCCCGGTGGCCTGCGCTGCGGCACTGGCGGTGCTGGACATCTTCGAAGAAGAGCACCTGCTGGAGCGCTGCAAGGCGGTTGGCGAGCAGTTGGTGACCTCGCTCAAGGCGATGCAGGCCAAGTACCCGGTTATCGGTGAAGTGCGTGCGCTGGGTGCGATGATCGCTGTTGAGCTGTTCGAAGGCGGTGACTCGCACAAGCCTAACGCAGCTGCCGTGGCTCAGGTGGTTGCCAAGGCGCGTGACAAGGGTTTGATTCTGCTGTCCTGCGGTACTTACGGCAACGTGTTGCGCGTGCTGGTACCGTTGACGGCCGAAGACGAATTGCTGAACCGCGGCCTGGCCATTCTTGACGAATGCTTCGCTGAAATCGCGTAAAAAGTGTGAAGTCATGAATTGATTAATTTATGACCAAACAGACAAAAAAAGCCCGTTTCGACGGGTTTTTTTTGCTTTAGAGCAGGGTATTTCGCTGTTTTGGGTATATCCGGACGTTTGCATTGGCTAAGGTGGTCGCATTGACATCGGAGAGTCATGATGACCGCTGTAGTTTTGCCCGCCGTTCCCCGCGTACTGATAGCCGAGTCTGATCCGTGGGTTCGCGAGACGCTCAGCGACCTGGTGCTGGGCGTGCGTGCGGATATCGAGCTGGAGATGTGCACCGATGGCAAACAGGCCGTCGAGTGGATGAAAAAACACCTGCCGGACCTGATCATCGCCGCCCGCGAGCTGCCGGGGATCGATGGCCTGAGCCTGTTGCGGGGCGTGCGCAATCTGCGTCGTCAGCCCGCCATTCCGTTCATTCTGATCAGCAATCGCAATGACAGCGCCAGCGTGCGCGAGGTCGTGCCGCTGGCGCCGACTGCCTACCTGACCAAACCACTGAACACCGAAGGGCTGCGCCAGCGACTTGAAGGCCTGCTGCTGGAACGCAGCGCCCCGGTTGCAGGTGCGGTGCCCGCGCTGACGCCGGGGCTGACCCTGACCAAGTTTCTCGACAAACGCCGTGACATCGCCGATGGCGCGCCGCTGTTCGTCGATGTCGCCACCGCGGTGACGCTCAGCCAGACCGCCAGCGGCATCGACGCCGCCTTGCTGGAGCAGGAACTGCGCAATGATCCGCATATCACGGCTGTACTGATCGCAGCCGCCAACACGGCGGCGCAGCATCTGGGTAAGCCGATTCAGACCATGGGCGGGGCGCTGGCCATTCTCGGGCCAGTGCAGGTCGCCAATATCGCGTCCGGTCTGGGCAAAAAGCGTATGGCGGTGCTGACCGATGATGCGTTGCTGGCCAAGGCCCATGAGCTATGGACCCTGTCGCAACGCACGGCTGATTACGCACGCATCCTGGGCGGCATGCTGGAGCTGGATGCGGAGCGCTGTTTCTGTGCCGGACTGTTGCAGTCGCTGGGCGATCTGGCGGTATTGGGTTGCCTGCAGGAGTGGCTGCTGGCTGGCGGCCAACTGGATGAGCAGGTGATCGGGCAATCTCTGGAGCAGTATTCCGCTGCATTCGGTTCTGCTCTGCGCACCCGCTGGCGTTTGCCGCTGGAACTGCGTGAGCTGATCGCTGCGGTGTATCAGTACAACACCGGCATCTACACACGCGAAGTGCTGGCAATGAACCTGGCGGGGCAAATGGCGCGCCTGGGCGAGGAAGAAAGTGTCACTACGCTGATCAAGACCAAGTCGGCCAAGCTGTTGAAGCTCAGCGTCGGTGACTTGCAGCGCCTGCGCAAGAAGCTGACTGGGGTGACGGATCCGAGTTTGCTGAGGCCGCTGACTAGCGAGCCTGAGGTGGCTGCCGAGGTGGTCGACGACGAGCCTGATCTGCTCGACCTGGCACCTGAGGCATCTGCTGAAGAGCCTGCTGCGATCGAGGATCCGGCTGGCGCTGTTCAGGGTCCGCCCGAAAAGTAAAAACCCCACTGACGCCTTCGCGAGCAAGCTCGCTCCCACAAGGTACCGCGTACTCCTGTAGGAACTTGTTTGCGAAGGCGGTATTCCTGACGCAGGAAATCCATCGACTGTACCGGACTCTTCGCGAGCAAGCTCGCTCCCACAAGATACCGCGTACTCCCGTAGGAGCGAACTTGTTCGCGAAGGCTGTATTCCTGACGCAGAAAATCCATCGACTGCACCGGCCTCTTCGCGAGCAAGCTCGCTCCCACAAGGTACCGCGTGCTCCCGTAGGAGCGAACTTGTTCGCGAAGACTATATTCCTGACGCAGAAAAGCCATCGACTGCACCGGCCTCTTCGCGAGCAAGCTCGCTCCCACAAGGTACCGGGTGCTCCCGTAGGAACTTGTTCGCGAAGGCGGTATTCCTGACGCAGAAAGTCCATCGACTGCAATGCCCTCTTCGCGAGCAAGCTCGCTCCCACAAGATACCGCGTACTCCCGTAGGAGCGAACTTGTTCGCGAAGGCTGTATTCCTGACGCAGAAAATCCATCGACTGCACCGGCCTCTTCGCGAGCAAGCTCGCTCCCACAAGGTACCGCGTGCTCCCGTAGGAGCGAACTTGTTCGCGAAGACTATATTCCTGACGCAGAAAAGCCATCGACTGCACCGGCCTCTTCGCGAGCAAGCTCGCTCCCACAAGGTACCGCGTGCTCCCGTAGGAGCGAACTTGTTCGCGAAGGCGGTATTCCTGACGCAGAAAGTCCATCGACTGCACCGGACTCTTTGCGAGCAAGCTCACACAAGGTACTGCGTGCTCCTGTAGGAGCGAACTTGTTCGCGAAGGCGGTATTCCAAACACAGCCAATGCATTGAATGTACCGCCCTCTTCGCGGACAAGTCCGCTCCTACAAGGTACCGCGTACTCCCGTAGGAGCGAACTTGTTCGCGAAGGCGGTATTCCTGACGCAGAAAATCCATCGACTGCAACGAACTCTTCGCGAGCAAGCTCGCTCCCACAAGGTACCGGGTGCTCCCGTAGGAACTTGTTCGCGAAGGCGGTATTCCTGACGCAGAAAATCCATCGACTGCACCGGACTCTTCGCGAGCAAGCTCGCTCCCACAAGGTACCGCGTGCTCCAAGGAGCGACCGGGGTGGCGATCCGCCTTGTTTGCGATGGGCCAGTCGTGCTTTCTACCTTCGAGAAGGCATTTCAGACCAGTACGATCTGGTTCTTGCCCTGGCGTTTGGCCTGATACATCGCGGCGTCGGCGCGGCCGTAGAGGGTTTCGAGGCTTGGGTCGTCTGCGCCCAGGTTGGTCAGGCCCTGGCTGGCAGTGATGCTGAAGGTGGTGCCGCCGGACTGGAAGTTCTGGCGCTGGATCTCGCGTTGCAGGCGTTCGGCGATCTGCATGGCCATGTCCGGCGCGCAGCCGGGGAATACCGCAGCGAATTCTTCGCCACCGATACGCCCGAACAGGTCACCTCGCCTCAATGCCGAACGACCGCTTTCGGCGATGCGCTGCAGCACGGTATCGCCTTCCTGATGGCCGTAGGTGTCGTTGACCAGCTTGAAATCATCGATGTCCAGCAGCAGAAACGCCAGCGGCGTGCCATTGAGGCGGGCCAGTTCGAACTCGCGCTGGGCGCATTCGAAAAAGTGTCGGCGGTTGCTGCTCTGGGTCAGCACATCGATGGTCGCCAGGCGTTGCAGCTCATCCTCGAGGTGCTTCTTCTCGGTGATGTCTTCGGCGATGCCCACCACGATCAAACGCTGGCTGGCGTCGGCGCGATGACTGACGAAGCATTTGTCGCTGAGCCAGCGCACTTCGCCATCCGCACGAATGATCCGGTACTCGCGGTCCTCGATCGAGCCTTTCTCGATGACCTCGTTGAGGCTGCGCTCGGCGTAATTCAGGTCATCGGGGTAGATGCTGTCGCGCCACTCGCTGTAGTCAGCCAGCAGCAGGCCCGCCGAACGACCGAAGATGCGCTCGTAGGCCGGGCTGACATAGATCATGTGCTGGGTTTCCCAGTCGAACGCCCACAGAACAGCGTTCACGCTCACCAGCAACGAGCTGAACAATTGTTCACGCTCGCTCAGGCGTGCGACTTCTGCCTGAGCGTGCATCAGGGCTAACAGGGTTTCTGCGGCTGCGGGCATATCAGTGATCGGTGCGCCGGGTAGGGAGGTGGGAGGCTGCTTTTCCATAAGAACCATCTCAAGCGTTTACGGCCAGTGAGGCGCCCTATCCCGATTGGCGGGAAAGTGGATGAGATAGACGAAGAGGGGATAAGTTCCGGGACCGGCGCGCCAGGGGATGGCGCGCCGATCAACGGTTCAGGCGTGGGCGGGGCGCAGCGAGTAGGTTTTCAGCTGGTCGGCGAACTCGCGCAACGAGTGAATACCGCTGGCTTCAGCCTCGTGAATCCACTCTTTCATGGCCGACAGCATGTCGTGACCGTTGCTGCTGGTCTTGACCCAGATCTGCTGCAGGGCCAGGCGTTTTTCATAGATCACTTTCAACGCATGGCTGTGTTCCAGCATGGTCTGGATACGCAGGTGATGCCTGTCATCGAGCAGGCTGGTCTCACGCGACAGCAGGCGTTTGGCACGACGGAACTGATGACGCACCGACTCGTCAGCCTTGCCGAGTTCCTGGGCAACCAGCGGCGCGATGACCAGCTTGCGGTACTGCGCCATGATCTGGAAACGGTTGTTGAGGATCGCCATCGCGGTGTCCATGTCCATATGGCCCTTGCCTTCGACCCGATGGGCGATAGGCGCAACCCGCTGGACCTTGGCCAGACGCAGGAAGCTGAAGACCTTGATCCACGCCCAGCCCATGTCGAATTCCCAGGGCTTGACCGACAGCTTGGCCGAGTTGGGATAGGTGTGGTGATTGTTGTGCAGCTCTTCGCCGCCGATCACGATGCCCCACGGCACCAGATTGGTGGCTGCGTCGCGGCATTCGAAGTTGCGATAGCCGACCGCATGACCCAGACCGTTGACCACACCGGCAGCCCAGAAGGGAATCCACATCATCTGCACGGCCCAGACCGTGATACCGAGGGCGCCGAACAGCGCCACGTCGATGACCGCCATCAGGGCGATACCCAGCAGCTTGTAGCGCGAATACAGATTGCGCTCGATCCAGTCTTCCGGGCAGTTCTTGCCGTAGATACGCAGGGTGTCCTGGTTCTGCGCTTCCTCGCGGTACAGCTCAGCGCCCTTGCGCAGCACGGTGGACAGACCCTTGACGACCGGGCTGTGCGGGTCGTCGACGGTTTCGCATTTTGCGTGGTGTTTGCGGTGGATGGCTGTCCACTCGCGGGTATTCTGGGCAGTGGTCAGCCACAGCCAGAAGCGGAAGAAGTGTTTCAGACCCGCATTGAGCTCAAGTGAGCGGTGGGCTGAATAGCGGTGCAGATAGACCGTGACGCCAATGATCGTTATATGGGTCATGACCAGCGTGACCGCTATTAACTGCCAGACGGAAAGGTCGAGCAAACCGTTGTACCACATAGGCTGTTTGGCCCTCGTAGAAATACCTGTGAAGAAAAAAGTCGCAACAGCATTATCACTGACATTGCTCAGAAAACCAGCCACCCTTGCAGATAAGCGTCGCAGGATGTTTCTTGCTTTATAATCCAGACCTTTCGTAAGGCTCGGTTTTTTATGTCCGATTATTCCCGTAACGCGCTGCGAACCGCCGTTCTGTATGGGCTGCTGTCGATTCTGTGGTTCGCGACAGGCAGCGCCCTGCTGTCTTTTTTCGTCAAGGATCCGGCTCGACTGGCCGTCGGACAACAGATGATCGGTTATGGCTGGGCGCTGCTCAGCACCGTCATGATCTTCATTGCACGTGACAAATTGAAGGCCATCATCGGCGGTGAAGCGCTGTTCGAGCGCCAACAACAGGACTATGACCGGCTGCTGTTGGCGGCGGTGGTGTTCGACAGCACGCGTGAGGGCGTACTGGTCAGTGATGCCGAAGGGCGCATTGTCCATGTAAATCGTGCGTTTGTGGACATCACCGGCTATCAGGCCGACGAGGTGCTGGGTTTCAACCCCAGCAAGTTCAAGTCCGGTCGTCATGGCCCCGAGTTTTATCGGCAGATGTATCACTCACTGCAGAGTGCCGGGCAGTGGAGCGGCGAGATCTGGAACCGACGCAAAAGCGGCGAAATCTATCCGCAATGGCAAACCATCCGCAGCATCAAGGGCGAAGACGGGCAGGCCAGGCATTTTGTCGCGGTGTTTTCCGATATCACGGCCATCAAGCGCTCCGAGCAGGAGCTGGCGCAACTGGCCCATTACGATGCGCTGACCGAGTTGCCCAATCGTCTGCTGCTGACCGATCGTATCAGCCAGGCGCTGACCTCGGCGCGCTCCAGCAGGCGCGGCTGTGCGCTGCTGGTGGTCGACCTGGACAACTTCAGAAACATCAACGACAGCCTTGGCCATAACATCGGCGACGAAGTGCTCAAGGCGGCTGCCGAACGTCTCAATACGCTGGCCGACAGCGGCATGACGGTCTCGCGGCTGGGCGGTGATGAATTCGCGCTGCTGGTCAAAAACTGTACGCACATGGTGCATGCCGCAGCGCTCGCGCAGCAGGTGATCAATGCTTTCAAAGCGCCGTACCCGATTGCCGGGCATCAGTTGTTCGTGAGTGCCAGTATCGGTATCAGCCTGTTTCCCGGTGATGCGCTGACTGCCGAGCAATTGTTGCGCAATGCTGATTCGGCGCTGTTCAAGGCCAAGAGCGATGGCCGCGAAGGGTTTGCGCTGTACACCGAAGAGCTGACCGCCCAAGCCCAGCAAAGGGTGCAACTGGCCAGCGAGTTGCGTCAGGCGATCGAGCAGGACCAATTGCGGGTGTTCTACCAACCGGTTTACGACCTGGTGACCGGGCGTATTTGCGCGGTCGAAGCGCTGGTGCGCTGGCAACACCCGATCCGTGGCATGGTGTCGCCTGGCGACTTCATCCCTATTGCCGAGCAGAACGGGCTCATCGCCGATATCGACGCCTGGGTATTGAATACCGCCTGTCGGCAGATGCAGGCCTGGCTGGCAGAAGGCGTCTCGATTGCGTCCGTCGCGGTCAATGTATCCAGCCGTCTGTTCAGTCGTGGTGATGTCGATCGGCAGGTGGCTGAGGTCTTGAACGAGACCGGCCTCGATCCGGCATTTCTTGAGCTGGAAGTCACTGAAAGCGCCGTCATGGAGGACCCTGAGCAGGCCATCGAGCAATTGCATCGCCTGCGTGAACTGGGCCTGAGCCTGGCCATCGATGATTTCGGCACAGGCTACTCATCGCTGCTGCGGCTCAAGAGCATGCCGGTGCAAAAGCTCAAGATCGACCAGGGTTTCGTGGCCGGGCTGCCGGGCGACGTGGATGACATCGCGATTGTACGGGCGGTCATCGCGCTGGCGTCGAGCCTGGGCATGCGTGTACTGGCCGAGGGGATCGAACACGCCAATCAGGCTTCATTTTTGTTAAGCAACGGTTGCGAGTTGGGCCAGGGCTACTGGTTTGCCCGGCCCATGGCGGCGCAGTCGATTGATTGGACGCACGCGCCCGCGTTCAACTAGTTCAGCCTCTCACTGATAACGCCGGCCAGGGTGTGCAATGCACCCTAGCAGACTCACGCCTCTCTAAAGTTCTTTTGGTTATATCTGCATTCTTAAATAGTCTTTTTAAGAATATCCGCACCTCACTATTATTGCTTCACCGCCATATGCCATCGCCCCCAGTCGCGACGGCAGGCCTCTCACTTCTCAAGGAATCAGACAATGAGCGCATCTCTACGTAGTGTTGACGGTCAGGACGAAGCAGCCATTCTGCGTGAAATTCAGAGTGCGTTGCGTGACCTGCGTTTTGGTGCCGTCGAAATCACCGTGCACAACGCACAGGTGGTGCAGATCGAGCGCAAGGAAAAGTTTCGTTTGCAGAACCCTGCCAAGCAGAGCTGAAGCGGCAAGCACCCGACTGGTCAACCGGAGGGTTTCATCCTGACTCCTGATACCCCCCCTGAAAAAAAGCAGCGCGCCCGTGCGAATGCCGTTCTGACGCGCCAAGAAGAAATCAAAAAAGCCGACACACCGTATTTCCAGGAGCTTCAATCTATGTCCATTCGCCGTTTTGCGCTGGCTGCTCTCGCCAGTGCTGTTTTCGCAGGTTCGGCTGTCGCCAAGGATTACGAACTGCTCAACGTGTCCTACGATCCGACCCGCGAGCTGTATCAGGACTACAACGCAGAATTCGTCAATTTCTGGAAAAAATCCCATCCGGACGACAAGGTCGAGATCAAGCAATCCCACGGCGGCTCGGGCAAGCAGGCGCGTGGCGTGATTGACGGCCTGCGCGCCGACGTGGTGACCCTGGCACTGGCCGGTGACATCGACGAAATCGCCAAGCTCGGCAAGACGCTGCCCGAAAACTGGCAGACCCGCCTGCCGGACGCGAGCACGCCGTACACCTCGACCATCGTGTTTCTGGTGCGCAAGGGCAACCCGAAAGGCATCAAGGACTGGGGCGACCTGACCAAGGAAGGCGTCTCGGTGATCACGCCCAACCCGAAAACCTCCGGCGGTGCGCGCTGGAACTTCCTGGCCGCCTGGGCCTATGGCCTGAAGGCGGGCGGCGGTGACGAAGCCAAGGCCAAGGAATACGTGCAGACGCTGTTCAAGCACGTGCCGATTCTGGATACCGGCGCACGCGGTTCGACCATCACCTTCGTCAACAACGGTCAGGGTGACGTGCTGCTGGCGTGGGAAAACGAAGCGTTCCTGGCGTTGAAAGAAGACGGCGGCAAGGACAAGTTCGACATCGTCGTACCTTCGCTGTCGATCCTTGCCGAACCTCCGGTCGCCGTGGTCGACAAGAACGCCGAGCGCAAAGGTAATACCGAAATCGCGACTGAATACCTCAAGCACCTGTACAGCAAGGAAGGTCAGGAAATTGCGGCGAAAAACTTCTATCGTCCACGTGATGCCGAAGTGGCCGCCAAGTACGAGAAGCAATTCCCGAAACTCGATCTGGTGACCATCGACAAAGACTTTGGTGGCTGGAAAACTGCGCAGCCGAAGTTTTTCAATGATGGCGGCGTGTTCGACCAGATTTATCAGGCGCAATAAGCCGAATGAGGATGCCGCACGAGCGGCATCGCAGGTTTGGCCAAACAGCCCGGATTGACCTCCGGGCTTCGTGCAAGTGAAACCAGGGACTTTTATGTCGCGTCGTATCTCCCCCGTCATACCCGGCTTCGGGCTGACGCTGGGCTACACCTTGGTGTACCTCAGTCTGATTGTGCTAATACCGCTGGCCGCCATGTTCGTACATGCTGCGCAGCTCACCTGGGATCAGTTCTGGACCATCATCACGGCACCTCGCGTGATCGCGGCACTCAAGCTGAGCTTCGGCACCGCCTTTTACGCAGCCCTCATCAACGGGGTGATCGGCACACTGCTGGCCTGGGTGCTGGTGCGCTACACCTTCCCCGGCCGCAAGGTCATCGATGCGATGATCGATCTGCCCTTCGCCCTGCCGACCGCCGTGGCCGGTATCGCCCTGACCGCGCTGTACGCGCCCAACGGCTGGGTCGGCCAGTTCGCAGCTGATCTGGGCTTCAAGATCGCCTACACCCCGCTGGGCATCACCCTGGCGCTGACCTTCGTCACCCTGCCGTTCGTGGTGCGCACCGTGCAGCCTGTGCTGGCCGACATCCCCCGCGAAGTCGAAGAGGCCGCCGCCTGCCTGGGCGCACGTCCCCTGCAGGTGTTCCGCCACATCCTCGTGCCGGCGTTACTGCCTGCCTGGCTGACCGGCTTCGCCCTGGCGTTTGCCCGTGGCGTGGGCGAGTACGGTTCGGTGATTTTCATCGCTGGCAACATGCCGATGAAAACCGAGATCCTGCCGCTGCTGATCATGGTCAAGCTCGACCAGTACGACTACACCGGCGCAACCGCTATCGGCGTGATGATGCTGGTGGTGTCCTTCATTCTGCTGCTGCTGATCAACCTGCTGCAGCGGCGCATTGAAACCCCATCCTGAGGAGGCGCAGAACATGTCTTATTCATCTGTTTCAGCCGCCGCCTCTGCCAACGCCGCCCGTCGTGGCAGCGCGGTGTCGCGACGTATCCTGATTGGCCTGTGCTGGCTGGTGTTCGTCCTGTTTCTGGGCCTGCCGCTGTTCATCGTGGTATCCCAGGGCCTGAAAAACGGTCTGGGCGCGTTCTTTACCGCGATCCTCGAGCCGGACGCGCTGTCGGCGCTGAAGCTGACGGTCATAGCGGTGCTGATCTCGGTACCGCTCAATCTGGTGTTCGGCGTCAGCGCCGCATGGTGCGTGAGCAAATACTCGTTCCGCGGCAAGAGCATTCTGGTCACGCTGATCGACCTGCCGTTCTCGGTATCGCCGGTCATCGCCGGCCTGGTCTACGTGCTGATGTTCGGTGCGCAGGGGCTGTTCGGGCCGTGGTTGCAGGATCACGACATCCAGATCGTCTTTGCCCTGCCGGGCATCGTGCTGGCGACCATCTTCGTCACTGTGCCCTTCGTTGCGCGTGAGCTGATCCCGCTGATGCAGGAGCAGGGCACTCAGGAAGAAGAGGCCGCGCGGCTGCTGGGCGCCAACGGCTGGCAGATGTTCTGGCACGTCACGGTGCCGAACATCAAATGGGGCCTGATCTACGGCGTGGTGCTGTGTACGGCGCGAGCGATGGGTGAGTTTGGCGCGGTGTCGGTGGTTTCCGGGCACATTCGTGGCGTCACCAACACCCTGCCGCTGCACGTCGAAATTCTCTACAACGAATACAACCACGTTGCCGCCTTTGCCGTGGCGAGCCTGTTGCTGATCCTGGCGCTGTTCATCCTGCTGCTCAAGCAGTGGAGCGAATCCCGCATTAACCGTCTGCGCCATAACGCGGCGGAGGAATAATCATGTCGATCGAAGTCCGTAACGTCAGCAAGAACTTCAACGCCTTCAAGGCCCTGAACAACATCAGTCTGGACATCCAGAGTGGCGAGCTGGTGGCTTTGCTGGGCCCGTCAGGCTGCGGCAAGACCACGCTGCTGCGCATCATTGCCGGTCTGGAAACCCCGGATGACGGCAGCATCGTGTTTCATGGCGAAGATGTGTCCGGGCATGACGTGCGTGATCGCAACGTCGGGTTCGTGTTCCAGCATTACGCGCTGTTCCGCCACATGACGGTGTTCGACAACGTCGCGTTCGGCCTGCGCATGAAGCCCAAACGCGAGCGCCCGAACGAAACGCGGATCGCCGAGAAGGTCCATGAGCTACTGAACATGGTGCAGCTGGACTGGCTGGCCGACCGTTATCCGGAGCAACTGTCGGGTGGACAGCGCCAGCGCATTGCCCTGGCCCGCGCCCTGGCGGTCGAGCCCAAGGTGCTTCTGCTGGACGAGCCGTTCGGCGCGCTGGACGCCAAGGTCCGCAAAGAGCTGCGTCGCTGGCTGGCGCGCCTGCACGAGGACATCAACCTGACCTCGGTGTTCGTGACTCACGATCAGGAAGAGGCCATGGAAGTGGCCGATCGCATCGTGGTGATGAACAAGGGCGTGATCGAACAGATCGGCTCGCCGGGCGAGGTCTACGAGAACCCGTCCAACGACTTCGTCTACCACTTCCTCGGCGACTCCAATCGCCTGAGCCTGGGCGAGGAAGGTCACCTGCTGTTCCGTCCGCATGAGGTGTCGCTGTCCCGCCAGGAAATCGAAGACCATCACGCCGCAGAAGTCCGCGACATCCGCCCGCTGGGCGCGACGACGCGAGTCACCTTGAAAGTGGAAGGGCAGAGCGAACTGATCGAGGCCGAAGTGGTGAAAGACCACGACAGCCTGGTGGGCCTGGCCAAAGGGGAGACGCTGTTCTTCAAACCGAAGGTCTGGCAGAAGCTTTAAAGCCTGCGCAGGTGCTTATCGTTATACACAACTCTTGTGGGAGCGACCGGGGCGGCGATCCGCATTGCTCGCGAAGACGGTGTTTCAGTCGATGCATTTTCGGCGATGCTACCGACCCCTTCGCGAACAAGTTCGCTCCTACGCCCTCCGGGCAGAAGCCTTATCGTTCCCATGCTCCGCGTGCTCTGCGTCCTCGTGCTGTTATCGCACGGACAGCGCCAGCATGAACGCCGCGACGATACCGCATATAGCGAACAGCTGTTGCAGGCGTGGGCCGGCGAGGTAGCGGGCGACTTGTCTGCCGATGACCAGGCCGATGACGGCACCCAGCGCGAACGGCGCACCGACCGCCCAGTGCATCACCCCGCTCAGTGACGCGGTAATGACGCTGCCCATCGAAACCAGGGCGATCACGGCCAGTGACGTCGCCACGACACTCTTCATGTCCAGGTCGCTGTAGCGGGTCAGCGCCGGAATGATCACGAACCCGCCGCCCACCCCCAACAAACCAGACAGCAACCCGGAGCCCACCCCGGTCAGCGTCAGTGCGCGCAGGCAGGGCATGGTCCAGCGCAGGCGGCCCTGCAGCGGGTTGAGCACGCAAGGCAGTATTTCCGCACGCGGCGCCGGCTTGCCGTGGCGCAATTCGCGGCTGGCCCTGATGAACATGCGTCCACAGGCGTACAGCAGCACGACCGAAAAGACCAAAGCCAGCGGCGTATTGGGCAGTCGATGAGCGAGCCATAGGCCCAGAGGCGCCATCAGCACACCAATGGAGGCGATGTACCCGGCCGCGCGATAGCGGACGATGCCCTGACGCAGCCCCAGTACCGCACCGATCCCCGCCGCCAGCCCTACGGCCAACAGACCGACAGGCGCGGCTTCGACAATCGACAGACCGAGACCGAAGACCAGCAACGGCACGGCGAGAATGCCGCCGCCCGCGCCGGTCAGCGCCAGTACCATGCCGATGATGGCCCCCAGACCAACGCCCAGCAACTGATGCTCATCCATGCCGGGTGTCAGCCTTTTCCGGTTTGGCCAGCCATTCACGGCCCTTGAGCATGCCATGCCAGTACAGCGCAGGCAGCACTCGCGCTTTCAACCACCAGGCCAGTCGGGTCGGCTGGCGACCCTCCAGCAGCCAGCGCGGAAAGCTCGGCGCAACCTTGCCGCCATAGGTGAATTCGGCCAGCACGATGCGGCCTTTCTCGACCGTCAACGGGCACGAGCCGTAACCGTCATACACGGCGGACTCATCCCGACGACCCAGCGCGACCAGCACGTTGTTGGCCACCACCGGCGCCTGCTTGCGTGCCGCTGCAGCGGTCTTGGCGTTGCTGGTATTGGTGGCATCGCCCAGGCCATGAACATTGGCGAACTGGCGGTGCTTCAGCGTGGCAGGGTCCACGTCCACCCAGCCTGCGGCATCGGCCAGCGGGCTGCTGCGGATGAAGTCCGGGGCAATCTGCGGCGGCACTACGTGCAACATTTCGAAGCTTTGCTCGACGGTCTCGCTGCTGCCATCGGCCTGCGTGCGGATGAACGTAGCGCGCTTGCCTGGCCCGTCGACGGCCACCAGCCGATGGCTGAACTTGAGGCCGATGGCGTAGCGCTCGACGTACTTCATCAGCGCCGGCACATAGTCGGCGACACCGAACAGCACGCCACCGGCGTTGTAGAACTGCGTATTGATCTGCGCGAGACGGCCGCTTTTCAACCAGTGATCGCAGGACAGGTACATGGCCTTCTGCGGCGCACCGGCGCATTTGATCGGCATGGGCGGCTGGGTGAACAGCGCGCGGCCCTGTTGCAGGTTCTGCACCAGCTTCCAGGTGTAGGGCGCCAGGTCATAGCGATAGTTGGAGGTCACGCCATTGGCCCCGAGCGTTTCCACCAGCCCGTCGATAGCCGACCAGTCCAGCTTCAGGCCGGGGCAGACCACCAGTTGCTGATAACCGAGCACGCGGCCGTCGGCCAGCGTCAGCGTATTGTGCTGCGGCTCGAAGGTCGACACCGCAGCCTTGATCCACTGCACGCCTTTGGGAATCAGTGAAGCCATGCTGCGCGCCGTCGACTGCGGCGTGAAGATCCCCGCACCGACCATGGTCCAGCCGGGCTGGTAATAATGCGTATCGGCGGGGTCGACCAGGGTGATCTGCAGGGTAGCGTCGCGGGCCAGCAGGCTTGCGGCAGTAGCGATACCGGCAGCACCGCCACCGACGATCAGGATCTGACAGGTTGTTGTCGAAGCATTCATCACAGGGTTTTCCAGGGCGGGCAGCGGTTAAAGGGCATTGAGCGGGATCTTCAGGTAGACGACGCCGTTGTCTTCCGGCTCGGGAAAGTGTCCGCAGCGCATGTTGACCTGCACCGCAGGCAGCATCAGCACCGGCATGTCCAGCGTCGCGTCACGGGCTTCGCGCATGCCGACGAACGCGTCTTCATCCACCCCGTCGTGCACATGGATATTGCTGGCGCGCTGTTCGGCAACCGTGGTCATGTATTTCAGCTCACGGCCATTGGGCAGGTAGTCGTGGCACATGAACAGCAGGGTCTGCGGCGGCAGTGCCAGCAGCTTCTTGATCGAGCGATACAGCGTGCGCGCATCGGCACCCGGGAAGTCGCAACGAGCGGTGCCGTAATCAGGCATGAACAGCGTATCGCCGACAAACGCGACCGTGGCGTCACCGACTTGCACCAGATAACTCATGCACGCCGGCGTGTGCCCCGGCGTGTGCATGGCCTTGACCTCAAGCGTGCCGAGGGCGAACGAGGCGTTGTCCTCCAGCAGCACATCGAACTGGCTGCCATTGCGGGCAAAGTCAGACGGCGCGTTGAACAGCGTGCCGAAGGTTTCCTGCACGGCAGTGATATGGCTGCCGATGACAATTTGCCCACCGAGCCGCTGTTTCAGATACGGCGCTGCCGAGAGGTGATCGGCGTGCACGTGGGTTTCGAAAATCCACTGCACCGAGGCGCCCAGCGCCTGCGCCCGTTCGATCATCCGGTCGGCAGACTCGGTCCTGGTACGGCCGGACTTGGGGTCGTAATCGAGCACGCTGTCGATCAGCGCACATTGCTTGCTGTGCAGGTCCATCACCAGATAGCTGATGGTCCAGGTATGCGTGTCGAAGAGCGCTTCGACATGGAGTTTTTCACCGATGATCATGTGCAATTCCTGTGGCTGTAAATCGCCTCAAGGCCCGTTTGGCCAGGCCGGACGGTTGGCAGTCGTTGCCATGATGTCTCAATAACCATGCCAATCACGGCAAAGCCTGTTCAGGCTAATAAACACAGGGCGTTTTTGGGTTTTGCAAAACACCTCGATGGCCTGCCGCAGGTCGCTGACTGCCACATTCTGGCAGTCATTTGGCAGTCCGTGGCACAAGCTGGCAGGCGAATGGGTTAAGCTGCGCCCAGTCCACAGGAGCGCCCATGAACCTCATCGCCACCGATTTTCCCGGCAGTCGCATGCAGTCGCTGGTGTCATACCTCGAACACGATCTGCGACCGACCATCGTGCTCGACACCGACTACAACATCATTGCCGCCAACACCGCCTACCAGCGCCAGTTCGGCGTCGAAGGCACGCCGCATGTGGGCGAGAAGTGTTATCGGGTGTCGCATCAGTTTGCGGTGCCGTGTGATCAGGCCGGTGAGCATTGCCCGATGCGCAAGGCCCATGAAGCACGGCTTCCGGAGCGTCTGCTGCATATTCATCACACGCCGCGCGGCCCCGAGCATGTGGATGTGGAGCTGCGGCCGATTCTCGATGATCAGGGTGAGGTGATCGCTTATGTCGAGCGACTGAGCTCGGTGGCGGTAGCCTCCGTCCAGCCGCAGCAACATGGGCTGGTAGGGCGCTCGGCGGCGTTCAAAGAAGTGCTGAGCGCTCTGCAACGCGCCGCGCCCGCGCAGATTCCGGTGTTGCTGCAGGGCGAGTCGGGCACCGGCAAGGAATTGTTCGCGCGCGCACTGCACGCCAGCAGCGCCAGGTCCGCAGGGCCGCTGGTGGTGGTCGACTGCACCGGGCTTACCGAAACCCTGCTGGAAAGCGAGCTGTTCGGCTATGAGAAGGGCGCATTCACTGGCGCATTGCAGCGCAAGACCGGTCTGGCCGAAGCCGCTCATGGCGGGACGTTATTCCTTGATGAGATTGGTGAGGTGCCGCTGGCCATGCAGGTCAAGCTGTTGCGGCTGATTGAATCGGGCAGTTTTCGTCCGGTGGGCAGCCTGCGCACGGTGCACTCGGATTTTCGGCTGGTGGTGGCCACGCATAAACCGCTCAGGGAGATGGTCGCCGACGGCAGCTTTCGCCAGGATTTGTTCTACCGTATCAGCGCCTTTCCGATTCGCCTGCCGGCCCTGCGTGAACGCAGCGACGACCTGCCGCTGCTGATCGACAGCCTGCTGCAACGCATCGCGCCTGGCGCCGCGCCGCGTGTCGACGCCGAGGCCATGAAGCTGCTGAGTTTGTACAGCTACCCCGGCAACATTCGCGAGCTGCGCAACATACTCGAACGCGCCCGTTTATTTACCGATGACGGCATCATTCGCGCGCAGGATTTGCCCGACGAAGTACGCGGACAGGGCGAGGCGGGTGGCGTGACGTACCGCCAGCAGGACGACAGCCTGGAAAAACTCGCCCATGCGCTGCGAGTGTTCAACGGCTCGCGCAGCGAACTGGCCAGAGAACTGGGACTGAGCGAACGCACTTTGTATCGACGTTTGCGTGCCCTCGGCATTCCGCGCTGAAGCACGCACGCTATGACGCAGAGCGTCACGACCTGCATTCCCACGCTGGAGCGTGCGGAACGATCATCTCAACTATCGTGCGGCGCTCCGCGTCGCATGCCTTTCTGGACGCTCCGCGTCCTCCCGACGACGCAGAGCGTCGTGAACTGCATTCCCACGCTGGAGCGTGCGGAACGATCATCGTAACTATCGTGCGGCGCTCCGCGTCGCGTGCCTTTCCGGACGCTCCGCGTCCTCTTGACGACGCAGAGCGTCGAGACCTGCATTCCCACGCTGGAGCGTGCGGAACGATCATCGCAACTATCGTGCGACGCTCCGCGGCGCATGCCTTTCTGGACGCTCTGCGTCCTCCCGACGACGCAGAGCGTCGAGAACGGCATTCCCACGCTGGAGCGTGAGGAACGATAACCGCAACTATCGTGCGGCGCTCCGCGTCGCATGCCTTTCCGGACGCTCTGCGTCCTCCCGACGACGCAGAGCGTCGAGAACGGCATTCCCCCACGCTGGAGCGTGCGGAACGATCATCGCAACTATCGTGCGACGCTCCGCGTCGCATGCCTTTCTGGACGCTCTGCGTCCTCCCGACGACGCAGAGCGTCGAGAACGGCATTCCCACGCTGGAGCGTGCGGAACGATCATCGCAACTATCGTGCGGCGCTCCGCGTCGCATGCCTTTCTGGACGCTCCGCGTCCGCCCTCGGGGGCCTTACTTGAACGTCAAAACCCCACCGGCCAGGGATTCGACCCGCGCCAGCGATTCGACGCGATAGCCCTGGGCGTCCAGTTCGGCGCGGCCGCCCTGGAAGGATTTCTCGATCACGATGCCCAGTCCTGCAACCGTGGCGCCGGCCTGTTTGATGATCGAGATCAGCGCCTGCGAGGCTTTGCCGTTGGCCAGGAAGTCATCGATGATCAGCACCTTGTCGTCGCTGCTCAGATGACGCGGCGAGATGGCCACAGTGCTTTCCACCTGCTTGGTGAACGAGTACACGGTCGCCGACAGCAGGTTTTCGGTCAGGGTCAGGGACTGGTGCTTGCGGGCGAAGATCACCGGCACGCCCATGTTCAAGCCCGCCATGACTGCCGGCGCGATGCCGGACGCTTCGATGGTCACGATCTTGGTCACGCCAGCGTCGGCGAACAGTCGGGCGAATTCGTCGCCGATTTCCTTCATCAGGGCCGGATCGATCTGATGGTTGAGGAACGCATCGACCTTCAGCACCTGATCGGACAACACGATGCCTTCTTCGCGAATTTTCTTGTGCAGTGCTTCCACTTCAATTCCTTGGCTGCGCCATTGCGCAATAAATGATCAATAGGGTGTCGGCTAGCGTTTCAGCATGGCGCGAATGTCGGCAAGCGCGGTGTTGCCGCGCACCGCTTTGACTTCCGTCGGGGTGTCGTCATTGCCTTCCCAGGCCAGGTCGTCCGGGGGCAGCTCATCCAGAAAGCGGCTTGGCGCGCAGTCGATGATTTCACCGTACTGCTTGCGCTTGGCGGCGAAGGTGAAGGCCAGGGTCTGCCGTGCGCGGGTGATGCCCACGTAGGCCAGGCGGCGCTCTTCTTCGATGGTGTCGGCTTCGATGCTGGAGCGGTGCGGCAGGATTTCTTCTTCCATGCCCATGATGAACACATAAGGGAATTCCAGGCCCTTGGAGGCGTGCAAGGTCATCATCTGCACGCCTTCGGCACCGTCTTCCTCTTCCTGCTGACGTTCGAGCATGTCGCGCAGGACCAGCTTGCCGATGGCTTCCTCGATGGTCATGCCACCTTCTTCGTCCTTCTCCAGCGTGTTTTTCAACGCCTCGATCAGGAACCAGACGTTGCTCATCCGGTAATCGGCGGCCTTTTCGCTGGAGCTGTTCTGCCGCAGCCAGTTCTCGTAGTCGATGTCCATGACCATGCTGCGCAGCGCGGCGATGGGATCGTTCTGCGCGCACTGCTGGCGCACCCCGTCCATCCAGCGCTTGAAGCGCTGTAAACGGTCGGTGAATCGGCTGTCCAGGTGCTCGCCCAGGCCGATCTCGTCGGTGGCGGCGTACATCGACACCTTGCGCTCGGTGGCGTAATTACCGAGCTTTTCCAGCGTGGTCGAGCCGATCTCGCGACGCGGAACGTTGATCACCCGCAGGAAGGCGTTGTCGTCGTCCGGGTTCACCAGCAGACGGAAATAAGCCATCAGGTCCTTCACTTCCTGGCGGCCGAAGAAACTGTTGCCGCCCGACAGTCGATACGGCACCTGATGGTGCTGCAATTTCAGCTCGATCAGCTTGGCCTGGTAGTTGCCGCGATAGAGGATGGCGAAATCGCTGTACGGGCGGTCGGTGCGCAGGTGCAGGGTGAGGATTTCCATGGCCACCCGCTCGGCCTCGGCGTCTTCGTTGCGGCAGCGGATCACGCGGATCTCGTCGCCGTGGCCCATCTCGGACCACAGTTGTTTTTCGAAGGCGTGCGGGTTGTTGGAGATCAGCACGTTGGCGCAGCGCAGGATACGGCTCGTCGAACGGTAGTTCTGCTCAAGCATCACCACTTTCAACGACGGGTAGTCGTCCTTGAGCAGCATGAGGTTTTCCGGCCGCGCGCCACGCCAGGCGTAGATCGACTGGTCGTCGTCGCCCACTACGGTGAACTGATGGCGCGTGCCGATCAGCAGCTTCACCAGCAGGTACTGGCTGGCGTTGGTGTCCTGATATTCGTCGACCAGCAGGTAACGCACCTTGTTCTGCCACTTTTCCAGGATGTCGGCGTGTTCCTGAAACAGCTTGACCGGCAAGAGAATCAGATCGTCGAAGTCCACCGCGTTGTACGCCTTGAGCGTGCGCTGATAGTGGGTGTAGACGATGGCGGCGGTCTGTTCCTTGGGGTTGCGGGCGTTTTCCAGCGCCTCGGCGGGCAGGATCAGGTCGTTTTTCCATGAGCCGATCATGTTCTTGATTTCGTCGACACCGTCGTCGCCGGAATACTCTTTCTGCATGATGTCAGTCATCAGTGCCTTGACGTCGGTTTCGTCAAAGATCGAGAAGCCCGGTTTGTAGCCCAGCCGCGTGTGCTCCTTGCGGATGATGTTCAGACCCAGGTTGTGGAAGGTCGAGACCGTCAGGCCGCGTCCTTCGCCGCCTCTGAGCAGCGTGCCGACCCGCTCTTTCATCTCGCGCGCGGCCTTGTTGGTGAAGGTCATGGCGACGATGTACTGGGCGCGAATGCCGCAGTTCTGGATCAGATGCGCGATCTTGCGGGTGATCACGCTGGTCTTGCCGGAACCGGCACCGGCGAGCACCAAAAGAGGGCCGCCGACGTAGTTCACGGCTTCCTGCTGCCGGGGATTGAGTCGGGACATGGCGGTATGAAGAGTCGTCTGTAAAAAGGTCGGGCATTTTAACAGGCCCACGGTTTTGTGCAGTGCTCATCGTCGTCAGACAGTGACTGCTATCTAATTCTTCTGTTTTTGTTACATTTGCGCCGCGACGCGCGATACGTGTATTTGTCGCGCTCCTGCGAGAGAGCGGCCACCGGTTTTTCCTTTGCACTTAGGAAGTTAGATTGCCTACACCTGTCGAACCCTTGCGATTGCTGCTTTTGGCGCACGAGCCCTTCTGGCAGGCGCTGCTTAGCGGCTGCCTCACTGCGCCGGGAAGCAACGTGATACTTCTGCATGGCGCGAACTGGGACGTTTTCAGTGCCCGCTACGCTAACGAGCGCAATACCGTGCTGCTGACCACGCCTGATCTGCAGCCCAGGACCGGGGCCTGCCTGTTGCCTACCGTGGTGCTGCTCGAGACCGAACCACTGGTCGGGCCGACTGGCGTCAGTGACTGGCTGGTGCGCGATGCCTTGACCGGTGACACGCTTCGGCGCTGCCTGCGCTATGTCCACGAGCGCAGTCGCCTGGAAGACAGCCTGCGACGCCTGGTCGGCCAGGACCCGTTGACCGGCATCGCCAACCGCCAGGGTTTTCAGGCGCTGCTCTCGGCTCGCCTGAGCGAAGGCGGCAGCGTGGCGCTGGGGCATCTGGACCTGGACAACTTTCGCCGCGCCAACGATTCACTGGGTCATCAGGCCGGTGATCGACTGATCCTGCAAGTCGTGGCGCGCTTGAAAAACCAGCTCGATGCCGGCGATCAGTTCGCCCGCCTGGGGGGCGACGAATTCGCCCTGTTGATCGACACCCGAACAACCCCCGAACGCGCCCTGCAAATGGCCGAACGTATCACCGACGTGCTGGCCGAACCCTATTGGGTCGATGGCGAAAGCCTGCTGCTGGGTTGCAGCCTGGGCATTGCGCATTCGCAAGCCCAGCCCGAAGCCGACCCGCTGATGTGGCATGCGCATATCGCCATGCGTCAGGCCAAGAGCATGCAGGGCTGCACTTATCACCTGTTCGACGAGCGCATCAACCGCAACGCCCGCAGCCTCGCCGATCTGGAAGGTGAACTGCGACGCGCCTTGCGCCGCGATGAGCTGGAACTGCATTACCAGCCGCGTCTGTGCCTGGACAGCGGACGTATCGTCGGCCTGGAAGCACTGGTGCGCTGGCGTCATCAGGAACGTGGGCTGCTGCCACCCAGCGAGTTCGTGCCACTGGCCGAGCAAAGCGGCCTGATCGTACCGCTCGGCTATTGGGTCATCTTCCGCGCACTGCGTGACATGCAGGCCCTGCGTGAACAAGGCTTTGCCCCGCTGCACATGGCGATCAACCTGTCGTTCCGGCAGTTTCAGGACAGCCAGTTGCTGCCGACCTTGACTCGTCTGATCGCAGAACACGATGTCGATGCGCGCTGGCTGGAGTTCGAGCTGACCGAAACCGCGGTCATGCGGCGCAGCGATCAGGTCAGGCTGACTATGGATGCATTGCGGCAACTGGGCGTGCGCTTTTCGCTGGATGATTTCGGCACCGGCTATTCGTCGTTCATGCACCTCAACAGCCTGCCCATCGCGCTGCTCAAGATCGACATGGGCTTCGTCGGGCAGATGGAGTTACGCGAAGAGAACCGCAAGCTGGTCAACGCCATGATCAATCTGGCGCACAACTTGAACCTGGAAGTGGTCGCCGAGGGTGTGGAAACCGCCGGGCAGCTGGAGTTGCTGCGCAGTTTTGGCTGCAATCAGGTGCAAGGCTATCTGATCAGTCGGCCGCTGCCGGTGGAAGAGCTGGTGACCTATCTGCGTTCGCAAGCCGCGCACGCAGGTACATCCAGGTCCGGGTGACGGTGCGCCGGATCAGCCCGGCACCGCCACCCCGGCTGCATCCCTGCGCAACAGCCGAGCCGTCTTCCATTCAAACGCATAGGTCAGCGCCACGGCCGAGCAGAACAGGCCCAGCGCCAGCCCCCACCAGACGCCCGAGGCGCCGGCATCGGTAGAGAAACCGAGCAACCACGCGGCAGGCGCGGCGATCAGCCAGTAGCAGCCCAGGCCGATCAGGAAGGTGGTGCGTGCATCCTTGAGCCCGCGAATGGCACCCATGGCGATGGTCTGGGTGCCGTCGAAAAACTCGAACAGGGCGGCAATCGCCAGCAGTTTTGTCGCCAGTACCACGATCTCGGCAAACGCCGGGTCATTGATGTCCAGAAACAGACCGATGACCAGGTGCGGTGCCAGCCAGAACAGCAGCCCGAACATCAGCATCACACCGCCGCCAAAACCGATACCCAGACGCCCGGCCATGCGCACCATCAACAGGTTGCCCGCCCCATAATGCTGGCCGATACGCATGGTGACCGCGTAAGACATCCCCACCGGAACCATGAACGCCATGGACACGGTCTGCAGGGCGATCTGGTGCGCCGCCATCTGCGTGCTGCCCATCGCGCCCATGCAGAACGCCGCAAAAGTGAACAGCCCGACTTCCACCGCATAGGTGCCGCCAATCGGCAAACCGAGACGCCATAGCTCGCCCAGGTGACTGCGTGACAGTTTCGAAAGCCCTTTTCTGATCGGGTACGCCGCGTAGGCCGGATGCCGCCTGATATGCAGCGCCAGCGCGAGGGCCATACAGTTGGTGACGATCGCGGTGACCAGCCCGATGCCCATCAGCCCCAGGTTGGGCAGCCCCAGCCATTGATGGATCAACGCGTAATTAAGCACGAAGTTGGCTGCCGCACCGGCCAGGCTGATGGTCATCACCGGCCCCGCGCGACCCAGTGCGCTGGTGAAGCCGCGCAATGCCATGAAGCTGAGCAGGCCGGGCAGGGCGAAGGGCAGGGTGATCAGAAATTGAGCAGCCATATGCACGTTGGCTTCGGCCTGACCGAACTGCAACAGGATGGGTTCGAGGTTCCACAGCAACAGCGCGGCAACCAGCGCCATGCCCCAGGCCAGCCACAGACCGGCCTGGGTCAGACGGGTCGCGCCTTCGGTGTCGCCGGCACCGTGACGGATCGAAACCAGCGTACCGACCGCGGCCATCACGCCGACGCAAAAGAACGACACGAAGCTGTACGTGGCAGCGCCCAGACCCCCGCCGGCCAAGGCCTCCGGGCCGATCTTGCCCATCATTACGGTGTCGGTGAAGACCATCAGCATGTGCGCCATCTGTGACGCAATCAGCGGCCCCGCCAGGCGCAGGATGATCCAGAGTTCTTTGAGGGCGGACGGCTGCATGGTGACGGTGCTCTACGGCAAAGGGACGAATGAGCGACGTATTCTGGGCAGTTGCTCGACTAAACACAAAACGATAAATCCGATGCTCAGCATGACTAAAACTCATCTGAGGCTATTTTCAGCATTTGCAGTAAAGTAACCGTTCATCGTCCGCAGGAAGCGCCCCATGCCCCGTAGCCTCCCTCCTCTTTATGCACTAAGGGCTTTTGAAGCGGCTGCGCGGCATACCTCGTTTACCCGCGCGGCCGAGGAACTTTCGGTCACCCAAAGTGCAGTAAGCCGGCATATTCGTACGCTGGAAGAGCACTTTGCCTGCCGCTTGTTTCAGCGCAACGGGCGTAACTTGCAGCTCACCGAATCGGCACGCGCGCTGTTGCCCGGCGTACGCGATGGGTTCCTGGCACTGGAGCGCGCTTGCAGCACCTTGCAGACCGACGAGGGCATTCTGCGCATGAAAGCCCCGTCGACCCTGACCATGCGCTGGCTGCTCGCGCGGCTCAGCCGTTTTCGTCATCTGCAGGTGGGCAACGAGGTGCAACTGACCAGCGCGTGGATGGAAATCGATGCGGTGGACTTTACCCAGGAGCCTTTTGACTGCGCGATTCTGCTCAGCCAGGGACATTTCCCGTCGGACTGGGAAGCCACACTGCTGTTTCCCGAATTACTGATTCCGGTTGGTGCGCCCACCTTGTTGAAGGACCCGCCATGGGATGTCGAACGCCTGGCAAAGGCTGAATTGCTGCATCCCACCCCTGATCGCCGTGACTGGCGCACCTGGTTGAACCGCATGGGTCTGGCCGATCAGGTGTCGCTCAAAGGCGGGCAGGTCTTCGACACTCTGGAGCTGGGCATGATTGCCGCAGCACGCGGCTATGGTGTGTCGATGGGTGACCTGCTGATGGTCGCCGAGGACGTGGCGCAGGCCCGTCTGAGCCTGCCGTGGCGCACGGCGGTGTTCAGTGGCGAAAACTATTATCTGGTCTGGCCGCGTACAAGGCCCGGCGCAGAGCGGTTGCGACGCCTCAGCGATTTTCTTCAGGCGGAGGTGGGCGCCATGCAGTTGCCGTTAGTTGAAGTACTCTATTAAAATTTAGTTTAGTATTGAACTGCCATCATTTGTAAATGTCTCGCTGCGCTCTCAAGTAACGACCTTGAAGGCCGAAGCATTGCTTGAAGATTGCTCGTTCATACGGCGTAAAAACACCAACTAAATCTATCAGCTGAATGGTAAGCCACGGACCCGGCGACTCCAATCATTCGGCACGGAGTCTCTATGTCCAAGCCTCGTACCCGAATTGCTTCGCAACTTGGTATTGCTCTGGCCGTGATCCTGGCGGTGGTTATCAGCGGTAGTACCCTGTTCGCGTTAAGGTCCCTGGACGCGTCCAACCTGGTCATTCGTGAAGAGCACATGTCGAGTGAAGCCAGGCTCCTCGCTGACCAGCTCAACACTTTCCACAGCACGTTGCGCGACAGCACTCAGCGCTTGAGTGGCCTGTTCGAGAAACGCTTCGCCGCTGGCCTGAGCCTGCAAGCCGACAAGCCGGTCACGGTGGCGGGCACGTCCACGCCAGGCCTGTTCCTGCGTGATGCCGCGCTGAATAACGACTTCACCGAAGTCGATGACTTCCGCTCGATGACCGCCGGCGTCGCGACCATTTTCGTGCGCAGTGGCGACGACTTCATCCGGATCAGCACCTCCCTGAGCAAGCAGGATGGCACCCGCGCCATCGGCACCGTGCTGGACCGCAAGGGCGCAGCCTACGAGCGCCTGATCGCCGGGCAGAGCTATGTCGGCAAAGCGGTATTGTTCGATCGCTATTACATGACCCAGTACAGCCCGGTCCGCGACAGCAGCGGCAAGATCATTGCGGCGCTGTTCGTAGGGTTCGATTACACCGATGCGCAGAAAACCCAGTTCGATAACCTCAAGAACTTCCGTATCGGCTCTACCGGCTCACTGGCACTGCTCGACGAAAAGGGCACCTGGCTGGTGCCACCGGCAGGCGTCAAATCCCTGGACGGTGCCGCGAAGTCAGTTGCAGAGCTCGCCAGCAAACCAGGCAAGGCGCAGTTCTGGGATGACGGGGATGACAACTATTACAGCGTCGGCCAGCCGTTCGCTGGTGGCCCCTGGACCGTCATCGCCAGCATGCCGCGCAAGGAAATCAGCGAAGTGACCTGGCACGTCGGCACACAACTGGCGATCGGCAGTCTGCTGGCCATGATCATCGCGGTGGTCAGCGCAATCTGGCTGCTGCGCAGCAAGCTTCGCCCACTGTCCGAATTGGTACGCCAGGCCGACGCACTGGGTGCAGGCGACCTGAGCGTACGCCTGAATGTGACCAGCAATGACGAGATCGGGCAGTTATCGGGCAGCTTCAACAAGATGAGCGAAGCACTGTCATCGATGGTGGCGCATATCCGTACCGCGGCGCAGGAAGTCAGCTCCCGCGCTAACGCGCTGTCCGGCCTGTCGGGCGGTGCGTTCGAGGGCATGGAGCAGCAATCCGGCGAGATCACCAGCATGGCCGGTGCCGTCGAAGAGTTCAGCGCCACGTCGATGAACATCGCCGACAACATGGGCAATACCGAACGACTGGCACAGGAAAATGCCCAGCAGACACGCATCGGTCGCACCTCGATGGAAGAGGCATCTTCGTCGCTGCAACAGATCGCCACTTCGCTGAGCAGCACCGCGAAAGTCATCGACACGCTGGGCCAGCGCTCGCAGGAAATCGGCAGTATCGTCGGGGTGATTACCTCGATTGCCGACCAGACCAACCTGCTCGCGCTCAACGCTGCCATCGAGGCCGCGCGCGCCGGTGAACAAGGTCGCGGCTTTGCCGTGGTGGCTGACGAAGTCCGCAGCCTGGCCTCGCGCACCCGTGAAGCCACCGATGAGATTTCCGGCATGATCGCCAGCATCCAGCAGGAAACCGGCAACGCCATCAGCACCATGCAGCAGGGCAACACACTGATGCAGGAAGGCTTGTCGCTCAACGCCAAAGTGGCCTCCGCGCTGGCCCAGATCGACGAGCAAAGCCGCTCGGCCGGTCACCAGTTCGCCGCCATCACCACCGCCACCCAGGAACAAAGCAGCACCGCGACCATGCTCAGCAGCAACCTGCAAAGCATCGCCATGGCCAACAGCGAACAGCGCCAGGTCATGTCCAACCTGGCCATCACTGCCCAGGAGCTGAATGGCCTGGCGACAGAACTGCGTCACGAGGTTGACCGGTTCCGATAAGAACTGACCGAACAGTGTGCCAATGCTCGGCGTTGGCACGCTGTTCCAGACGCTTGCGTCAGGTTCTGAATACCCGTCAAAGCCTGCTATGCCGCTACAGGCGCCACTCGTGTCACCAAGCGTTTCTGGTCAGTTTGCAGGATTAAAGGCCAGGCACTCGAAACCCCCTACACTGTTCCCACCCCCCAACGAGGATGCTTCAACAGGATCTACGGTAAACCCCACCTCGCTAACCATCGTCAAGGATCCAGACAATGAAGCAATATGTTGAAAACTATCAGCCTACCGAAGGCTTCGCGCCTGCAACCGGCCATGTGGAAGGCGACTCGGTCTCTCCCAAGGCGATGATTTTCCATATCCTGAAAGACCTCAGCAGCGATGTTGAAGTGCTGGATATCGGGTTCGGCTCTGGAACACTGGGCGCGTTGATCAAGGCAAACCCGGACACGGCGCACTGGTCGGTGGACGGCATCGATGGCTGGGAAGCCAATTGCCAGAATTCGCAGCTGCATGAGAACGCTACCTACCGCAACATCTGGCACGGCCTGGCTCAAGAGCTGTCATCCGAGCGGCTGGCCCAGTACCGGATAATCTGTCTGCTGGATGTAGTCGAGCACTTGACGGCCGATACGGCGAGATGGCTGGTGCGCACGTTGCTTTCCAGCCTGGGGCCGGATGCCTATCTGTTCATCAGCACGCCACTGTGGTTCTACCCACAAGAAACTCAACAGACCGGCGATCTTGAGGAACACCTGATCGGCGTGCCTGCCTCGTCGATGATGGCGCTGTGTCCGCATCTGTATGCAGTCAATCAGCCGCTCATCGGCGGGTTCGTGTTCAGTCGCCGCAGCCTGGATTTCGTGGAGTTCTTCCAGCCCACAGCAGATAAATCGTTTTCGTATGAAAAAGGCATGCACGTCGCAAAGGCCGTCGGCATGAAACTCGAGCCCAATGTTGCGTTCACTACGGATTGACCCGGTAACGTTTCCGCCGCCTGCGGGCGGCATGTCGGGTGAACAGCCATGAGGCACGTGCGACGGGTCCATGGCGAATGCCCGAGCGATATCAAAATACTGATTTATGACACTTTTATTTCAATGAAATCCGCGCTGTGCGATGCTGGCGCCAAGGCCTGTGGCCGACTAAAAGCTTAGGCTCTGTACGAAAAGTCGGCGAGCGAAGGTCAGGCGAGGCAAAAACAGGCGAGGAAGCGGAGTCTACGTGTTGTAAATGAGCATTCCGAGCCTGTTTTTAACGAAGCATCACCGAGCGCAGCCACTTTTCGTACAGAGCCTAGTAGAGCGTTACACCCATCCCCGCTCTACACGCTGCATCTTTCAATTCATCGCCTGTATGGGCAAACCTCAGGGGGCTTTTCGCATGCTGACCCTGCTCGATTTGCTATCCGCCGTCGCCCTGCTGATCTGGGGCACGCATATCGTGCGCACTGGCATCCTTCGTGTTTACGGTACACAACTTCGTCGTGTGCTCAGCCAGAACATGTCCAAACGACCGCTCGCGTTCATCGCCGGCATTCTGGTGACGGCGCTGGTGCAGAGCAGTAACGCCACCGCCATGCTGGTGACATCGTTTGTCGGCCAGGGGCTGATGACGCTGACGCCTGCGCTGGTGATCATGCTTGGCGCCGATGTCGGCACCGCCTTGATGTCTCGCGTGCTGACCTTCGATCTGTCATGGCTGTCGCCGTTGCTGATCTTCCTTGGCGTAGTGTTTTTCCTGTCGCGCAAGCAGACCCGTGCCGGTCAACTGGGGCGGGTCGGTATCGGCCTGGGCCTGATCGTGCTGGCCTTGCAGCTGATCGTCGAGGCAGCCGCACCGATCACCCAGGCCGCAGGAGTCAAGGTGCTGTTCGCCTCGCTGACCGGCGACCTGCTGCTGGATGCGCTGGTGGGCGCCATGTTCGCGCTGATCTCCTATTCCAGTCTGGCGGCAGTGCTGCTGACGGCGACACTGGCGGGCACCGAAGTCATTGGCTTACCGGTGGCGATCGGCCTGGTGATCGGCGCCAACATCGGCAGCGGTCTGCTGGCCTTCCTCAGTACCAGCATGCAGAACGTTGCCGGTCGGCAGGTGGCGCTGGGCAGTCTGCTGTACAAGCTGTTCGGCCTGCTGCTGATCTTTCCGGTGCTCGACCCGCTGGTTGCCTGGATCGACACGCTGGGCTATCGCCCGCAGGAACTGGTCATCGGCTTTCACCTGCTCTACAACACGGTGCGCTGCCTGATCATGCTGCCAACCGTGGCCCCGATGGCGCGGTTGTGCTCGTATCTGCTGCCGCAGCAGAACGAAGTCGGCGGCCTGGCCAAGCCGCGCCATCTGGACCTGACCGCGCTGTCGACACCCAGCCTTGCGCTGGCCAACGCGGTGCGTGAAACCCTGCGCATGGGCGATCTGATCGAAAGCATGCTCGCCTCGATGCTGGCGGTGCTGCGTGGCACGCAAACGGCGGTGACCCAGGAAGTGCGCCGCCTCAACGACGACGTCGAAGCGCTGTACAGCGCGATCAAGCTGTACCTGGCGCAGATGCCGCGTGAAGACCTCGGCGAGCACGATAACCGGCGCTGGGCCGAAATCATCGAGCTGACCATCAACCTGGAACTGGCCAGCGGCCTGATCGAACGCATGCTGCGCAAGATCCAGCAGCAGAAGACGGCGCATCGCCGGTCGTTCTCTGAAGTCGGTCTTGAAGAACTTGCCGATCTGCAGATCCAGTTACAGTCGAACCTGCGCCTGGGCCTCTCGGTGTTCCTCAGCGGCGACCACGAAAGCGCACGTCAGTTATTGCGCGAGAAGCGCCAGTTCAGGGCCGAGGAGCGACGCCTGGCGCACGCCCACGTCAGCCGCCTGCGCAACAAGGTGGTCCAGAGCATCGAAACCAGTTCGCTGCACCTGGAACTGATTGCCGACATGAAGCGTCTGAACTCGCTGTTTTGCAGCAGCGCCTACGTGGTGCTGGAAACCGCTGACACAGGTGCCTTGTCGAGCGAGGTCGAGGCCGACCGATCACTATGAACGTAAGGGCCGAGGTGAAGTCTGTTAAACATACCGGCCCGCCAGGAAAGCTGTTTTATGCGTTGCCTGCTGTTCGCTTGTCTGCTCCTCGGTTCACTCCCCTCATTCGCCCTTGATCGTCTTCAGGTCGAGGGCTACCTGCTGCCCAATGGTTTGCAAGTCATTCTCAAACCCGGTTACGACAAGGGTCACGTCGCCATCCGCCTGGTGGTGGGTATCGGCTTCGATGACTTCCCGTGCCAGGACAAGGAACTGCCGCATCTGCTGGAACACTTGCTGTTCAGCGGCGTGGATGACAGCGGTGAAGGGGGGCTGGAAGAGCGTATGCAGGCACTGGGCGGCGAGTGGAATGCTTTCACCAGCAACGCCGACACCACCTTCGTGATCGAAGCGCCTGCGCGCAACCAGCGCAAGGTGCTCGACCTGCTGCTGGAGATCATGACCAAAACCGAGCTGAGCCAAGCGCGGCTGGACGGCGTCAAACGCGTGGTCGAGCGTGAAGATGGCGGGCACTTTTCGCACTTGCAGCGCCTGCTTGACCGGCGTGATTCCGGGCGCAGCGCCAGCAGCCAGCTGGCGGTGGAAATGGGCCTCAAATGCGCCGAGCGTCCCGAGGTGGACGGCATCAAGCTGGAGCACATCGAAGACATCTTCGCCAACTGGTACGCACCCAACAACATGACGCTGATCGTGGTGGGTGATCTGGACAAGCTGCTGCCAGCCTATCTGGAGCGCACCTACGGCAAGCTCGCACCCACCGACCCCATCGACCACCCGCCACTGGCGCAAGGCAACGGCTCGGCCGAACCACGCCGCGAGCTTGAACGCGGCGGGCTGGGCGAGAGTGCCAAGCTGCACCTGATCTACCCCGAGCCGCAGCTCGACGACCAGCACGACGAAACCTGGGATCTGGTCAAAGCCTATCTGGACTGGACGCTCTACACTGAGCTGCGCCTGAAACACAGTCTGTCCTACGGCCCCTCCGCAGAGCGCGAAGTGTTCGGCGATGTCGGTTTTCTGAGCCTGAACGCCGATGTCGAGCGTGATGATGCCGATGAAGCCGAGCGCGACATTCGCGGCTTGGTCGAGCGCCTGCAAAAAGACGGCATGCAGCCCGCTACGTTTGCGCGGCTGCAACAGCTCGCCATAGACCGGCAATCATGGGCCACTCAAGGCAACAGTGCGCTGGCCGACTACTATTGGAGCGCGCTCAACGATTATGAAAACGGGCGCTTCGAGGATCCGGCCAAACGGATCAAGGCGGTGAAGCTGGAAACCGCCAATCAGGCGATGCGCCAGTTGCTTGCCCAGCCGGGTTACATGCGCATTGAAAAGCCGCTGTTCAGTTATGACGGTCTGTATTGGCTGATTGGCGGGGTACTGGGTTTCATCGCATTGCTGGCCCTGTGGCGCTGGCGTGCGCGCAGCAAATAGATCCTGACGCCGAACTGCACCCAGGGTGCAGGCTCCGCGCCGCGTTGTTACGCTGCGCGTTATTTTGTATGAACAGAACCGAGTGACCCCTCCGATGCTTGACGTGAATCGCTATGTGACGCCCGTGCTCAACTTGATGCAGCGCTATCCGGGGCTCATTGCAGCGTTTGGTTTCGTTTCCGGTATCGCCAGTTTCATTCTGGTCGATCGCCAGGCAGGGCTGGCCACCTGGATCGCGGTGGTGATGCTGATCAGCTGGCTGTGGCTGATGGTCGAAAACACCATGGTCGGGTTACTCAACAAGGCACTGGGGCGCGAGATCCCGCAGGGTTTGCTGCGCTACGGCACGCAGATGATCCACCAGGAAAGCCTGTTCTTCGTGCTGCCGTTCTTTTTCATCACCACCACCTGGAACAGTGGTCAGGCAGTGTTCACTGCGGTGCTCGGGGCTGCCGGGCTGATTTCGATCATCGATCCCCTCTACTACAAATGGCTGGCGCCCAGGCGCTGGCTGTTCATGACGCTGCACACCCTGACGCTGTTCGCCGCACTGCTGACGGCGCTGCCGATCATCCTGCACCTGACCACCGCCGAGAGTTACAAACTGGCCCTGGGCGTGGCGATGCTGCTGTCGGCGCCCAGCCTGATGTCGAACTTTCCGCTCAACACCTGGCGCAGCGCACTGGCCGTGATCAGCATCATCCTGGCCATCGGCGCGGCGGGCTGGTTGCTGCGCTCCTGGGTGCCGCCTGCGACGCTGTGGTTGACCGAAGTGGCGGTGAGCCCGGACTTCGATAACAAGAACCGTACGCCGGGCGACAGTATTTCGCTGATCAGCGCCAAGCAGCTGCGCAACGGCGGCCTGTATGCGTACACCGCCATCAACGCGCCGCGTGGCCTGGATGAGCGTATCTACCATGTGTGGTGGCATGAAGGCGAAGAGATGGACCGCATCGCGCTGGATATCCACGGCGGCCGCAAGGAAGGCTATCGCGCCTGGACACGCAAGCAGAACTTCCCGGAGGACGTGACAGGACGCTGGCAGGTGAGGGTGCTGACCGAGGACGGCCAGATGATCGGCGTGCTGCGTTTTGTCGTCACCGACGATGATCAACCGGCAGTGAAGCGACCTACCGGGCGGATAATCAAGCTCAAGCCGGGCGGCGACTCGGCCGACCAGACCACACCTGAATCCGCGCCGGCTGATGAGCCGAAACAGGAGAAGCAGGAGGCTGCGCCTGCCGAAGCAGCCCCCGCAGAGTCTGCGCCTCAGGCTCCGGCGCAGTAATGTTTTAGGAGGCGGTCGCGCCGAAGAACCAGTAGCAGACGAAGATCGCGGCCACGACGCCGGAAAACTCGGCCAGCAGCGCGCAGCCCACCGCATGGCGAGCGCGCTGAATGCCCACGGCGCCGAAGTACACGGCAAGCACGTAGAACGTGGTCTCGGTGCTGCCCTGAATCGTGGCAGCGGCCAATGCAGCGAAGCTGTCCACGCCTTGGGTCTGCATGGTTTCGATCAACAGGGCACGGGCGGCGCTGCCCGAGAAGGGTTTGACCATCGCAGTCGGCAACGCATCGACGAAGCGCGTGTCCAGCCCCAGCCACTGCACCAGATGGCGAATGCCTTCCAGACCGAAGTCCAGCGCGCCGGATGCGCGCAGCACGCCCACCGCACAGAGCATGGCGACCAGATAAGGCAACAGGCTCTTGGCGACGTCGAAACCTTCCTTCGCACCTTCGACAAAGGCCTCGTAGACCAGCACCTTGCGTAGCGTGCCGATGATCAGAAACATCATGATCAGGCCGAACAGCGTGAGGTTGCCCAGAATCGACGACAGACCCGCCAGCGCAGCCGCCGACAGCGTGCCGAGAAAGGCCATGAAGGTGCCCAGCAGCAGGGCGCCGGGGATGAGGTAGGCGAGCACCACCGGGTCCCACAGACGCAGACGCTGCATGAATGCGACCGACAGAAGGCCGACGATGGTCGAGACACTGGTGGCCAGCAGGATCGGCAGGAATACCAGGGTCGGGTCAGGCGCACCTTGCTGGGCGCGGTACATGAAGATCGTCACCGGCAGCAGGGTCAGGGATGAGGCGTTAAGCACCAGAAACAGGATCTGCGCGTTACTGGCGGCGGTCTTGCTGGGGTTGAGTTCCTGCAGCGAACGCATGGCCTTCAGGCCGATCGGCGTGGCGGCGTTGTCGAGCCCCAGCGCATTGGCGGCGAAGTTGAGGGTGATCAGCCCCAGCGCAGGGTGGCCGGGCGGCACTTCGGGCATCAAGCGCAGAAACAGCGGCCCGAGGACCTTGGCCAGCCAGTCGACGATGCCGGCCTTCTCGGCGATGCGCAAAAAGCCCAGCCATAGGGTCAGTGTGCCGAACAGCAGCACCATAACCTCGACCGACAGCTTGGCCATGGCAAAGATACTTTCGACCATCGCGGCAAAAATGCCGGCGTTGCCGCCTACCAGCCACTGCACCAGCGCGGAAATCGTCGCCACGACAAAAAAACCAAGCCACAGGCCATTGAGCATCGGATAAGTCCCCCACAAGAAGCGGGGATGATAGCGGCGGGGTGCGCTGGAGGGAAATCGGCAGGTGCTGAAAGAGTTGTAGGAACGATAGGTGCACGAGAACACGGTCGTTTTGTGACGCTCTGCGGCGCACATTCAGGATAGGACGCAGAGCGTCCAGAACAGCATTCCCACGCGGAGCATGGGAACGATGAAACCTTGAGATCACTATCGTGCCAATGCCCTGCGTTGGCATGCAGGTCGTGACGCTCTGCGTCACATATCCGTTGCGCTACGCACGCTCAGGACAGGACGCAGAGCGTCCAGAACAGCATTCCCACGCGGAGCATGGGAACGATGAAACCTTGAGATCACTATCGTGCAAATGCTCTGCGTTGGCATGCAGGTCGTGACGCTCTGCGTCACATATCCGTTGCGCTACGCACGCTCAGGACAGGACAGGACGCGGAGCGTCCAGAACAGCATTCCCACGCGGAGCATGGGAACGATGAAACCTTGAGATCACTATAGTGCCAATGCTCTGCGTTGGCATGCAGGTCGTGACGCTCTGCGTCACATATCCGTTGCGCTACGCACGCTCAGGATAGGACGCGGAGCGTCCAGAACGGCATTCCAACGCGGAGCATGGGAACGATGAAAACCTTGAGATTTCTATCGTGACAATGCTCCGCGTCATCAGGGGCTGTGCGGGGTATGTTCAGCGCCCGGCCAGCAGTTCCTGGCCGCGAACCACGGCAGCGCGGACCTGTTCGGGGGCGGTGCCGCCGATGTGGTTACGGGCATTCACCGAGCCTTCCAGGGTCAGCACGGCGAAGACGTCCTGTTCGATCTGGTTGCTGAACTGACGCAGCTCTTCCAGGCTCATCTCTGCCAGGTCCTTGCCGGTTTCCACACCGTATTTCACCGCGTGACCAACGATTTCATGGCAGTCACGGAACGGCAGACCACGGCGGACCAGGTAGTCGGCCAGATCGGTCGCGGTCGAGAAGCCGCGCAGCGCCGCTTCACGCATCATTGCGTGCTTGGGCTTGATCGCAGGGATCATGTCGGCGAACGCACGCAACGAATCACGCAGGGTGTCGGCGGCGTCGAACAGCGGTTCCTTGTCTTCCTGATTGTCCTTGTTGTAAGCCAGCGGCTGGCCTTTCATCAGGGTCAGCAGGCCCATCAAGGCACCGAACACACGGCCGCTCTTGCCGCGAACCAGCTCAGGGACATCAGGGTTTTTCTTTTGCGGCATGATCGAGCTGCCGGTGCAGAAGCGGTCTGGCAGGTCGATGAACTGGAACTGCGCACTGGTCCAGAGCACCAGTTCTTCCGAAAAGCGCGACAGGTGCATCATCGCGATGGACGCAGCCGAGCAGAATTCGATGGCGAAGTCGCGATCCGATACGCCGTCCAGCGAGTTGCCGCCCACTACGTCGAAGCCCAGCAGCGTGCAGGTCAGCTCGCGGTCGATCGGATAGGTGGTGCCCGCCAGCGCCGCACTGCCCAACGGCATGCGGTTGAGACGCTTGCGGCAGTCGACCAGACGCTCGTAGTCGCGGCTGAGCATTTCGAACCAGGCCAGCATATGGTGACCGAATGTTACCGGCTGGGCCGTCTGCAAGTGGGTGAAACCGGGCATGATGGTTTCAGCTTCACGCTCGGCCTGGCCCAGCAGGCCTTGCTGCAGACGGGTGATTTCGCTGAGGATCAGGTCGATTTCGTCGCGCAGCCACAGACGGATATCGGTGGCGACCTGATCGTTGCGGCTGCGACCGGTGTGCAGCTTCTTGCCGGTGATACCGATGCGGTCGGTCAGGCGTGCTTCAATGTTCATGTGCACGTCTTCCAGATCGACGCGCCAGTCGAACTGGCCAGCCTCGATCTCGGCCTGGATGGTGTTCAGGCCGTCAACGATGGTATCGCGCTCGGCGTCGGTCAGTACGCCCACCTTGGCCAGCATCGTAGCGTGGGCGATGGAGCCCATGATGTCATGGCGATACAGGCGTTGATCGAAGGTGACGGAGGCAGTGAAACGCGCGACAAACGCGTCGACGGGTTCACTGAAGCGGCCGCCCCAGGACTGGTTGGTCTTGTCGGTGCTCATGGATTCGCTCGTTGCTGACTGAAAGTGACGTGCCCGATACCTGGCACAAGAACGAACGCGATGATAACAGGGTTGATGCATTTTTATCCCCGGACAGCTTGCCGCTGACAAGGCCAGGGCAGAGACTGGAGCCATGCGAATCGAACCTGTGAAACACGATGCCCGGCCCGCGCCCGGCAAAGACTTTTTCCTCCCTGAACTGTGCCTGCCGCAGGCATTGCTGGTGCTCGTCGTGCTGGCGGAGCTGCTGGTGCTGGTTCTGGTGCTGGTAGAACCGATGCGCAGCGGCTTCGACTGGGTACGCCTGGCGTTGATGTCGCTGTTCGTGCAATGGATCGTGCTACTGTCCGCAGCGCTGCTGTGCGGGTTGCGGCCCTGGCTGGCGCGATTGACGCCGGGCCTGGCGGGTATGCTCAGTTGCCTTTTGGTGGTCGGCCTGACGCTGTTGTGCACAGCCGTCACCGATGTCTGTCAGCTTACCGGGCGAATTTCGGTCAGCGGTATGGTCGAGCGTTATCTGCGCTACTCGACGATTGCCCTGATCATGTCCGCCCTGATGCTGCGCTATTTCTATCTGCAGAGTCAGTGGCGCAAGCAGCAACAGGGCGAACTGCGCGCCAGGATCGAATCGCTGCAGGCGCGCATCCGCCCGCACTTCCTCTTCAACACACTCAACAGTATCGCCAGTCTGGTGGCCAGCAACCCGGTCAAGGCCGAGCAGGCGGTGCTGGATCTTTCGGACCTTTTTCGTGCCAGTCTGGCCAAGCCGGGCAGCCTGGTGACATGGGGTGAAGAGCTGGCATTGGCAAAACGATATTTATCGATTGAGCAATATCGTCTTGGCGAGCGTCTACAGTTGGACTGGAGGGTGAGCGCAATTCCCGATGACTTGCCAATCCCCCAGCTAACCTTGCAGCCATTACTTGAAAACGCTTTGATTTATGGCATTGCTCCGCGGGTCGAAGGGGGCGTTGTAACAGTCGAAGCGAACTATGAAGGGGGAGAGTTCATATTGAGCGTCAGCAATCCCTATGAAGAAGTTGCCAATCGGCAGACTTCCAACGGTACTCAGCAGGCTTTGACGAATATAGGCGCACGAATTGCGGCACTTTTTGGCCCGCACGCCAGTCTGAGCGTGGAGCGCCGTGACGGTCGTCACTACACCTGTCTACGCTATCCTTGTGCGAGACTCACGCAGGAAGCCAGAGCTATATGAATGTCCTGATCGTTGATGACGAACCCCTGGCCCGCGAGCGATTGAGCCGCATGGTCAATGAAATCGAGGGTTATCGAGTACTGGAACCCAGCGCTTCCAATGGCGAAGAAGCCTTGGCGCTGATCGAAACCCACAAACCGGACGTAGTGCTGCTCGATATCCGCATGCCGGGTCTCGATGGCCTCCAGGTCGCAGCGCGGCTGTGCGAGCGGGAAGCACCGCCTGCAGTGGTCTTTTGCACCGCCCATGATGAGTTCGCCCTGGAAGCTTTCCAGGTCAGTGCGGTGGGCTATCTGGTCAAGCCTGTGCGTTCCGAGCACCTTGTCGAAGCGTTGCGCAAAGCCGAGCGGCCCAACCGTGTGCAACTGGCGGCGTTGACCCGCCCGGCTGCCGAAAGCGGATCAGGCCCACGCAGCCATATCAGCGCGCGTACCCGCAAAGGCATCGAGCTGATTCCCCTGGATCAGGTGATCTACTTTATCGCCGATCACAAGTACGTGACCTTGCGCCACGAGGGCGGCGAAGTGCTGCTGGACGAACCGCTCAAGGCGCTGGAAGACGAATTCGGCGACCGCTTCGTGCGCATTCACCGCAATGCGCTGGTGGCCCGCGAGCGAATAGAACGGTTGCAGCGCACCCCGCTGGGGCATTTCCAGCTGTTCCTCAGAGGGCTCAATGGCGATGCGTTGATCGTCAGCCGCCGCCACGTCGCCGGTGTCCGCAAAATGATGCAGCAGCTCTAGCGCTTCATCGCGCTGGAGCCTCTGCGCCCAGGCCGATGCATGGAGCGGGGAGAATCCCGGATGCATGTGTTTTTCGGCTGGCCTGCGGGCAGCCTTTCCCATGCGCCCCTCAGGCACTGCCGATTGATTGATCGGCTTGGTGTCTGACGCAAGTTCCAATCAGCGCTGAAGCCGCCCTGACCAGGATTGAGCTGTTATTATCCGTCGCATTCACTCAGTACGGATTGTTCAATGTCCTCTCGCGAAATCCGCATCGCCACTCGCAAAAGCGCGCTGGCACTCTGGCAGGCAGAATACGTCAAGGCCCGCCTGGAACAGGCCCACCCCGGCCTGCTCGTGACGCTGGTGCCCATGGTCAGCCGTGGCGACAAACTGCTCGACTCCCCGCTGTCGAAAATCGGTGGCAAAGGGCTGTTCGTCAAGGAGCTGGAAACCGCGCTCCTGGAAAACAACGCCGACATCGCCGTGCATTCGATGAAAGACGTGCCGATGGATTTTCCACAAGGCCTGGGCCTGTTCTGCATCTGCGAGCGTGAAGACCCGCGCGATGCATTCGTCTCCAACACCTTCGCCAGCCTGGACCAGTTGCCGGCGGGCAGCATTGTCGGCACCTCCAGCCTGCGCCGTCAGGCCCAGTTGCTCGCGCGTCGACCCGATCTGCAGATCCGTTTCCTGCGCGGCAACGTCAATACCCGTCTGGCCAAGCTGGATGCCGGCGAATACGACGCCATCATCCTCGCTGCCGCTGGCCTGATCCGCCTGGGTTTCGAAGACCGCATCACCTCGGCGATCAGCGTCGATGACAGCCTGCCAGCCGGTGGCCAGGGCGCGGTGGGTATCGAATGCCGCAGCGTCGACGCCGAAATTCATGCACTGCTTGCCCCTCTGCATCACGAAGACACCGCCGTGCGCGTGATTGCCGAGCGTTCGCTGAACAAGCACCTCAACGGTGGCTGTCAGGTGCCGATTGCCTGCTACGCCGTGCTGGAAGGCGATGACGTCTGGTTGCGCGGCCTGGTGGGCGATCCGTCCGGCAGCGTGTTGCTGCACGCGGACGCTCGGGCACCCCAGACATCCGCCCAGGCACTGGGTGTGCAGGTGGCCGAAGCGCTGCTGGAGCAGGGCGCCGCCGACATCCTGAAAGCGGTCTACGGCGAGGCCAATAACGAATGAATGGCTGGCGTCTGCTGCTGACCCGCCCGGCCGAAGAGTCGGCAGCGCTGGCCAGGGTGCTGGCCGAGGACGGTATCTTCAGCAGCAGCCTGCCCCTGCTTGAAACCGAGCCGTTGCCCTTGACGCCTGCACAGCGTTCGATCATTTTCGAGCTGCTCAATTATTGTGCAGTGATCGTGGTCAGCAAACCTGCCGCGCGACTGGCCATCGAACTGATCGACGAAGTATGGCCGCAACCGCCCTTGCAACCCTGGTTCAGTGTGGGTTCAGCAACCGGGCAGATACTGCTCGATTACGGGCTTGATGCGAGCTGGCCGGAGCAGGGCGACGACAGCGAAGCCTTGCTTGAACTGCCGCGCCTCAAACAGGCGATTGCCGTACCGGGAAGCCGTGTGTTGATCATGCGCGGCGACGAGGGGCGCGAGCTGTTGGCCGAGCAACTGCGCGCGCTGGGGGTGGGCGTTGATTACCTGCCGCTGTATCGTCGCTACCTGCCGCAGCATGCGCCCGGCGCCCTGGCGCAACGTGTCGCGGTGGAACGCTTGAACGGGCTGGTGGTCAGCAGTGGGCAGGGTTTTGAACATTTGCTTCAGTTGGCGGGGGATTCATGGCCGGACCTGGCCGATCTGCCGCTTTTTGTACCGAGCCCCAGGGTTGCCAGCATTGCGCGGGCAGCCGGAGCAAGGACCGTTATTGATTGTCGTGGCGCCAGCGCCACGGCATTGCTGGCAGCGTTGCGGGAACAACCTCAGCCTGCCGTCAAGGCGTAATGATCGACACCTGTCGTTTACGCTATTACGCCAAAATGCAAAGGATGGGATACGTGAGCGAAACAGCCTTGCCTAAAGACGAAGAATCGGTGTTGAAAACGCCTGCATCCAAGCCTGAGCCAGTCCGCACCGAGCGCACCGGCAGCCGTAACAGTGGCCTGGTGTTCCTGGCCTTGCTGCTGGCAATTGCCGGTATCGCCGTCGCCGGCTGGGGAGTCTGGCAACTGCGCATGTTGCAGGCCGGGCACCAGCAACAGCGCGGACAGGTCGAGGACATCGCCGAACAGACTCTGGTGCTGGCGCAGAATGACCAGCAACTGAGCGCACGCATCGCGCAATTCCCGCCCGCCAATCAGCTGGAAGACAGTCAACGTCTGGTCGCGCAACTGCAAGGCGATCAGCAACGCCTCAGCCAGCGACTCGAAACCGTACTGGGGGCGAGCCGCAAGGACTGGCGTCTGGCCGAGGCCGAGCATCTGCTGCGTCTGGCCAGCCTGCGCCTTTCAGCGCTGCAGGACATCAACAGCGCGCAGGCGCTGGTTCAGGGTGCCGACGAAATTCTGCGCGAGCAGGACGATCCGGGCTCCTTCGCGGCCCGCGAGCAACTGGCCAAGAGCCTTGCCGCCCTGCGCAGCGTCGAGCAGCCGGACCGTACCGGGCTGTTTCTGCAACTGGCTGCTCTGCGTGAGCAGGCTGTGCAGCTCAACAAGCTGGCTCCCGAATACGAAGACAAAGGCGAGTCACTGTTGGGGCTGACCGCCGACAAGACCGAAACCAGCCGCTGGTCACAGTGGTGGGACGAGATCTCCCATTACTTCCGCATCGATTTCAACGCCGACAAGGACATCCGCCCGGTACTCGCCGGCCAGAGCCTTTCGCAGGTGCGTCTGGCCCTGAGCCTGGCGTTGGAGCAGGCGCAGTGGGCAGCGCTTAACGGCGAGCCCGAGGTTTACTCCAAGGCCATCACCGAAGCGCAAAGCGTTCTGAAAGCCAACTTCGATCAGGACGACCCACAGGGCAAGGCGCTCGGCCAAGGGCTTGATGCCGTTGCCAGCCAGCCGGTATCGGTGAAGACACCGGATCTGGCACCGACCCTGAGCGCCGTGCAGGCCTACCTTGAACGCCGTCACGCTGCCGGCCAGCCAGCCGAGGCGCAACAGGGGACCAGCCGATGAAGCGCTTCTATGTGCTGTTATTCATCGCGATCGCCGCTGCGGCGCTGATCGGGGTCGCCATCGCCGAGCATTCCGGCTATGTCCTTATCGCCTACCAGAACTTCCGCTATGAATCGAGCCTGTGGGCAACCCTGGCGTTGCTGGTCGTTGCACTGCTGGTGATCGCGCTGCTGAGGCTGCTGATCACCCTGTTGACGACCTCAGGCCGCGTGGTCAACCCATGGTCGCGCCGCAACCGCCGCCGTCGCGTGCAAATAGCTATCGAGCAAGGCCAGATGGATCTTGCCGAAGGCCGCTGGTCCAGCGCCCAGCGTCATCTGCAACGCGCGGCCGAAGCCGACACTCATCCGCTGCTCTACTACATCGGCGCTGCACGTGCTGCCAACGAGCAGGGTCGTTACGAAGATTGCGACGCCTTGCTGGAGCGCGCGCTCGAGCGTCAGCCACAAGCCGAGCTGGCGATTGCACTGAATCACGCTCAACTGCAGCAGGACCGTGGCGACACCGAAGGTGCGCTGACCACACTGCTGGCCATGAAAGAGCGTCATCCGCACAACCCACAGGTGCTTCGTCAGCTGCAACGCCTCTATCAGCAGCGTGGTGACTGGTCCGATGTGGTGCGCCTGATGCCGGAGCTGCGCAAGGACAAGGTCCTGCCACCCAAGGAGCTGGCCGAGCTGGAACGCCGCGCCTGGGGCGAGAACCTGAGCCTGGCGGCGTACCGCGAAGGGATCGAAGGCGCACCGACCGGTCTGCCTTCCCTGGAAAGCGCCTGGCAGGGACTGGGTTCCGCGCAACGCCAGGAGCCGCAACTGGTGCTGGCGTATGCCGATCAATTGCGCCGTCTGGGTGCCGAAGCTCAGGCTGAAGAGGTGCTTCGTAGCGCCCTCAAGCGCGAGTACAACAGCCATCTGGCGCGCCTGTACGGGCTGGTTCGCGGCAGTGACCCGCTGAAGCAGCTGCAAACGGCGGAAGGCTGGCTCAAGCACCATCCTGCTGATCCAAGCCTGTTGCTGAGCCTGGGACGTATCTGTCTGCAAGGCCGCCTGTGGGGCAAGGCGCGGGATTATCTGGAGAGCAGTCTGCGCATGGAACGCAATCCCGAAACGTGCGCCGAGCTGGCTCGTCTGCTGGGCCAACTGGGTGAGACGGATCGCAGCAATCAGCTGTTTCAGGAAGGCCTGGGCCTGCTCGACGAGCGACTCCTGTCGCGGCCCTTGCCGGTGCTGACCAAGACGTGAATCCAGCGGAGAGTCCTCGGTGAGGGCTCTCCGTGCTGCCTCGCCAGCCCGTCAGATCAATGCGTGAGAATCGTCCTACATACATGTGTAAAAGAACCACGCAGCGGTGTGTTCTTTTTCCTCGGTAAACAGCGACGTATCCGTACGCCGCCACCTTGAATGCGCCGCACCCTTTCCTCTACCGTAATCGTCTCGTCCTTTGTTACGGATTTGCCATGTATCTGGCTCGCACACGCTTCCTGTTTTTCCTGGCATCGCTGGCCTGTGCATCAATCATTGGCGTCGCCTTTTACCTGCAACAAACTGTCGGTCTCGACCCTTGCGCCCTGTGCATGGTGCAACGGGCTGCATTCATCGTCTGTGGCGTGCTGGCGCTCTGTGCTGCCTGCCACGCCCCTGGCCCGGTTGGCACGCGGCGCTACAGTCTGGCGCTTCTGCTGGTCGCCCTGGCCGGGCTTGCCACAGCAGGCATACAAGTGTGGTTGCAAACCGCTTCGGCCGATCAATTGATACCTGTTATTACCAGACTGGAGCATGTATTGAGCCTGCTCTCTCTGGACATGTGCATCGACCGGCTGCGAAGCGACGCGCTGTTTTGCGCCGAAATCACCTGGACACTGTTCGGTATCAGCCTGCCGGAGTGGAGTCTGCTGGGATTTACGGGTCTGGCGCTGTTGCCGCTGTATCCTCTTTTCAGCGAATTCAGCCACTGGCTGGCGACCAGAGATCGGGGCGGCTATTAAACGCTTGTATGAACTTTATCTCCTGCGTACCTTGATGGCCTTGTCGAGCGGGCATAATCTGGGCCGCACGCGTCACTGGAAATATGCTGTCCTGACGCATCTATCAGGCCAGGTCCCGGCCAATCACCCGGACCGGCACAGGACTGCATGCCCCTGAAGGGAAGAGAGAAGACCATGCTGGAAAGTTGTCAGAATGCTCAGGAACGCTGGGGCGGAGTGAACAAGCTGATCGATCGCTGGCTTCAAAGCCGTCTCGAACTGGTCGAAGCCTACGATGCGCTGGGCGACACGCCCGAAGCGCTGGCAGCCGACCTCGAAGGCCTGCAGAACTTCTGCGGGATTCTTGTGGATTACGTCTCTGCCGGGCACTTTGAAGTCTACGAACAACTGGGTGATGAAGCCCGGGCGTTTAATGACGAGCGTGGGCTCGAACTGGCAGACACGATCTATCCACGTCTGGACGTCATCACCAAGTTTGCCCTGACGTTCAATGATCGCTGCGAAAAGGGCGATTGCTCGGATGCGGCGGTGGTAGCCCGGGAATTCAATCAGCTGGGTCAACTGCTGCACGAGCGTTTCGAGCTGGAAGACTGCCTGATCGAAGTGCTGCACAACTCGCACAAGGAAGAGATCGCCGCTCAGGCGTGACCGTGTCGGTGACAGCGCTACACGCCAAGGGTGCTTATCGCACCCTTTCGCATGTCTGAACGCCGGTTTTACGCCCGCTTACTGTGAAACCGCAACCAGCTCGATTTCAAATACCAGCGGGGTAAACGGATCGATCAGATCGCCAGCACCCTCGGCACCATAGGCTTGATCCGAAGGGATCACCAGCCGCCACTTCGCGCCGGTCGGCATGTTCTGCAAGGCGCTGGTCCAGCCGCTGATCACACTGTCGAGTCGGAACCACTGGGGCTGGGTGCTCTGATCGAAGATCGTGCCGTCTGGCAAACGACCGACATAACGCACTTCAACCCGGCCATCGGCACTGGGCTTGGGGCCGGTACCCGGGGTCAGCTCGGTCATGAGAATGCCGTCAGCCAGCACCTTCACACCCGGTTTGGCCTTCTCGCTGTCCATGAACGTGCGCTCGGCCTTGAGGGCCGCCTCGGTCGGCGCGTCCGTACCGGCAGTCTCGGCCTGGGCGATAGCGGCGTCATGCTCACGCAGAATCTGGTCGATGCGGTCCTGCTTGAGCGCCAGCGGCTTGCCCTGATAAGCCTGCTGCAGGCCTTCTACCAACGCCTTGAGGTCCAGGTCAGGGACTTCCTGATGCAACCGCTCGCCAAGGCTTGCACCCAGGCTGTAGGCAAGGTCATGGCCGTCACTGGACGCAGGTGGCGACTCGGCGGCTTGAGCCAGGGGTAGCAAGAGGAACAACGACGTTAACAGGTAGCGCGACATTAATGCTCTCCGGCCTGGGAAGGCAGCGATTATGCCTGCGCCAGCGCGAGTAGTGACGAGTCTTGTGACGTGAATTTCACAATGCCTTTGCATCGTGTCGAGCAATCATTTCTCTCAGTATGCAACAGGGACCCATGGATGCTGTCAAGATGCCCTAGCGGCGATGCGCGCAGAAGCCTAGTATGAGCCGCAATTTCGTCACCCAGGAGGTAAGTCATGTCGGCCAAAAAGAAGCCAGTAAATACTCCGTTGCATTTGCTCCAACAATTATCGGGCAGCTTGCTTGAACATCTGGAAGACGCCTGTTCCCAAGCCTTGGCTGATGCCGAGAAACTGCTCGCCAAGCTCGAGAAACAACGCGGCAAGGCGCAGGAAAAACTGCACAACTCCCGCATCAAGCTGCAGGATGCTGCCACCGCCGGAAAATCCAAGGCGCAGGCCAAGGCCAAAGGTGCCGTGTCCGAGCTGGAAGAGTTGCTGGACGCTCTCAAGGATCGTCAGACCGAAACCCGCACTTACATCCTGCACCTCAAGCGTGATGCCCAGGAAAGCCTGAAACTGGCCCAGGGTATTGGCCGCGTGAAAGAGGCGGTCGGCAAGATCCTGACCACTCGCGACGCCAAGCCTGTCGCGCCTAAAGCCGCTGCCAAGACACCCACTGCCAAAGCTCCCGCAAAAACCGCAGCGAAAGCGCCGGTTAAAGCGGCCGCCGCCAAGCCAGTCGCCAAAGCCGCAGCCAAGCCTTCCGCAGTTGCCAAGCCAGCGGTCAAAACCGCTGCTGCCAAGGCTCCGGCAAAAGCCGCTGCCAAACCGGCCGCTCGCACGACTGCAGCAGCCAAGCCTGTCGCAGCGAAGACAACTGCCGCCAAACCGGCTGCGGCCAAGCCGGCTGCCACCAAGGCGCCGGTTGCCAAGACCACCGCCAGCAGCGCTGCCAAACCAGCAGCAACTAAAGCGGCGACCGCCAAACCTGCGGCAAAAGCGCCCGTCAAGGCCCCGGCCAAAGCACCTGCCAAGGCACCTGTGAAAGCAGCGGCCAAGCCTGTCGCCAAACCTGCGGTCAAGCCAGCAGCGAAGCCAGCCGCCGCCAAACCGGCCACGCCAGCACCTGCTGCAGCCAAGCCGACAACGCCTGCACCTGCTGCGCCAGCCGCCGCACCGGCAACACCTGCCAACGGCGCAACGCCAACCAGCGCTTCCTAAGTCTGGTCGACGGCAAGTCCAACCGCGATGCGCAGCACATGCAGCGCATCGCGGTTTTTTTCTGCGTCCCCTTCGGCAAGCTCGAGCAGCCACTCCTCTGCATTCCTCGCCTCACCTGCCGGCCAATCCCCGGTCAGGGCCTCAAGCTTCATCATCAGGCCCTGTTCGGCCTCCAGTTCCAGTGCCTTGACCTTCATTCGTAATGGGGTGAGCAACGCATCTTCAAGCGCCGCGTTGCGCCATTGGTTACGCAAATCCCGCAGCGGACGCACCACATCGTCATGCCAGGGTGTCGCCAACTGCTTTATTTGCGCCACTCGCTGAACGTCACACGCCACGTCGCGCGTGCCCAGCCACACCCCGCAAAGCACCATGCACACGTTGGCCCCGTTGGCTTGCAGCGTCAGACAAGCCTGTTCCACACCCGGCCGGGCGTAGAAATCGAGGGTGAAACTCCAGAGCGCTGAAGGCATAGTGATCCACCTGTTCAGGACGAAGCTGGTAGACTCCGCCGCCATTATGATTCGACTTCAAAGCCTTACCTTACAGCGTGGTCCGCAACGTCTGCTAGAAGACGCCGAGCTGACTCTGCACGCCGGCCATAAAGCCGGTCTGATCGGTGCCAATGGCGCCGGTAAATCCAGCCTGTTTGCCCTGCTGCGTGGAGAGCTGACGCCGGATGCCGGCGACTGCCTGCTGCCCGCCGACTGGCGTATCGCGCACATGCGCCAGGAGGTCGACACGCTCGAACGCCTGGCCGTGGATTACGTGCTCGATGGCGACGAGCGCCTGCGGGAAGTGCAGAGCTCGCTGGCCGAGGCCGAAGCCGCGCAGGACGGCGCCGCTCAGGCACGTCTGCATTCGGAGCTCGACAGCGCCGACGGTTATACCGCCGACGCACGCGCTCGCAAGCTGCTGGCCGGGCTGGGCTTCACCAACGAGCAGATGGAGCGTCAGGTCGGCAGTTTCTCCGGTGGCTGGCGCATGCGCCTGAACCTGGCGCAGGCATTGATGTGCCCCTCGGACCTGCTGCTGCTCGACGAACCGACCAACCACTTGGACCTCGACGCCATTCTGTGGCTTGAAGACTGGCTCAAGAGTTACCCCGGCACCTTGCTGCTGATTTCCCACGACCGGGATTTTCTGGATGCCGTGGTCGATCACATCGCCCATGTCGAGCAACGCAAGATCACTCTCTATCGCGGCGGCTACAGCGCCTTCGAGCGCGCCCGTGCCGAACGTCTGGCCCAGCAGCAACAGGCCTACGAGAAGCAACAGGCGCAACGTGCGCACATGGAAAAGTACATCGCGCGCTTCAAGGCCCAGGCCACCAAGGCCCGTCAGGCACAAAGCCGGATCAAGGCGCTGGAGCGCATGGAAGAGCTGTCCGCCGCGCATGTCGACTCGCCGTTCAACTTCGTTTTCCGTGAGTCCGACAAGATCTCCAGCCCATTGCTGGATCTGTCCGACGCGCGTCTGGGTTATGGCGACAAGACCATCCTCGAGAAGGTCAAGCTGCAACTCACGCCGGGCGCACGCATCGGCCTGCTGGGTCCGAACGGCGCAGGCAAGTCGACGCTGATCAAAAACCTCGCCGGCGAGCTTGAGCCGCAAAGCGGTCGGCTGGTGCGTGGCGAAAACCTCACCGTGGGCTACTTTGCCCAGCATCAGCTCGACTCACTGGACGCCAAGGCGACGCCGTTGCTGCACTTGCAGCGCCTGGCACCGACCGAGCGTGAACAGACGCTGCGCGATTTCCTTGGCGGTTTCGACTTCCGTGGTGCGCGCCTGGATGAGCCGGTGCTGAATTTTTCCGGTGGCGAGAAAGCCCGTCTGGCGCTGGCACTGATCGCCTGGGAAAAGCCCAACCTGTTGCTGCTCGACGAACCGACCAACCACCTCGACCTGGAGATGCGCCTGGCGCTGACCATGGCCTTGCAGGAGTTCGGTGGCGCGGTTCTGGTGGTGTCTCACGATCGGCACCTGCTCAAGAGCACGACTGATGACTTCCTGCTGGTGGCCGACGGCCGCGTGCAGGAGTTCGACGGCGATCTGGATGACTACACGCGCTGGCTGGCCGATTACCGGCTGCGCAACGCGCCGGTCAGCAACACGCCCGTCAACGCCGACAAGACCGACAAGAAAGCCCAGCGCCAGCAGGCAGCGGCCTTGCGTCAGCAACTGGCGCCGCACAAGCGCGAAGCCGACAAGCTGGAGCGTGATCTCGGGCTGGTGAATGAGAAACTCGCCAAGGTCGAAGAAGCACTGGCTGACAGCACCAACTACGAGGCGGCCAACAAGGACAAGCTGCGCGATCTGCTGGCCGAACAGGCGAAGCTGAAAGTGCGTGAATCCGAGCTGGAAGACGCCTGGATGCAAGCGCTGGAACTGTTGGAATCAATGCAGGCCGAACTGGAAGCATTGTCGTGAGCGAGGCAGGCAAGTGATGGACATGTTGGGCTTGCCAGTATCCGCATACTGGCTTGAACCGCTGCTGGTGGGGGCGCAGATTCTGCTGATCCTGTTGGCCGGTTACGTACTGCAACGCATCGTCGGTGGTTTTCTGACCGGTCTGGGCGAGCGTTATCCGTTGCCGCCAGAATTGCTGGTGCCGGTTCGCGGCGGCCTGCGCTGGTTCATTATGGGCAGCGCCTTTGTCCTCGTCCTGGGCCGACTCGGGGTGTCGGCCACGGTGCTGTGGACGGCACTGTCCGGCTTCGTCGCCGTTGCGGCGGTGGCGTTCTTCGCCATGTGGAGCGTGCTGTCGAACCTGCTCTGCGCCATTCTGATCTTCACCATCGGCCCGTTCCGCATCGGTGACATGGTCGAGCTGGTCGATACGCTGGACAAGCCGGGCGTGAAGGGGCGGGTGGTCGCCATCAATCTGATGTTCACCACGCTGATCGAGACGCCAGAGGCCGGTGGCGCGCTGGTTCAGGTGCCCAACAGCCAGTTTTTCCAGAAGTCGGTGCGCCGCTGGCGTGGCAGCGATCTGTTTCCGCAGATGGTGGTTGCAAAGCAGCCGGATGAGCAGGATTAGAAATCGTTAGCCTTGCAAAGCATTAAGCACTAATTTATTGCGCATTCGACTTTGCTTGAGGTGCACGATGGCGCTTGAAACGTGGCTGGGCTTTTTTGCGGCCTGCTGGATTATCAGTCTGTCTCCCGGCGCGGGCGCCATCGCTTCGATGTCCTGCGGCCTGCAATACGGCTTCTTGCGTGGCTACTGGAATGCCCTGGGCTTGCAGATTGCGTTGGTGGCACAGATCGCCATTGTCGCGGCAGGTCTGGGTGCAGTGCTGGCGGCCTCCGATATGGCGTTCACGCTGATCAAATGGTTTGGCGTCGCGTATCTGGTCTATCTCGGCATCAAGCAATGGCGCGCCCTGCCAGCCGACCTGGCCGATGAATCTGCCGTGCGCCCGGTGGGCAAACCGATGACGCTGGTATTGCGTGGTTTTCTGGTGAATATCAGCAACCCCAAGGCGCTGATCTTCATTCTGGCGATCCTGCCACAGTTCATCGACCCGGCCGCTCCGCTGCTCATCCAGTACGCGATCATCGCGGCGACCATGGTGGTGGTCGATCTGATCGTGATGGCGGGCTACACCGGGCTGGCATCCAAAGTGCTGCGCCTGCTCAAGACGCCTCGCCAGCAACGTCGCATGAATCGCACCTTCGCCAGCCTGTTCGTGGGCGCGGCAGGTTTCCTCGCGACGTTGCATCGCAGTACGACCTGAAACGTGTCGGTCTCGAGCCCTGAGCAGACACTCGTTTTGCTCAGGGCAACTGAAGGCTGAATGTAAGATTCTGTAACAAAAATGGACCTCGACTATTGAGTAGTGCCGTTGCGGCGTTAACAATGCAACGCTTCGCATTCCCGTCGAGATTCTGCAATGCCCGTCCATTCTCGTTTTCTTGCCTGGTTACTGTTGCCGCTCCTGGCGTTGGGCAGTTGCATTGCGCTGGCCGACCCGGTCGAGGGTGCAGCCCAGGCGCTGCATCTGCTCGATTACCTGGGGGCCGATTATCCGGCGACCGTGGCGGACGGCAAGGTTGTGGACACCGCCAAATATCAGCAACAGGTCGATAACCTGGCTGCGTTGCAGGGCTTGGTCGTTGCCTTGCCACAGCGCGCCGAGCGTGAGGCTCTGGAGCAGGCGGTAACCCAGCTGAAAAGCGCTGTGGCGGGTCGACAGGACGCTGCGCAGGTCACGCGTCACGCGCGGCAGTTGAGTGCGAAGCTCGCGCTTGCCTATGAGATCAGTCAGGCCCCGGCCATTACGCCCGACCCCGCCCGTGGCGCGCCCCTTTACGCTCAGAATTGTTCGGTGTGCCATGGCGACAGCGGTGCAGGGGATGGACCGGCAGGCATCGGCCTGGAACCGCCCCCCTCGAACCTGCGGGATACCGCGCGGCTGGATCGCCTGAGTCTCTACGATCTCTACAACGCGACCGGGCTGGGTATTGCCGGCACCGATATGCCCGCGTTCGCCGATCAGCTGGACGATCGCCAGCGCTGGGACATCGCGACCTATATCGCCAGCTTCAGCGCACAACCTGTCGCCCAGCCAGCCAAGACCTTCAACCTCGCCGATCTGGCTCGCCAGACACCGGCCGAGGTCCAGGCTGCCGAAGGTCCGGACGCTACCGCCACCTTCCGGGCTCAGCGCGCGCAGCCACCTCAGGTGCAGCGCGGCCCGGCGCAACTGCTGGATTACACCAGTGTAACGCTGGACAAGAGCCTGGCAGCCTACAAGGCTGGTGATCGCGAACAGGCCTACGATTTGTCGGTCGCGGCGTATCTGGAGGGTTTCGAGCTGGTCGAAAGCTCGCTGGATAACGTCGACGCCGATGTGCGCAAGGACACTGAAAAGAGCCTCATGGCTTACCGGCAGTCCTTGCAGGACAGCATGCCGCTACCTCAGGTTGCGCAGAAGCTGGAAGCAGCCAAGGGCAAGCTCAAGGAGTCGGCGGACCTGTTGGGCAGCGACGGCCTGAGCCTGTCACTGAGCTATATTTCGGGCCTGCTGATCCTGCTGCGTGAAGGGCTGGAAGCGATTTTGGTACTGGCGGCGATTCTGGCGTTTCTGCGCAACACCGGCCAGCAGTCTGCCGTCCGCAGCGTCAACATCGGCTGGGGCCTGGCACTGCTGGCCGGGCTGGCCACCTGGGCGCTCGCGGCGTATGTCATCGACGTCAGCGGCGCACAACGGGAATTGCTGGAAGGCGCCACCGCGCTGTTCGCCAGTGTGATGGTGCTCTGGCTGGGGGTGTGGATGCACGACCGTCGTCACGCTGCTGCGTGGCAGGACTACGTCAAAAGCAGCCTGGTCGGCGGCGGCGGTCGTTTCGGCTTCGCGCTGCTGGCGTTCTTCTCGGTGTATCGCGAGTTGTTCGAAGTCATCCTGTTCTACGAAACCCTGTGGCTGCAGGCAGGCCCTGCCGGGCACGATGCCGTGCTGGCGGGCGGTGCCACGGCGCTGGTGCTGCTCGTGGGCCTGGCGTGGGTCATCCTGCGCGGTTCGGCGAAGCTGCCGCTGTCGCTGTTCTTCGGTATCAACGCTGCGCTGCTCTGCGCACTGTCCGTGGTGTTTGCCGGTCACGGCGTCAAGGCGCTGCAGGAGGCGGGCATATTCGGCACACGGCCGGTGCCGTTCTTCGAGTTCGACTGGCTGGGCATTCACGCCGACCTGTACTCGCTCGGCGCACAGGCGATCGCCCTGATCGCAATTGCAGTGCTGTACGGCAGAAGTCGTCTGACCGAGAAGCGCAGGCTGCAGACGGCAGACTGACGTTTTGCCTGCCAGGGGCAAGTGGTGCTCACCGCTTGTCCCTGCTTCCCCCGCAGCGTTGTTGCGATTCTGCGTCTTACCTTCCCGCCCTGTACAAAAAACCACCTGTTACTTCTGCCAGTAGACGCCCTTTTTCTTCAGGCCTAGTGTAGCGAAACGCCAACTCGGCTATCGGGTACTGGCGCATTTACCTGACGACGGGGTGGGTGATGGCCAAGTATGAGATTCGGTTGTGGGCTGAAGACATTGAGGAACATGACCATCCTGAAATAGCCATTGAATTTTACGAAAACGATGACCTGCAGGAACACGCCTGGGTCAGGCTGCACCCGCAGGGAAAACACAAGATTCGCGGCGAACTGGGCAGGGATGAGGAAGTGCTGACGGCGCTGGCGCTGGCCTTCAGGAAGAAGGTGGCTGAACTGGCTGACTGGTAAAGCAGCGTCGAATCTAGCGCTGTCCGCATCGACTTAAACACTGACGAACTACTTAGCACTTATCTTACTGACTGAGGATCTAACAATGAGCAAAAGAGTAGTCAATATTTCAGCGGAAGACTTTAAGGTCCTTGATGCTGACGGAAAAGTTACCGAGGGTGACGGTATTCTTGAGGTAGTTGTTGAAATTTATAAAGATGGAAATCTGGATTATTCAGCTTTTGTGAGTGACCCGAATAAAGACGGAAGTTTTGATAAGGTTTCAGGCCAACTCGATACCGACGGGGACGGAGATCATGATAAGAGAGATGTCGAGTTGATGAGTGAGCTGGCAAAAACATTTATTCTTCTGACGAACTGACTCACAGCTTAGCCAAAAAGACGCTCGAAAGGAGCGTCTTTTTGAGTGTTATGAATCTCAATTCACCCCAGATCAACCGGCTTCTTCAACTTCGGATTCGGGAAGAACTGCACACCCTGAACCTTGGGATCAGCCGGTTTGACCACCGCCTTGTTGACCCGCGTACCCAACTCCTTCGGTATCGAAATACCCTGCTCGTTGAGCGTATCGCTGTAGCCGCAACTGACGCACTCGCGATGCGGCACGTCGTTTTCGTTCCACATCATCAGTTTGTCAGGCTCGCTGCACGCCGGGCACACCGCCCCGGCGATAAAGCGTTTCTTGGTAATGACTACCGGTGTATCGGTCATGCTGCCGCGTCCTCACTCAAGCCACTGTGACGCAACAATGCGTCAATCGACGGCTCGCGTCCGCGGAAGTCGACGAACAGCACCATCGGTGCCTGCGAACCGCCACGTGCCAGAATGGCTTCGCGGAAGGCGCGTCCGGTTTCAGCGTTGAGCACGCCGTCTTCCTCGAATTTCGAGAACGCATCGGCGGACAGCACTTCAGCCCACTTGTAGCTGTAATAACCGGCTGCGTAACCGCCTGCGAAGATGTGCGCGAAGCTGTTCGGGAAACGGTTATAGGCAGGCGGACGCATCACTGACACTTCGTCGCGAATGCCTTCCAGCACGTCCAGCACGCTGCGGCCGTCGCCATGCGTGGCATGCAGTTCGAAATCGAACAGCGAGAACTCCAGCTGACGCACCATCATCAGGCCGGACTGGAAATTCTTGGCAGCGAGCATCTTTTCCTGCAGATCCTGCGGCAGTGGCTCGCCGGTTTCGTAATGACCGGAAATCAGCGCCAGGCCTTCAGGCTCCCAGCACCAGTTTTCCATGAACTGGCTCGGCAACTCGACGGCGTCCCAGGCCACGCCATTGATACCGGATACACCGGCATGCTCGACGCGGGTCAGCAGGTGATGCAGGCCGTGACCGAATTCGTGGAACAGCGTGGTCACTTCGTCGTGGGTCAGCAGCGCAGGCTTGCCGGCAACAGCGGGTGTGAAGTTGCACACCAGATTGGCCACCGGGCTCTGCAACGTGCCTTGCGCCGTACGGCGACGGTCACGCGCGCCGTCCATCCAGGCACCACCACGCTTGTTGGCGCGGGCGTACAGATCGAAGAAGAAGCGCCCGACGTGCTGGCCGTTTTCCTTGATCTCGAACAGACGAACATCCGGATGCCAGGTGTCGAAGCCTTTCTGCTCGGCAATCTCGATGCCGTACAGGCGCTGAACGATGGTGAACAGACCGCCGAGCACCTTATCGACAGGGAAGTAGGCACGCAGGATTTCCTGGGAAACGCTGTAGCGCTGCTCACGCAGCTTCTCGCCGTAGAAACCGCTGTCCCAGCTTTGCAGATCCGGGCAGCCCTGTTCGGCGGCATAAGCCTTGAGCTGCTCCAGATCCTGGGCAGCAAAAGGCTTGCTGCGCTTGGCCAGGTCACGCAGGAAGCTCAGCACCTGATCGCTGGACTCGGCCATCTTGGTCGCCAGGCTCAGCTCGGCGTAGTTGGCATAGCCGAGCAATTGCGCGAGTTCCTGACGCAGGTCGAGTATCTGCTCCATGACCGGCGTGTTGTCGTTCTTGCCCGCGTTCGGGCCTTGATCCGACGCGCGGGTGGCATACGCCGCATAGACTTCTTCGCGCAGTGCGCGGTCTTCGGCGTAGGTCATCACCGCGTAGTAGCTCGGGAACTCCAGTGTGATCAGATAGCCTTCCAGATCCTTGGCCTTGGCCGCGGCGGCCATCTGCTGTTTGGCAGAATCGGTCAGGCCGGCGAGGGCGGACTCATCGGCGACCAGCTTGGTCCAGGCCTGAGTGGCATCGAGCAGCTGGTTGGAAAACTGGCTGCCCAGCTCTGACAGTTTGCTCTGCACCTCGGCGTAAAGCTTCTGCTGCTCGGGCGGCAGATCGATACCGGACAGGCGGAAGTCACGCAGCGACTGCTCCAGAATGGTCTTCTGGCCAACGTCGAAACCGGCGGCTTCCGGGCCATTGGCCAGAGCTTCATAGGCCTGGAACAGTGCGCGGTTCTGGCCCATCTCGGTGGAGTAGGCGCTCAAGGCCGGCAGGCACGATTCATACGCTTCGCGCAGCTCGGCGCTGTTGCACACGGCATTGAGGTGGCTGACGGGGCTCCAGGCAGCGCCCAGACGGTCGTTCAGCTCGTCCATGGTCAGCACCAGCCCGGCCCAGGTCGGTGTCGAACCCTGTTTGGCGAGGATGTCGGCAATCGCGGCACGGTTATCCGCCAGGATCTGTTCGATAGCAGGTTTGACATGCTCGGCACGAATCGCCGAAAAGGGTGGCAGGTCGTACGATTGCAGAAGAGGGTTGTTCGCGCTCACGGTTTTGCACCTTGCCTTGAAGAAACACTCAGCCATCTTAATTACAATCGACGCCGACCGCAGCAACCAAACCCGCTCTACACGCCTATCACTGCCAAAGAAGGAGCCTATCGTGGCCATTCGCAAGTTTCAGGAGCACACCCCAGCCCTCGGCGAACGGGCCTTTGTCGATCATTCAGCGGTGGTAATCGGTGACGTCGAAATCGGCGCCGACAGCTCCGTCTGGCCGCTGACCGTGGTGCGCGGCGACATGCACCGCATCCGTATCGGCGCCCGCACCAGCGTGCAGGACGGCAGCGTGCTGCACATCACCCACGCCGGCCCCTTCAACCCGGACGGTTTTCCACTGCTGATCGGCGATGAAGTGACCATCGGTCACAAGGCCATGCTGCACGGCTGCACAATCGGCAACCGCATCTTGGTCGGCATGGGCACCACCATCATGGATGGCGCGGTTGTCGAAGACCAGGTGATCATCGGCGCCGGCAGCCTGGTGCCGCCGGGCAAAGTGCTGGAAAGCGGCTTTCTGTACGTCGGTCGCCCGGTCAAACAGGTGCGCGCACTCACCGAAAAGGAAATCGCCTTCTTCCCGTACAGCGCGACTAATTACGTGAAGCTCAAGGATCAGCACCTGGCTGAGGGGTTTGATAAGGGTTGAGGCCCGCTATTAATACTGCGCTCTGCACTCAGTCGGCCTTCAATTCTGGCCGAAGGCCGTAGGAGCGAGCCGGGGCGACGCTTCGCTTGTTCGCGCAGACCGCGGTTCAAACGCCCTTTGTGTGGGCGCTGTACCGACCTCTTCGCGAGCAAGCTCGCTCCCACAGGAGCTTCAAGGCATCAACGCCCGCAGCGCCGCCTTGCGCGCCTCGACCGGCATCGCGCCCAACGTCTCCACAGCGCGATAAAACGCCTGCCAGTCGCCATTCACCTGCCTGAACAACGCCTCGAACGCTGGCACCCATTGATCGTAAAGACCAAAAGGCAGCAGCTTGGCGTTGTTCATCGGGCTGTTGATCCAGGCATCGAAACGCTTGTCGCCAGCCCACTGCTCATCCCGCAACGCGCGGTAGTCACGGCGCATCCGCTCGAATGCTTCAGCCTTGCGCGCGCGCATCACCTCGGCCGACAGCGGCTGACGATAAAGCGCCTTGAGTCGCTCCCGGGTGTCGAGCACCAACCGGGTAAACTGATCACGCCGCGCCGACTGCGAAACACTCTCCGGCGGTAATCCCCGCGCCGCACGCCATTGCCGCGTACCTTCCTGCTCGACGAAACTGGCGTAGGACTCGTTGAACTCCGTGTCGTCCTTCACGTAAAAACGCTGATGCGCCAATTCATGAAAAATCAGCGTGGCCAGACGCTCGTCACCCCAGCCCATCATCGAACTGAGAATCGGATCATTGAACCAACCCAACGTCGAATAGGCTTCCACGCCACTCAAATACACATCCTTGCCCGCTTGCCGCTGCAACGCCGCCTCGCCACGCGCCCCGCCAGGGCTGTAATAACCGCGATACGCGACACACCCGGCAATCGGAAAACAATGCGTGACCGGGTCCAGCGAGAACTCATCCGTCGCGAACACATTCCACACCACATAAGGGCGGCCCAGATCCGCATACAGGCGGTAACTCTTGTTGTCCGGCAGATGCAAATGCTCACTGGCAAACGCCCGCGCCAACTGAGACCGGGCCAGATGCTCGCGCAAACCCGCATCCCGAGTCGGATCAGCCACGATCTTCTCCACCGGCTCGCGCGCCTGCAGCAACTGCCACTGCCCCTGCGCCAACTGGCCGTAGTAGGAAACGCTGGAGCAGCCGGCAAGCAGCGTGGCGGCCGTCAGCGCTAGCAGGTGGCGAAGGCGTGGCAGGGAGAATGTGGCCATGAAGGGAAGGACTTTGGTGGCTTGGGTACGGTGATGTTATGCAGGAGGGGAGTGGGGATGTGCAACTGTTATGAGGATTGAAGGGTATGGAGACTCAAACCACGGACGAGCCGGAACGTACCAGGCTGTGCGCCCGTGTAAAAAGCTATTTTCATTAGACACAAACAGAAAACCCACCGTGCAGGTGGGCTTTAGGTATTGCTATATCATCTGTCCGTGGGGGGAGGCATAAGCCAGCTAGACCCTCGGCAAGTGGGCAGACTATAGGGAGATTTGCAGTTGTCGTCAATGTCAGCTTTAGAGGTCGCAAAGGCAATCAGATTATCCATTTCCTCTGCCCGGATTTCGACGTATGAAAACGCAGCGCGCGCTGTGGGCCGGGGTCTTGATGAGGCCATCACCTTGTATGCCTGGAACGCCCTCGTCTCTGCAGCGTTCCTTACACCTCTACACCTGTGCGAGGTGATCGTTCGTAACGGTGTTGCAGACGCAATCGCTTCGGTTTACGGCCCCGAGTGGCCTTGGAGTCCCGGCTTCGAGCAGAGCTTGCCCAATGTTACAGGTCCGATTTTCAAGCCAAAACAAGAGCTTGCAAGAGCCCGACAGAAATGTGGCACAACCGGCGCAGTTATCGCAGAGTTGAAATTCGTCTTTTGGGAAAAAATGTTCACAAAACGGTTTGAAGGCCGTATCTGGGCTCCTTATCTGTACCGCTTTTTTCCAAACCTCGAAAAGTGCTTCACTGTATCTGCCCACCGAGCAAAGATCGCGGCTGATCTCGAACAAATCCGGTTGCTTCGAAATCGAATTGCTCATCATGAGCCAATCTTTTCACGAAACCTGAGAAGCGATTTTGCCGTTATCCAACGCTTGACCGAAACACGCTGCGCAGTTTCTGCAAACTGGATGAATGGCCAACAGCAGGTCATGTCAACGGTTGCCACTAAACCTTTTTAAACAGAGGTACACCTCGGTGCCAAACCGTCTTTTGATACTGATAACCGCATTCACTCTAGCCACCCTCGCCGGATGCGCCGGTCCCTTGCCTGCCGTCAATCCGGACATGGCGTGGGTCGACATGCGCACCATCACCGGCCAGTTGATCATGGGCGACAAGCTCGATGGCAAGAACACTTACGACGGGCGCTACTTTCAGGTCACGCCGGGCAGCCATGAGTTGCAGGTGCGTTATGACTATGAGTACCGCTCGGGCGGCATGGGGATGATCGGCGACGAGTACACCGAGATCACCTGTTACGTCAGTGTTCGTTACGACCACTTCGCTGCCGGGCAGCGTTATGTGCTGGAGGTACGCTCACTGGCGAACAGTGTCGATGCCTGGCTTTACGATGCAGAGCACAAGGTGGTGGCCGAGGAGGAAGAAGAGGGCGGGGTGCACTGCATCTGATCAGCGTCCGTTGAGCTGATAGATGATCTTTTTCGTACCGTTGTCGCAACTGCCGACGATCATGCTTGGATCGGTGGCTTCTTCGTTGCTCACGATTTCCAGCGTGTAGGACGTGACGTTGTTGGCCTGGATCTTGGCTTCGATTTCAGCCTTGAGCTCTTCGCAGGACTTCGGTGCCGCCAGGGCGCTGGTTGCCAGCAGGGTGCAGGTCGCTGCCAGAATAAAACGTTTCATGCTCGACTCCTGATCATAATCAAACCATGCGTCAACCAACGCATGACCGATGAAGCAAGCCAGCTTTATACAGCAGATACAGGAGCGCACAAGGCGCCCCCGCAAGGCTGGCTGTGAATCAGCTCAGCAATGTCGCGTCCAGGGTGATCTTGGCGTTCAGTACCTTGGAAACAGGGCAGCCTTCTTTGGCCTTTTTGGTCAGTTCGTCGAACTGATCCTGGGTGGCGCCTGGCACTTTGGCCTTGAGGGTCAAATGCACAGCGCTGATCGCGAAACCGCCTTCTACCTGATCCAGCGACACCTCAGCCTGAGTATCGATGCTTTCAGCCTTGAGGCCTGCGTCTCCGAGGATCATGGACAAGGCCATGGAGAAACAGCCTGCGTGGGCTGCACCGATCAGTTCTTCCGGGTTGGTGCCTTTGCCGCCTTCAAAACGTGCCTTGAAGCCGTAAGGTGCTTCGCGCAACACGCCGGTTTCCGTGGAGATGCTGCCGATACCGCTTTTCAGATCACCTTCCCAGTGGGCGGATGCTTTCTTGACGATGCTCATGGTGGCTCCTTTTGGAATGAATTTGGATCGTTGCTGTTACAGCATTCTGAGGATAGACGGCTCTGGAAAGTTCAACCGTCGGAAAGACCTACCATTTCAGTAGGTTTTTCTACACTGCCCCATTGAAAAGCCGGACTTGCGCCCGCACTGCTGTTTCATCGTGGGCAGCTCCAGCAGCCGGCCCATCACAATTCGAGGAGCTACCCCGGCCTATGAAACGTCTGGCAGATGTAAAAATTTCCACCCTTGATCTGGTGCCGGTGCGCCATGACAAAGGGCCCGCCGAATCGCTGCGCAACTCGCTCAACCTCGCCCAGCATGTCGAAAAGCTCGGTTACAACCGCTTCTGGGTGGCCGAGCACCACAACATGGACGGCATCGCCAGTTCAGCGACCGCGGTGCTGCTCGCCTACCTGGCAGGCGGCACGTCGACCATTCGTGTCGGGTCGGGCGGGATCATGCTGCCTAACCACGCACCGCTGGTGATTGCCGAGCAGTTCGGCACCCTGGCCAGCCTGTATCCCGGCCGCATCGACCTGGGACTGGGCCGCGCACCGGGCTCTGACCAGATGACTGCGCGTGCCTTGCGCCGCGAGCGCTCCGGCAGTGCCGATGACTTTCCGGATGATGTCACCGAGCTGATGGAATACTTGGGCCCGCGCACGCCTGATCAAAAAGTGATCGCCGTACCCGGTTCAAATACCAACGTGCCGATCTGGCTGCTCGGCTCGAGCCTGTTCAGCGCCCAGCTGGCAGGCATGCGCGGCTTGCCGTATGCCTTCGCCTCGCACTTTGCACCGCGTTACATGCACGAGGCGATTCGCGTGTATCGCAATCACTTCCAGCCATCGGAAGTGCTCGACAAGCCTTACGTGATGCTCGGCGTGCCCCTGTCGGCAGCCGACACGGACGAGCGTGCCGAATACCTGGCGACATCGGTCTATCAGCGCATTCTGGCGCTGATGCGTGGGCACAGCCTGATGCAGCGTCCGCCTGTCGAATCGATGGACGGCCTGTGGCTGCCGCACGAGCGTGAGGCCGTAGCAAGCTTCCTCGGGCTGGCGATGGTGGGTGGCCCGGACAAGATCCGCGCCAAGCTGGATGTGCTGCTTGAGCAAACAGACGCTGATGAGTTGATCTTCACCTGCGACATGTACGAGCATGAGGATCGACTGCGCTCATACGAGATCCTCGCGCAGGTCGCACACGGCTAAGCGATTTTCCGAATCGGAAAAAACCAGCCACACACAGAATCGCCCCGGACTGGATGACAGTCCGGGGCGATTCTGTTCGTGAAACCTGCAAACGGGATTAACCGGGCAAACCGGCCTGAGCCGGGCCCGGTTGGCAATCAACCGCGCTGGTAAACGATTTCCTTGGTGCCGCCTTCGCAGGTGCCGACCACTTCTTTGCCGGCCTCTGCGCTGCCTTTCTCGACCACTTCCAGCGTGTAGGACGTTACGCCCTTCGCCTGGAGTCTTGCGTCGAGTTCACTTTTCAACTCTTCACATGGCTTGCCTGCCGCGAGGGCAGTGCCTGCAATGCTCAGCAAGCCTACAGCCAACAAAAACTTCTTCATGGGTAATCCCTCTCGTCCGGCCAAATGAAGACGCCATCGGAACAGGCGCCCATTGAAATCCCCACGCTCACACAGCGAACGCGTGGCCACATCTGCGTGTAGCGCAAGTTATGGCAATCGGCCAGCCGAAAGGTTCAGATCACCCTCAGCTGTTGGTGATGCGGAAGCCCACTTTCAACGTCACCTGGAAGTGCGCGACTTTGCCGTTTTCGATATGGCCGCGGGTTTCAGTCACTTCGAACCATTCCATCAGGTCGAGGCTTTTGCTGGCTTCGGCCAGGGCATTGTTGATGGCGTCTTCGATGGTGGTCGTGGAAGAGCCTACGATTTCAACTTTCTTGTACGTGTGATGATCCGACATGGCAGTTCTCCTGAGGTCTGAAAAAGACGCGATATAGAGCGCGCTCCCTGCTTCTGTCAGGGGAAGGCGCGCAAAAGTTCAGACCTTTGCAAAAATCCCATCGCACTTTCCAAAAAGCCCGGAGTCCGAAACAACACGCTCACTCATCATTGCAGGAGAAACACCATGGCTACTACGTCACTTCGCAAAGCCTCGTTGCAGAGTATGGAAGCTGAAATCGAGAGCCTCCTGAAGTCCCTCGAGGGCCTGAAAGCCGATGCTACCGACGAGTCGCGCAAGACTCTGAAGAATCTGAAAGCCAACGCTGAAAGCGCGCTGAGCCATTCGCGCAGCCTGCTCAGCGATGTCTACGAAGACGTCAAAGAGAAAACCCGCGAAAACGCACTGGCAACTCGTGACTACGCTCAGGAACATCCTTGGACCACCGCCGGCGTTGCGGTAGGTGCCATCGGCCTGATCGCTGCCTACATGCTGTTCAAGCGCGGTAACTGATCAGTTTCTGATCGGTTCCCCGGACCGCTTCAGCTCATTTTTTAACCACTGAGCAAGCTGCTGCGCCCGTCCATCGGCCGCACGTCTGGGTACCCAAAGCGCCAGCTGCGCCGGGGTTTCACTGAACCCCCAAGGCGCAGCCAGGCGACCGGCTTTCAGGTCATCGATGACCAGAGGTTCCGGCGCAATCGCGATGCCAAGGCCCGCCACGGCCGCCTCCAGCAAATAATACAAATGCTCGAAACCCTGCCCGTAATGCAATGACTGCGGGTCGATACCGTTCTGCTGCGCCCAGCTTGGCCACGCCTGCGGACGCGATGTGGTTTGCAGCAATGATTCTTCCAGCAACGCCTCGACAGGTGCATCGCACAGACGCTCGAATCGCGCGAAGCGTGGGCTCAACACCGGTCCGATCCGCTCGCTTGCCAGTTCGAATACCTGCATGTCTGCAGGCCACGGCGGCTCGGCAAAGATCAGCAGGGCATCAAGCCCTGGCCGACGCGGATCAAGATCACCTTCGCCCGCCGACAGGTGCAGACGCAGGTCCGGCAGCTCGGCATTCAGGCGGCTCAAGCGCGGTATGAACCAGCGCGCCAGCAGGCTGCCCGAGCACCCCAACACGAACGGCGCATCTGCGCTGCCCTTGCTCAACTCTGCGCACACGCCGCGCAGCCGGTCGAACGCGTCGCCGCTGACATCGCGTAGACGAATACCTGCATCTGTGAGTTTCAAGCCTCGTCCGTCCTTGCTGAACAGGCTTACACCCAGGTGCTCTTCAAGCACTTTCAATTGGCGACTGACAGCGCCATGTGTGACGTTCAGCTGTTCCGCCGCCTGACTGACACTGCCAAGCCGGGCAGTGCTTTCAAAGGCGCGCAATGCATTGAGGGGAGGGAGGTCGCGGCTCATGATCTGTGAGTTTTCCTGACAGGTTGCAGCAATCTTATCGGTTTTCATCCGGCCTTGCGCTGGTTAAAGTGGACCCATTGCCAATACGGCTCAACCCATTCGCCCAATACTGCAACTGGAGCACTTCATGACCCAGACCAATTTCCGCAGCGGCCCCGACGCCAACGGCCTGTTCGGCTCATTCGGCGGCCGCTACGTGGCTGAAACCCTGATGCCGCTGGTGCTCGACCTCAACCGCGAGTACGAAGCGGCCAAGGTCGACCCGGAATTCATCAAAGAAATGGCCTACTTTCAGCGCGATTACGTGGGCCGTCCGAACCCGCTGTACTTCGCCGAGCGCCTGACCGAGTTCTGCGGCGGCGCGAAGATCTACTTCAAGCGCGAAGAGCTCAATCACACCGGCGCGCACAAGATCAACAACTGCATCGGCCAAGTGCTGCTGGCCAAGCGCATGGGCAAAAAACGCCTGATCGCGGAAACCGGCGCCGGCATGCACGGCGTTGCCACTGCTACCGTTGCTGCACGTTTCGGCCTGCCTTGTGTGATCTACATGGGTGCTACCGACATCGAGCGTCAGCAGGCCAACGTGTTCCGCATGAGGCTGCTGGGCGCTGAAATCGTTCCGGTCACTTCCGGCACCGGCACCCTGAAAGATGCGATGAACGAAGCGCTGCGTGACTGGGTGACCAACGTTGAAGACACCTTCTACCTGATCGGCACCGTGGCAGGCCCGCACCCTTACCCGGCGATGGTCCGTGATTTCCAGGCCATCATCGGCAAGGAAACCAAAGAGCAGATGCTGGAGAAGGAAGGTCGTCTGCCGGACAGCCTGGTCGCCTGTGTCGGCGGCGGTTCCAACGCCATGGGCCTGTTCCATCCGTTCCTGGATGACGCCAGCGTGGAAATCATCGGCGTTGAAGCGGGCGGTCACGGCGTCAGCACCGACAAGCACGCGGCCAGCCTGAACGGCGGCGTACCGGGCGTGCTGCACGGCAACCGTACCTACCTGCTGCAGGACGGCGACGGACAAATCACTGATGCGCACTCGATCTCTGCCGGCCTGGACTATCCAGGCATCGGCCCGGAACACGCATTCCTGCACGAAGTGAAGCGCGTCGAATACGTCAGCATTACCGATGATGAAGCGCTGGACGCTTTCCATCAGTGCTGCCTGCTCGAAGGCATCATCCCGGCGCTGGAAACCGCTCACGCCCTGGCCGAAGCCATGAAGCGCGCGACCAACCTGCGCGACGATCACCTGATGGTCGTGTGCCTGTCCGGGCGCGGTGATAAAGACATGCAAACCGTCATGAACCACATGGCCGCCGCCGAACACACTCAGGAGCAGCTGGTATGAGCCGTCTAGAACATCGTTTCGCCCAGCTTAAAACCGAAGGTCGTGCGGCGCTGGTCACCTTCATCACCGCCGGTGACCCTGGCTACGACACTTCGCTTAAAGTTCTGAAGGGCCTGCCTGCTGCGGGTGCTGACGTGATCGAACTGGGTATGCCGTTCACCGATCCGATGGCTGACGGTGTGGCGATTCAGCTGGCGACCCTGCGTGCTCTCGACGCTGGCCAGACCCTGCAGAAAACCCTCCAGATGGTCAGCGAATTCCGTGTCGACGATCAGACCACGCCGATTGTGCTGATGGGTTACTACAACCCTATCCACCGCTTTGGCGTCGAAGCCTTCGTGGCGCAGGCAAAAGAAGCAGGCGTTGACGGTCTGATCATCGTTGACCTGCCACCCGAGCACGACGCCGAGCTGGCGACGCCTGCACAGGCGTCCGGCATCGACTTCATCCGTCTGACCACGCCGACCACCGACGATGCGCGTCTGCCGCGCGTGCTGGAGCGCAGCTCCGGGTTCGTCTACTACGTGTCGGTTGCCGGTGTGACCGGTGCTGGCTCGGCCACCACCGAGCACGTCACTGAGGCCATCGCTCGCTTGCGCCGCCACACCGATCTGCCGATCAGCGTCGGTTTCGGTATCCGCACACCCGAGCAGGCCGCGGCGATTGCGCGTCTGGCCGACGGCGTGGTCGTGGGCTCGGCCTTCGTCGACAAGATCGCCAGCGCCGAGTCGCCGGAGCACGCCATCGACGGCGTACTGACGCTGTGCGCGGCACTGGCCGAGGGCGTACGTAGCGCTCGTCGCTGAGGGTAAAGTTTCTGATACAGAGGAATCAAAGCCTGAGCGGCGGCTCTATGTAGCAAGACACAAGGGGTTCATGACCAACGTCATGAACCCCTTTTTGCTGCATCGCGTGAAGCCGAGGAAGCACCATGAAACTGCCAAACCGTTTTATAACCGGACTGGGTATCTTGATGATCAGCGCCAGTCCGCTGCTGCAAGCTGCACCACCTGATCAGCGCGGTGATGGCCCGGACGACAACCGTGGCGTTCAACAGCCGGGGCCGCAGAACAATGGCGGGCATAACGAGCGTGGCAATGACCGTGGACCGGGCAATGACAATGGCAGGGGTCCCGACAAAGGCCCGGCCAGCCAGCCAGGCAGACAGGCGCATCAGGACAACCGCGGCGGCAACCGCCCACCGCAGGATTTCGGCCCGGTACGCGAAACCTTCCAGCAACACCGCGACGTCATCGGCCGGGGCCAGCCACTGCCGCCGGGCGTACACATCGCCAAGGGCCGTCCGTTGCCACCTGGTTACGGCAAACGCCTGGACAGCCGCTCGCTGCAATACCTGCCACATTATGACGGCTACGAATGGCGCCGCCTGGGCACCGACGTCGTGCTGATCGCCGTGGGCTCGGGGATTGTGTACGCGATTCTGGATGGTGTGTTGAATTGATGGGGTGCTGACGTCCTTGAATGCGCGGCGACGCGCAAACGTGTGACACGGAGCGTCACGCAAGGCATTCCTCATCGTTATACACAAGTCCGCTTTTGATTCTGGCCGAAGCTGTGGAAGCGAACCGGGCGACGCTTCGCTCCCACGCCCTTCGGGCAGAAGCCTGAAAGCGCTGCATTCCCGGCTCTGTGTATAAAAGTGAGCACTACAGCATGGTAGCGCCGCTCCGGAGGGTCTGCATCCGTCCCTGAAGGCGCGGCTCAGCTCAACCCTGCTTCTGGTTAACCCGCGCCAAAAACGTCATCAGCGCCCCTGACACAAAATCCGGATTTTCCAGATTGGCGATATGCCCCGCCTCTGGCACCAGCACGTAAGGGCAGCCGATCAGGTTCGCCATTTCACGCGTCTCCTCGGGCGGGCGCGGGATGTCTGCATCGCCACACATCACCAGCGTGGTGTCGGCATTCAGTTGCTCGATCAACCCGAGCCGGTCATCACGACCGAAAATCATCCTTCCCAGCGGTACCACGGACTGACGCAACTGCTCGGCATTCATGCCAGCAAGTGCTGCACGAAACGACGTGTACACAGGCGACTGCGGATCAATCCCGGGACGGAAGAAGATCGGTACGACGATATCCAGCAGCGGCTCAGGAAAGCTCCCGACGTCTTCCAGCTTGTCGAGCAACGAGAAATAGTAGTCTTTCTTGGCCTCGGTTTCTTTGCCCAGATAGGTATCCATCAGCACCAGACCGGTGATGCGCTCTGGCGCGAGCAGCGCAGCGATTGCGCCCCACATGCCGCCGACCGACAGCCCGACGATGCTGCAACGCTCGATATTCAAATGATCCAGCAGCGCCAGCGCATGCCGCGCCAGGTCATCGAGATTGCGCGTGCCCTCAGGAAACCCGCTGGAATCGCCATGACCCCACAGATCCGGCACGATCACCCGATACTGGCTGGCCAGCGTATCAATCTGTGCACTCCACATCGCCTTGTCCCAGAGATAGCTGTGACCGAGCAATACCACCGGACCGGTGCCTTGGTCGGAATAGTGAAGTGTCTTACCGTCGATGAGTAGATCCGGCATTTCTGATGATCCTCTATTCTGGTCTTTCAGCATTCGATTCAATCGCCCATGGCAGGCAGCTCATGAGGTTGAAGCGTATGCGTGACCATTTTGTTGATATGCGCGCGGTGATGGACCGAGTGGTCACTTTTCAGCGCGGCAATATTACACCGCAATCGACGGCAATGGCCTACCCGCCAGCGAAACACCGCTCAACGCCTGCTCGCTGGCCAGCCAGTCCACGAACTGCTGAACGATCTGCACGCGGCGTTTGCGCTGGGGCAGGACCACGTAATAGCCCTGGCCGGAAATCGCCGCGCCGGCGATAGGGCGGCAGAGCAGGCCTTGGTCGAGAAGGTCGTCGACCAGGTGACGCCAGCCGATGGCGATGCCTTGTCCGCCGATGGCCGCCTGGATCAGCAGGGTGTAGTTGTCGAAGCGCAACTGGCCGGGCGCGGGGACCTGGGGGATGTCCAGCGCGCGGAATACGCCCGCCCAGTCGAACCAGTGGTTGATGCTTTCGCCACGCAGGTGCAGGAGTGGAAAGTCGCGCAGCGCATCGTTGGGCAGCGGCGTCTGGCGCCCGGCGAGCAATTGCGGGCTGCACACCGGGAAGACCTCTTCGCTGAACAGCCAGTGGCTTTCGCCCTGTTTGAAGCGCCCGTCACCGAACAGCACGGCAACGTCGATGTCGGCGCGTAACATGCTGTGGGTACGCTCGCTGGTGACCAGGCTGACGTCTACGTCCGGGTTGACCTTGTGGAAACGGTGCAGACGCGGCATCAGCCAGTAGGCGGCGAAGGCGAAGTCGGTCGCCACTTGAAGCACTTCGTGCTGATGGTGTTCGGTGATCGCTATCAATCCGCTGTCGATGGATTGCAGTCCGGCCTGCACATGGCTGAACAGCACTTCACCGGCGTCGGTCAATTCGATGCCACGGTAGATGCGGTCGAACAGGCGTGTAGCGAGTTGCTCTTCGAGGCGCTTGATCTGCTGGCTGACAGCGGGCTGTGTCGTGCCCAGTTCGAGGGCTGCCGCGGTGAAGCTGCGCAAGCGCGCCGCGACCTCAAAGGCACGCAGCAGGTCGAGTGACACATCGCCGAAAGATTCAAACATTAGCTGAGCTTATCCTAGGCATTGCTGTGTATGGGCTTTACCCTGAAACGTATGGACTCCATCCTCATACCCGGCACTTTCGCATAACTTTTCACAATGGGACGCAGCGATTACATGAAGCGCAAAAATATTCTGTTCATCATGGCCGATCAAATGGCCGCGCCAATGTTGCCGTTTTACGCCCGGTCCCCGATTCTGATGCCGAACCTGAGCCGCATGGCTGCCAACGGCGTAGTGTTCGACTAGGCGTATTGCAACAGCCCGCTATGCGCACCGTCGCGCTTCACCCTGGTCAGCGGCCAGCTGCCGAGCAGGATCGGCGCGTACGACAACGCAGCCGACTTCCCGGCCGACATCCCCACCTATGCCCATTACCTGCGTGCGCTGGGCTACAAGACCGCCCTGGCAGGCAAAATGCATTTCTGCGGACCGGATCAACTGCACGGCTACGAAGAACGCCTGACCAGTGACATCTACCCGGCCGACTACGGCTGGTCGGTCAACTGGGACGAGCCGGACGTGCGGCCAAGCTGGTATCACAACATGTCTTCGGTATTGCAGGCCGGTCCGTGCATTCGTACCAACCAGCTGGACTTCGATGAAGAGGTGCTGTTCAAGTCCCAGCAGTATCTGTACGACCACGTGCGCCAGGACGGTGATGCGCCGTTCTGCCTGACCGTTTCCATGACTCATCCTCATGATCCGTACACCATTCCCATGCCGTTCTGGGACCTGTACGCCGATGAAGAGATCCCGATGCCGCCGCCGCACGCCAATCAGGCCGCGCTGGACCCGCATTCGCAGCGGCTGCTCAAGGTCTACGACCTGTGGGACAAGCCCATGCCGACCGACAAGATTCGTGATGCTCGCCGCGCCTACTTCGGTGCGTGCAGCTACATTGACCTCAACGTCGGCAAACTGATGCAGACCCTCGATGAAGTCGGGTTGGCGGAAGACACCATCGTGGTGTTCTCCGGCGATCACGGCGACATGCTCGGCGAGAAGGGCCTCTGGTACAAAATGCACTGGTTCGAAATGGCCGCCCGCGTGCCGCTGGTGGTGTACGCGCCGGGGCAATTCAAGCCGGGACGGGTCAGTGCGTCGGTGTCGACTGCCGACTTGCTGCCGACCTTCGTCGAAATGGCCAAAGGCAAACTGGACGCCGGTTTGCCATTGGACGGACGCTCGCTGATGCCGCATTTGAAACGCAAGGGCGGGCACGATGAGGTCTTCGGCGAGTACATGGCCGAAGGCACCACCAGCCCGCTGATGATGATCCGTCGTGGCGCGTACAAATTCATCTATTCGGAACAGGACCCGTGCCTGCTGTTCGATGTGAAGAAGGACCCGAAAGAGCAGAAGGACCTGAGCCAGTCACCCACCCATGAAAAGCTGTTCACTGACTTCCTGGCCGAAGCTCGGGCCAAGTGGGACATCCCGGCGATACACCAACAGGTGCTCGCCAGTCAGCGCAGAAGGCGCTTCGTCGCCAAATCGCTGGCAACCGGCAAGCTGAAGAGTTGGGATCACCAGCCACTGGTCGACGCCAGTCAGCAGTACATGCGCAACCACATTGATCTGGACGATCTGGAGCGCAAGGCACGTTTTCCGCAACCTTGACCCTGCCCACACCAAAAAAACCAAAGGGGTACATCAATGAAGAAGTTATCCACAGCCGTTGCGGTCGCGGTCATGACCCTCGGCAGCCTTGCAGCGCAGGCAGAGGACGCCAGTTGCAGTACCGTGAAGATGGCCGATCCCGGCTGGAGTGACATTGCGGCCACCAACGCCATTACCAGCGTGGTACTCGAGGGTCTGGGCTACAAGCCCAAGGTCGATACCCTGGCCGTGCCGATTGCCTATGGCGGTTTGAAAGACGGCAAGCTGGATGTGTTTCTGGGTAACTGGATGCCGGCGCAGCAGGGCTTTTACGACAAGTTCGTGGCCACTGGAGACGTGACGCAACTGGCGAAAAACCTGGAGGGCACCGAATTCACCCTGGCCGTGCCGGATTACGTCTGGGAAGCGGGTGTGCATAACTTTGCCGACCTGAATAAATTCGCTGACAAGTTCGACAAGAAGATCTACGGCATCGGTTCCGGCGCACCTGCCAACCTGTCGTTGCAGGAGATCATCAAGAAGAACGAATTCGATCTGGGCAAATGGAAGCTGGTGGAGTCCAGCGAGACCGCGATGCTTGCCGAGGTCAATCGCAACGTGAAGAAAAAGGCCTTTGTGGTGTTCCTCGGCTGGACGCCGCACCCGATGAACGTGCAGATCGAGGGCATGCACTACCTCAAGGGCGGCGAGAAATATTTCGGCGACACCGGCTCGGTCTTTACACTGACCCGCAAGGGTTATGCTCAAGCCTGCCCGAACGTCGGCAAGCTGCTGACCAATCTGAGCTTCACCCTGGACATGGAAAACAGCATCATGGCCGAGGTGGTCAACAAGAAGGTCAGCAACAGCGAGGCGGCGAAGGCCTGGATCAAGGCCAACCCGGCGGTGCTGGACAAGTGGCTGGAGGGTGTACAGACCGTTGACGGCAAGGACGGTCTGGCGACGGTGAAGGCCAGGTTGTAGGCGTAAAGCCTTGAGTGCGCTGCGTGGCGAAGGTCTGTGACGCAGAGCGTCACCCAAGGCATTCCTACGCTGGAGCGTGAGGAACGATAGCCATCCAACTATCGTGCCCATGCTCCGCGTGCCGTTCTGGACGCTTTGCGTCCTCTACGTTCAATTCACCCGAGGGACCGATGCGCTGGCTCAATCGCCATAAATTTCTACCCTTTCTCGCCTGGCTGCCGCAGCAGAATCGCGCCAGCGTCGGGCGTGATGCGCTGGTGGGCCTGAGTGGCGCCATTCTGGCGCTGCCGCAATCCATCGCTTACGCACTGATCGCCGGGCTGCCGCCTGAGTACGGTCTGTACGCTGCGATTGTTCCAGTCCTCGTGGCCTGTCTGTGGGGATCTTCCTGGCACCTGATCTGCGGGCCGACTGCGGCTATATCCATCGTGCTGTATGCCAGTGTCAGTCCGCTCGCCGTCCCGGCCAGTCAGGACTACATCATGTTGATCCTGCTGCTGACCTTCATCGCCGGTGTGTTTCAGTTGTTGCTGGGGATGATGCGCTTCGGTGCGCTGGTAAATTTCGTTTCGCATTCGGTGGTGCTGGGTTTCACGCTGGGCGCTGCGGTGGTGATTGCGCTGGGGCAGATGCCCAATCTGCTGGGCATCGATCTGCCGAGTCAGACCACCGCCCTCAAAAGCCTGAGCGCCGTGCTCGAGCATCGGCATGAAGTCGATCTGTCTTCGCTGATGCTCGGTCTGTTGACCCTGGCACTGGGCATCGGACTCAAGCTTCTGGTGCCTCGCTGGCCGACGCTATTGATCGCACTGGTGTCGAGCAGCCTGCTGGTGTGGCTGTGGCCGGCGATGTTCGGCCATGTCCGTGTGGTCAGCGCCTTCGTCGGCCATTTGCCGCCCTTCAGCCCGTTGCCGCTGGACCTCGAGCTGATCCTCAAGCTGCTGCCGACCGCCGTGGCGGTGGGCATGCTCGGGCTGGTCAACAGCCTGTCGATTGCCCGCTCGCTGTCGGCTCGTTCGCAGCAGATGCTCAATGCCAATCAGGAAGTGCGTGCCCAGGGGCTGTCGAACATGGTCGGCTCGCTGTTCTCCGGCTACCTGTCAGCCGGGTCTTTTACCCGTGCGGCATTGAGTTACGAGGCAGGTGCGCGCTCGCCGTTGGCGGGGGTGTTTTCTGCGTTGTGGGTGGCGTTGTTTGCGGTCGCCGGTGCCTCGTTGATATCGCACATTCCGATCCCGGCCATGGCCGCCTCAATTCTGCTGATCTGTTGGGGGCTGGTGGATCGTCGAGGCATTCGTGCGCTGTTCCGCGTCAGCCGCGCCGAGTTTTTCGTGATGGCGCTGACCTGTCTGGCCACCTTGTTGCTGGAGCTGCAAACCGCGATCTACGCCGGTGTACTGGCCTCGCTGTTCTTCTACCTCAAGCGCACCTCGCAACCGCGCGTCCAGCAGTGGCGCGAGGGCGACGAGGAGGTCCTGCGGGTCGGCGGATCGATCTTCTTCGGCGCCAGCCACTACCTGCAGACCCGCCTGCAACGTACCGAAGGTGTGCGAGTGGTGATCGATGCGCAGCAGATCAACTTCATCGATTACTCAGGCGTGGAGATGCTTCATCAGGAAGCCAGACGTCTGGGCCGCCAGGGCAGAGTGCTGGTCCTGCGCAATGCCAGGCCGCAGGTAATCGAAGAACTGCACAAGCTGGAAGGGGCGGAGAAGTGCCCGATTCTGTTTGAGGATTGAGTTGTAACTCATCGCCGCGACGCTCTGCGTTCTACAAAGGTCCCGATAAGCCCGTAGATTTGGCTTCTGCCCGGAGGGCGTGGGAGCGAACAAGTTCGCTCCCACGCCCTCCGGGCAGAATCAAAAGCGGACTTGTGTATAACTCGGAGCATTGGCACGATAGTCCGCAGATAGCCGATCAACCCGCAGCCAGCAATCTGCGCAACTCCGCCAATACAGGCGCTGAATCCGGGCGCACGCCGCGCCACAACAGGAAGGCTTCTGCCGCCTGCTCGACCAGCATGCCCAGACCATCCACCGCCTGCGCCGCGCCGTGCTCGGTGGCCCAACGGCAAAAAGCAGTGGGCTCGTTGCTGTACATCATGTCGTAGCAGAAGGTCACTCCCGGCTGGATCAGGCTGGGCGCAATGGGCGGCAGCTCTCCGGCCAGGCTGGCAGAGGTGGCGTTGATGATCACGTCCACCGACTCTTCAAGCCAGTCGAAGCTGCTGGCGAATACCGGCCCGAGGTCGGCGAACTCCTGCGCCAGTCGCTCGGCTTTCTCGACCGTACGATTGGCGATCACCAACGCAGCGGGCTGTTGCGCAAGCAACGGCTCCAGCGCGCCACGCACCGCACCGCCTGCGCCCAGCAACAGAATGCGCTGACCACGCAGGCTGCGCGCGCAGTTGACCGTCAGATCACGTACCAGCCCCGCACCGTCAGTGTTATCACCCAGCAGAGTACCGTCGACGAGCTTGCTCAGGGTGTTGACCGCCCCGGCGCGCTGCGCACGTTGGGTGAGGCTGTCGGCCAGGCGCCAGGCTTCTTCCTTGAACGGTACGGTGACGTTGGCGCCACGCCCGACCAGGAAAAACGCCTGAGCGAACGCGGTGAAATCATCCAGCGGTGCCAGCAAGGTTTGGTAATCCAGCGTTTGCCCGGTTTGCTCGGCAAACAGGCGATGAATCAACGGCGACTTGCTATGGCCGATGGGATTACCGAAGACGACGTACTGGTCCATCAGTTTTCCGCCAGCCAGTCGCGATCGGTCAGGAAATACTCGGTCAGGCGCGCCTCTTCGCTGCCCGGCGCGGCCTTCCAGTCGTAACCCCAGCGCACTTGCGGCGGCAGCGACATGAGGATCGACTCGGTACGCCCACCCGATTGCAGACCGAACAACGTGCCGCGGTCGTACACCAGGTTGAACTCGACATAGCGCCCACGACGAAATTCCTGAAACTCACGCTGCTGCACCGTATAGGCCGCTGCCTTGCGCCGCCGGACGATCGGCAGATACGCATTGATGAACGCATCACCGATGGCGCGGATGAAGGCGAAGCTGGTGTCGAAATCCCACTGGTTCACGTCATCGAAAAACAGACCACCGATACCGCGCGGTTCATCGCGATGTTTGAGGTGGAAGTAACTGTCGCACCAGGCCTTGTAGCGCGGGTAGACATCCTCACCGAAGGGCGCACAGGCGCGCTCGGCAACCCGGTGCCAGTGCACGCAGTCTTCCTCGACGCCGTAATAAGGCGTCAGGTCGAAACCGCCACCGAACCACCAGACGGCCTCTTCACCTTCCTTCTCGGCAATGAAGAAGCGTACGTTGGCGTGGGACGTCGGCACATGCGGGTTGTGCGGATGTATCACCAGCGAAACGCCCAGCGCCTCGAAACCACGCCCGGCCAGTTCAGGCCGATGAGCGCTGGCAGACGGCGGCAGATTGCTGCCGAAAACATGGGAAAAATTGACACCGCCTTTCTCGATGACCGTGCCATTCTCGATCACCCGCGTGCGACCACCGCCGCCCGCCGGACGCGTCCAGGCATCTTCCATGAAGTGTGCGCTGCCATCTTCCTGTTCAAGCGCAGTGCAGATACGGTCTTGCAGGTCGAGCAGGTAGGCTTTTACGGCCTCGGTACGGGTACTCATGAGGATCCCTTACGGCTGACGTCAAACGGCTGAGCCCCCGCAGCAAAAGAGGCGCAGGCAAATTGGCGCGTAGCATACCATCGGCGGCGCGGGCTGGCAGTTGACGAAGGTCCGGGGATGGAGTCCGATGGGGGCTTTCGTGGCTTGTTTTAACCATCAAGGAGAGAGCACATGGCAAAGCGTATCCAGTTCAGCGCTGTCGGAGGACCCGAGGTTCTTGAATATGTCGATTTCGAGCCGGAGGCTCCGGGGCCGCAGGCGGTGGTGGTGCGTAACAAGGCCATTGGCCTGAATTTCATCGATACCTATTACCGCAGCGGGCTGTATCCGACGCCGCTGCCTTCCGGCCTCGGTGCCGAAGGGGCGGGGGTGGTCGAGGCGGTGGGGGCCGAGGTAACGCGCTTCAAGGTCGGTGATCGTGTCGCTTACGGCACCGGGCCGCTGGGGGCTTATAGCGAAGTGCACGTGCTGCCTGAAGCGAATCTGGTGAAGCTGGCTGACTCGATCAGTTTCGAGCAGGCCGCAGCCCTGATGCTCAAGGGCCTGACGGTGCAGTATCTGCTGCGTCAGACGTATCAGGTAAAGCCGGGCGAGATCATTCTGTTTCACGCCGCTGCGGGCGGCGTGGGCTCGCTGGCCTGCCAATGGGTCAAGGCGCTGGGCGCCAAACTGATCGGCACGGTCAGTTCGCCGGAGAAGGCCGCTCACGCCAAGGCGCTGGGTGCCTGGGAAACCATCGATTACAGTCACGAAGACGTCGCCAGGCGCGTGCTGGAGCTGACTGACGGCAAGAAATGCCCGGTGGTCTACGACGGGGTGGGCCAGGACACCTGGCTGACGTCGCTCGACTGCGTGGCGCCACGCGGGCTGGTGGTGAGCTTCGGCAATGCGTCCGGGCCGGTCTCGGGCGTGAATCTCGGGATTCTGGCGCAAAAGGGTTCGGTGTATGTCACCCGCCCGACGCTGGGCTCTTACGCCAACAATGCGCAGAACCTGCAGGCCATGGCTGACGAGCTGTTCGACATGCTCGCCAGCGGCAAGCTCAAGGTCGACGGCATTCAGCAGTACGCCCTGAAGGACGCCGCCAAGGCGCAGACCGAGCTGTCGGCCCGGCGCACCACGGGCTCGACCATTCTGATCCCTTGATCGTCTACCACTGAACCCGCGCTGTGTGCGCCAGCGTCAGCCGGCGCGCACGATCTGCGCGGTTGCGATATCGCGTATCACGCTGGGGTTTCGACGGCCGCCCAGGCTGCCGCCGAGAACCCCGTCGATCTGCCCGCGGAAGTACTGCTCGACGCGCAATCTCGAACGCGCGGCAGGGCGACCCGCCGGGTTGGCGGAGGTGGAGATCAACGGACCGACCAGCGCGCACAGTTCACGCACCGTAGGGTGATCGGTAACACGCAGCGCCACGGTTTCGTGAATGCCGGTGATCCACTCGGGCAGCAGGTTCTGATGCGGTACCAGCCAGGTGTTGGGCCCAGGCCAGGTGCTGGCCATGCGGTCGAGCCACAATTCGGGGAAGTCTTCGAACAGGAAGTCGAACTGGCGAATGTTGTCGGCAATCAGGATCAGGCCTTTTTCCACCGGCCGTGACTTGATCGCCAGCAGACGATAGACCGCTTCTTCATCCCATGGATCGCACCCCAGCCCCCAGACTGCCTCGGTCGGGTAGGCAATCACCGCACCGGCTCGAATATCCTGAGCGGCTTGTTGCACTCGCCAACTGCTGACCATTGTTTGTCTCTCCACTGAATCCTGGCGGCAGTTTAACCTCAGGGCGCTCTGGCGAACCATCGTCCTGCTTCACAGCTTATGCGTCCGTCCAGTTCCAGCTCGGTCAGGCCTGCCAATACCTTGGGCAACGGCCAGCCGCATGACGCCGACAGGCCCTCGCTGGTGTGCGGTGCGGCGTGCAGCAGCGCCAACAGTGGATGATCGCAAGGGGCAGGCTTCGCCGGCGTGACGGGATCGACGCTGGGCGCAACACGTTTCCAGTGCTGCAGGCCTTCAAGAATGTGCTCGACGGTCTCGACCAGTGTCGCGCCGTCACGTATCAACTGATGACAGCCCTTGGCGCCAGGGTGATGAATCGAGCCGGGTATCGCGTACACCTCTCGTCCATGCTCGGCGGCCAGTCGCGCGGTAATCAACGAGCCGCTGGCGACACTGGCCTCGACCACCAGTATGCCCAGCGACAGGCCGCTGATGATTCGGTTACGCCGAGGGAAGTTGCTGGCCTGCGGTCCGGCGTCCAGCGGGAACTCGGAAATCACCGCGCCGCCCTGGGCCGCCATCTGCGCGGCGAGCGCGCGATGCTGCTGTGGATAAAGTTTTTCGAGCCCGGTGCCAAGCACGCCGATTGTAAGCCCACCGACATCCAATGCGCCCTGATGCGCGGCGCCGTCAATACCTCGCGCCAGACCGCTGGTGATCACAAAACCGGCAGCCGCAAGGCTGCGCGCAAAAGCGCTGGCGGTGTCCAGCCCGGGTCGGGAGGCGCGACGACTGCCGACCATTCCCAACTGCGGACGCTCGAGGATCGAAGGGTCGCCGGCAATGAAGATCAGCGGCGGTGGATCAGCGATCTGCGCCAGCAATGCGGGGTAGCCAGGGTGGTCCCACATCAGCAAATGCTGGCCCGGACGCTCCAGCCAGGCCAGTGCGGCACTGGCGCCATCACGTACTAAAGGGTCACGACGCGCCTCGGCACAGGCACCAGGAATGCCCAGCGCACGCCATGCGCTGGCCGGCGCACTGAGCGCCGACGAGGCCGAACCGAAGGCTTCGATCAGCCTGGAAAAGCGTTTCGGCCCTATCTCGGGCAAGCGGTGCATGCGCAAACGCGCTTCCAGCTCTGCGGGCGAAGAGGGGGCATTTTCGAACAATGGCATGAGATCGTCCCTGATCCATCGTGCATCCCGAATGATGCACAAACCTGTGGATAACTCTGTTGACAACAATTTGATAAGTGTCTGGTTCGTCACACAAATCCGTGTCAGATCTGAAACATGCGTCTACGGGTTGCGAACCTTGTCCATGATGGCCAAAGATCGGTTGGCTTGCAGGACCAAGGCGTAACTAAGCTTGTCGTAGGTACGGAAAACCATCAGCAGGCCGGCCCGTTCGTCGGGGATTTTTACCAGCTCTCCGGTGATTCGGTCGCGCACGGTTTCGCTGGTCTTGTAGATCGCCAGCACGTTGCCCTCGGTCAGGCCGTCGCGTTTGCCCTTGTCGAGCGTGACCACATCCAGCACGCTGACCTGAGTGACGCCGCGTGGCACATCCAGAATCAAACCTTCTATCGGCGCCTGCGGAGCGCTGGGCAAAAACGTCGAGTTGATAGCCCGCTCTTCGCTGCTGAACAAACGATCGCCCAGACGTACTTCCTGCGTAGAGCGCTGCAGAATCAGGGTCGAGACGTCACCTTCGGTGGCAACCACCTCGGCGCTGCCGACATCATCGGCGTTGATACCCAGTACTTCCTTGGTCTCTGGATCTGTGTAGGTCTTGCCCTGACGGAAGATGCCGTAGACGCTGTGTGCCGGGTCCAGCGCGCCCCGTGCGTAGGCGCGATCACCGTTGCCACTGAGCACGCGCTCGGCATTGCCCGCAACGATGTAGGGCGCTTTTTCGAACTGCTCGACGCTGTCGACAATCCGATTGTTGATCAGGAATGCGTTGATCGCGCCCAACGGAATGCTCGGAATGGCTTCGACCATCGGCGTACTGCGCACACGCGGTGACAATTTGATGGTGCCGCGCGACTCGCCGCGATTGAGCGTCACACGCGGCTGACCATCGACCCAGGTCAGCGCGAGGGTGTCACCGGGGTAGATCAGGTCGGGATCATGGACTTGCGGATTGGCCCGCCAGATCTCGCGCCATTTCCAAGGTTCACGCAAGAACTTGCCGGAAATGTCCCAGAGTGTGTCCCCGGCGACAACGGTGTAGCTCTGCGGATAGCCTTCCCTGAGTTGCACTTGCGCCTGCGCAAGACCGCTGGCAGTCAGGAGCAGCAGGGCGAGTAGTGATTTCCTCATGCGGTGAATCCCTTTATCATGTTGCCTCACGCGAACCCTAGAGTCCTGTCCTGGGCTGCCTGCCTTGAACTCCCGGGCCCGGCACCCAACATTGACTTTACCTTAACAGTGCAGCTCTTACGTATATGGCCATTCTAAACATCCTCGAATTTCCCGATTCGCGCCTGCGCACCATCGCCAAACCTGTGGCGATGGTAGACGAAGGCATTCGCCAGTTGGTCGACGACATGTTTGAAACCATGTACGAAGCGCCAGGTATCGGCCTGGCCGCGACTCAGGTCAATGTCCACAAGCGCGTGGTCGTCATGGACCTGAGCGAAGACCGCAGCGAACCGATGGTCCTCATCAATCCTGAAATCGAAAAACTGACCGATGAAATGGATCAGTATCAGGAAGGCTGCCTGTCGGTTCCCGGTTTCTACGAGAACGTCGACCGTCCGCAAAAGGTCCGAGTCAAGGCGCTGGACCGTGACGGCAAGCCTTATGAACTGGTTGCCGAGGGCCTGCTCGCCATCTGTATCCAGCATGAATGTGATCACCTGAACGGCAAGCTGTTCGTCGATTACCTGTCCAACCTCAAGCGTGACCGGATCAAGAAGAAGCTCGAAAAGCAGCACAAGCTCAACGCCTGATCCGTCGTTACCCCAAAAGGCCTGAACAGGCCTTTTTTTATAATGAGAACTCCATGACTGAGCCACTGCGCATCGTCTTCGCCGGCACCCCGGAATTCGCCGCCGAACACCTCAAGGCCCTGCTCGACAGCCCTCACCAGATCGTCGCCGTGTACACCCAGCCCGATCGCCCGGCCGGTCGTGGACAAAAGCTGATGCCCAGCCCGGTCAAGCTACTGGCGCTGCAACACGACGTACCGGTCATGCAGCCGCCCACACTGCGCGATCCTGCTGCGCAGGCTGAACTGGCAGCGCTGCAACCGGATTTGATGGTGGTCGTCGCCTACGGCCTGATCCTGCCGCAAGTGGTGCTGGATATTCCGCGCCTGGGCTGCATCAACAGCCATGCGTCGCTGCTGCCGCGCTGGCGCGGTGCGGCGCCGATTCAGCGCGCGGTGCAGGCCGGTGATGCCGAGAGCGGCGTGACCGTGATGCGCATGGAAGCGGGCCTGGACACCGGGCCGATGCTGCTCAAGGCCGTCACCCCGATTACCGCGCAGGACACGGGCGGCACGCTGCATGATCGCCTGGCCGAACTCGGTCCGCCTGCTGTGTTGCAGGCCATTGGCGGTCTGGCAGACGGTTCGCTGGTCGGCGAGGTTCAGGATGACAGCCTGGCCAACTACGCGCACAAACTGAACAAGGACGAAGCGCGTCTGGACTGGACTCTCCCGGCCGATGAGCTCGAGCGCCTGGTCCGCGCCTTCAACCCCTGGCCGATCTGCCACAGCACGCTGAACGAAGAAACCCTGAAAGTCCTGGCCGCCGATGTGGCCGAAGGGCAGGGCGCGCCGGGGACGATTCTCGGCGCCAGCAAGGATGGCCTGATCGTCGCCTGCGGGCAGAACACGCTGCGCCTGACCCGTCTGCAATTGCCGGGCGGCAAGCCACTGAACTTCACCGACCTGTTCAACAGCCGCCGCGAGAAGTTTGCCATCGGCACGGTGCTGGGCCAATGAACCCGCGTCTGGCCGCCGCCAAGGCACTGGCTGCCGTGCTCAGCGGCAAGGCCTCGCTGAACAGCTCGCTGCCCACTCAACTGGACAAGGTCGAGGTGCGTGATCGTGGCCTGACGCAGGACCTGGCATTCGGCACCGCGCGCTGGCAGCCACGCCTGTCGGCACTGGCGGCCAAGCTGCTGCAGAAGCCCTTCAAGGCCGCCGACGCAGACGTTGAAGCCTTGTTGCTGGTCGGCCTTTATCAGCTGTTCTACAGCCGCATTCCGGCCCACGCCGCCATCGGTGAAACCGTGGGTTGCGCCGACAAGTTGAAAAAGCCGTGGGCCAAAGGTTTGCTCAACGCCGTGCTGCGCAATGCGCAACGTGATGGCGAGGCGCTGCTGATCGAGCTGGAACACGACCCGGTGGTGCGTACGGCCCACCCGCGCTGGCTGCAGAAAGCCCTGAAAGCCGCCTGGCCGGAACAGTGGGAAGCCATCTGCGCGGCCAACAATGCGCACCCGCCGATGATCTTGCGCGTCAACCGACGCCATAACCGTCGCGATCAATACCTCGAACTGCTCAACACTGCCGGCCTGCAAGCCAGCGCGTGCACCTTCAGTCAGGACGGCATCGTCCTCGCCGAGCCGTGCGATGTGCGCTCGCTGCCCGGTTTTGCCGAAGGCTGGATCAGCGTGCAGGACGAAGCCGCGCAACTGGCCGCCGACCTGCTGGAGCTGGCCCCCGGGCAACGAGTACTCGATGCCTGCTGCGCACCGGGCGGCAAGACCTGCCATTTGCTGGAAGTGCAGCCGCAACTGAGCGGCGTGGTGGCGGTGGATCTGGAAGCCAAGCGTCTGGTGCGCGTGCGTGAAAACCTCGATCGCCTGGGTCTGGATGCCGAGCTGATTGCAGCCGATGCACGCGAGACAGCGCAGTGGTGGGACGGCAAACCGTTCCAGCGCATCCTGCTCGACGCACCGTGCTCGGCGACCGGTGTGATTCGTCGTCATCCGGACATCAAACTGACTCGTCAGGCAGATGACATCGCCGCGCTGGCGGCCTTGCAGGGCGAGCTGCTCGATGCGTTGTGGCCTACGCTGCAGGTAGGCGGCATGCTGGTGTACGCGACCTGCTCGACACTGCCGACCGAAAACACCGACGTCATCGAGGCGTTTCTGGCGCGCACCTCCGGGGCCAGAGAGCTGGACATCGCCGGGCAGGCCGGACAGCCGCCCGCGGGTATCAAGCAAGCCCATGGTCGCCAGCTGCTGGCCCAGCAAGGCGGCCACGACGGTTTCTACTACGCCAAACTGATCAAGATCGCGGCGGCGCGGGAGTAAGCGCGTGAAAATCATCATTCTGGGTGCAGGGCAGGTAGGCGGTACGCTGGCCGAGCATCTGGCGGGCGAAGCCAACGACATCACCGTGGTCGACACTGACGGCGACCGGTTGCGCGATCTGGGCGACCGCCTGGACATCCGCACCGTGCAGGGCAAAGGTTCCTACCCGGCGGTGTTGCGTCAGGCCGGCGCGGACGACGCCGACATGCTGGTCGCGGTGACCAGCAGCGACGAAGCCAACATGATTGCCTGTCAGGTGGCCCATACGCTGTTCCACACGCCGACCAAGATTGCGCGCATCCGTGAAGCGGCGTACCTGACACGCGCAGGCCTGTTCGATAAAAACGCGATCCCGGTCGACGTGCTGATCAGTCCGGAGCAGGTCGTCACCAACTACATCAAGCGTCTGATCGAGTACCCCGGTGCGCTGCAGGTGATCGACTTCGCCGAAGGCAAAGCGCAACTGGTCGCGGTCAAAGCCTACTACGGCGGCGCGCTGGTCGGTCAACCGCTGCGCCAGCTAAGAGCGCACATGCCGAATGTCGAAACGCGCATCGCGGCGATCTACCGCCGCGACCGGGCGATACTGCCGAATGGCGACACGGTCATCGAGGCCGACGACGAGGTGTTCTTCATCGCCGCCAAGGCTGATATTCGCGCCGTGATGGGCGAGCTGAGGCGCCTGGACGAGAACTACAAACGTATCGTCATCGCTGGTGGCGGCAACATCGGCGAGCGCCTGGCTGAGGCCATCGAAAGCCGCTATCAGGTGAAGATCATCGAAGTGAGCCCGGCGCGCTGCCGCTATCTGTCGGAGCACCTGGACAGCACAGTGGTGCTGCAGGGCAGCTCATCGGACCGCGATCTGCTGCTGGAAGAAAACATCGGCAACACCGACCTGTTCCTGGCGCTGACCAACGACGATGAAGCCAACATCATGTCGTCGCTGCTGGCCAAGCGTCTGGGCGCACGCAAGGTGATGACGCTGATCAATAACCCGGCGTACGTCGATCTGGTGCAGGGTGGCGAAATCGACGTTGCGGTCAGCCCGCAACTGGCAACCATCGGCACGCTGCTGGCCCACGTGCGCCGCGGCGATATCGTCAGCGTGCATTCGCTGCGACGCGGTGCAGCCGAAGCCATCGAGATCGTCGCTCACGGCGACTCGAAATCCAGCAAGGTCGTCGGCCGCGCCATCAAGGACATCAACCTGCCGACCGGCACGGCAATCGGCGCAGTGATCCGCGACGAACAGGTGCTTATCGCCCATGACATCACCGTGATCGAGTCCGGTGACCATGTGATCATGTTCCTTGTGGACAAGAAGTGCATTCGCGATGTCGAGCGGCTGTTTCAGGTCGGCCTGAGCTTTTTCTGAACCGCTCCTGAACAGGGTATGACCCTGACTGAACCTCTTGCCGACGCGCCCTGTCGGCAACGCTCGTCGACTCGGGCGAATTCTCTCTGAGCCCGTGTATCTCAGACACACGAGCTTCATGCCTTCACGGGCTTTATGAGAGAGAACACACCCCATGTCCGAATCGGAAAACTCCCAGGCCCCGCTTCAGGGATCACAGACCGACGGCACGCCGGCGGGTGGCTGGCCCGCGCTCAGTGCGGTCAACAAGCACCTGTTGCACCAGCATGTGCTGATCAAGGGCAACCGCACGCTGATGTCCATGAACAAGCCTGGCGGCTTCGACTGCCCCAGTTGCTCCTGGCCGGACCCAAAGAAGCCGCACACCTTTGAATACTGCGAGAACGGTGCCAAGGCACTGGCCTGGGAATCGACCAAGAAACGCGTGACCCCTGAGTTCTTCGCCCGGCATACGGTCAGCGAACTGGCGACCTGGAGCGATCACCAGCTGGAAGCAGAAGGCCGTATCACCGAGCCGATGCGCTACGACGCCGCCAGTGACAAATACCTGCCCGTCACCTGGGACGAGGCGTTCGCCGAGATCGGCGAAGAGCTGCGCGGCCTGAGCGACCCGTGGAAGCTGGAGCTGTACACCTCCGGGCGCACGTCGAACGAAGCCGCCTTTCTGTATCAGCTGTTCGGTCGCCTGTACGGCATGGCCAACTTCCCTGACTGCTCGAACATGTGCCATGAAACCACCACCGCGGCGCTGCCCGAGTCGATCGGGGTCGGCAAAGGCACCACGACGCTGGAAGATTTCGAGAACGCCGACGCGATTTTCATCATCGGCCAGAACCCCGGGACCAACAGCCCGCGCATGATGTCCGAGCTGCACGCCGCCGCACGCCGGGGCGCGAGCATCATTTCCTTCAACCCGCTGCGGGAGAGGGCGCTGGTACGTTTTGCGGCGCCGCAGGACCCGCGCGATATGCTCAGTCTGCATGGGGTGGAAATCAGCTCGCAGTACCATCAGGTCAGGATCGGCGGCGACATGATCGCCCTGCAAGGCGTTTGCAAGGCCGTGATCGAAGCCGATGACGTGGCGCAGCGTGAAAACCTGCCGCGTGTACTCGATGTGGCGTTCATTGAAGAACACACCCATGGTTTTGAGCAGTACGCCGATTATTGCCGACAGTTGCCCTGGGACATCATCGAGCGCCATTCGGGTCTGACGCGTCAGGCCATCGAAGAGGTGGCGACGGTCTATAAGCGCTCGAAGGGGGTCATCTGCTGCTGGGGGATGGGCGTCACTCAGCACAAGCGTGGCGGTGATGCCATGCAGCAGATCATCAACCTGCTGCTGTTGCGCGGCAACATCGGCAAGCTCGGTGCGGGCGCTTGCCCGGTACGTGGACACTCCAACGTACAGGGCGACAGAACGATGGGCATCTATGAAAAGGCCGGCGAACCTTTTCTGGCCAGCATGAGCAAGGTGTTCGGTTTTGAAGCGTCCCGAAAAAAAGGCCATGCCGTGGCCGAGACCTGCGAAGCCCTGTTGCGTGGCGAGGTGGAAGCGCTCATTTCCATGGGCGGCAATTTCTTCCGTGCCATTCCAGACACCGATGTGATCTGCCCGACCGTCAGCCGTCTGAAAATGACGGTGCTGGTGAACACCAAGCTCAACCGCAGTGCGACGGTACATGGGCAGAAGGCCTTTCTGCTGCCGTGCGTGGCGCGTTCGGAGCGCGACCTGCAGAACGGCGTGGCGCAAACCATTACGGTGGAGGACTCAATGTCGATGGTGCACGGCTCGACCGGCATGCTCGAGCCTGCGTCGAAACATCTGATTTCCGAAGTGGCGATCATTGCCGGTATCGCCAAAGCGACGCTTGCGCCCAATCCCAAGGTGGACTGGGACAGCTATGTGGGCGACTACTCAAGGATTCGCGACAAGATCGAAGAAGTACTGCCTGAGCAGTTTTACGATTTCAATCAGCGCATCCTCGAACCCGGAGGTTTCCGTTTGCCCAATGCCGCCAGTGAGCGCAGGTGGGACACCGAGTCGGGCAAGGCCAACTTCCTCTTTCCCGAAGGCATCTACGACGAAGACGACACGCCGCCGGGCGCCGAGCATCTGCAGTTGATGACGATCCGCAGCCATGACCAGTTCAACACCACGGTGTATTCCAACGATGACCGTTATCGGGACATCTTTGGCGACCGCATGGTGGTGATGCTCAACCCGCAGGACATCGAACGCCTGGGACTGAAGGCCGGGGACTACATCGAGTTTCAGACGGCGCTCGACCCGACCACGGCGCGGCGCGGCGCGCAGCGGGTTTCAAGGTCATACCCTACGATGTGCCACAGGGTTGCTGCGCAGCGTACTACCCGGAAACCAACGGCCTGCTGCCACTGGCCAACCGGGATAAACACGGCAACACCCCTGCAGCCAAATCCATCCCGGTGAACCTGATACGAATGAGTCCGGAAGGGACTCAGGTGGCGCTGGAGCGACGCGGATTGATTGCGGCGGCCAGTTGAGGGAAACACTATCGTGCCCATGCTCCAGCGTGGGCACGCCGTTCCGGATGCTCTGCGACCTATCCTGAGAACTGTGGCGCGGCGCAGATTTGTGACGCAGAGCGTCACGCACGGCATTCCCACGCGGAGCGTGAGGAACGATAGGTGTCTTCAGGAACACTATCGTGCCAATGCTCCAGCGTGGGCATGCCGTTCCGGACGCTCTGCGTCCTATCCTGAGAACTGTGACGCAGAGCTTCACGCAAGGCATTCCCACGCGGAGCGTGAGGAACGATAGGCGTCTTCAGGAACACTGTCGTGCCCATGCTCCGGCGTGGGCATGGCGTTCCGGACGCTCCGCGTCCAGTCCTTTCTAGTACCAGCGCGCTTCGCCTGGCGGGCGTTTCTTGAAGCGCTTCATGGTCCACATGTACTGGCTCGGGTACGCCCGCACGTATTTCTCGACCACTTTGCTCATCGCCGCTGCCGAGGTTTCGGTGTCGGTGCTGTACATGGCTTCCGGAGCCGCTTCGAGTACCACTTTGTAACCCGAGCCGTCCGGCAGGCGCATGGCGTGCAGGAATACGCCGACTGCCTTGCCACCGGCCAGCATGTTCGGCACGAACTTGCTGGTCAGGGCCATGGTACCGCAGAAGGGCACGAAGATGCCGGCTGATTCGGCCGGCTCCGGATCGGCCGGAATACCCACCGAGCCGCCTTTGCGCACTTCCTTGATGACACTGAGAATGCCTTCCTTGGTCGACGCCGCAACGCGGTTGCCCAACTGCACACGCTGCTTGCGCAACAGGTCGTCCACGGCTTTCAGCTTGGGTGGACGATAGAAAATGATCGGCTTGCACTGGCTGCAGTAGAAGTGATTGAGCACTTCCCAGTTGCCCAGATGACTGGTGATGCCGACCACGCCCTTGCCGGACGCCAGCGCGTCCTTGAGCACATCGAGCCCTTCGACTTCACGCACCAGGTCGATCGATTTCTGTGCCGGCCAGATCCACGCACAGGCGCTTTCGGTCAGGGTCTTGCCGATGTCCATGAGGCTGCGGCCGACGAGCTTTTCCAGCTCCGGCTCGCTCAACTCGGGAAAGCACTTGGACAGATTGATCCGCGCCACTTCCCGCGAACGGTTGGGCAGCTTCCACATCAGCCAGCCAATCGCGGTGCCTGTCCACTGCACCGCGCGCCACGGCAACAGCGCAAACAATCGCAACGCCCCGACCATTACGGCGCCTTTGAACTTATCCACAGATGACTCCCAGATTCTCGAGGCGGGTAGTGTAACCGTCAGCGGCTCAGGATCGCATACCGATCGCAATCGACGGTGTGGTCCATGACCATGCCGCTGGCCTGCATGTAGGCGTAACAGATGGTCGGGCCGACAAAGGTGAAACCGGCCTTTTTCAGTGCCTTGCTCATCGCTTCGGCCTCGGCGGTAATCGCCGGGACTTCGCTGCGGTCCTTGAAGTGATTGATCTTCGGGATACCGCCAACAAACGACCAGAGCAGCGCGACCGGGTCTTCCAGTGCCAGCCAAGCCTGCGCATTGGTGCGCACCGCCTTGAGCTTGAGGCGGTTGCGGATGATGCTCGGATCAAGCATCAACGCCTCTATTTCAGCATCGCTCAACTGCGCCAGGCGCTCGACGTCGAAACCGTGCAGCACTTCGCGATAACGCGCCCGCCGCTTGAGAATCGTGATCCACGACAGCCCGGCCTGGAACCCTTCGAGCAAAAGCAACTCGAAGAGCTTCTGCGCATCGCGCAGCGGCACTCCCCACTCCTGATCGTGATATGCGATGTACAGGGGGTCTTCGTTGCACCAAAAGCAGCGTGTCATAGGGCTCCCAACGAGTGGACGTGCGGCCGAATCGGGTATACTCCCGCTCTTTGAATCGCAGCCCAGCACAGGTGAAATTTGTGAGCCAGCCTACGCCAGCCGTGCGTACCTTCCAAGACTTGATCCTCGCCCTCCAGCAATACTGGGCAGAACAAGGTTGCGTGGTACTTCAGCCCTACGATATGGAAGTAGGCGCCGGCACGTTCCACACTGCCACGTTTCTGCGCGCCGTAGGCCCGGAAACCTGGAACGCCGCTTACGTACAGCCAAGCCGTCGCCCGACTGACGGCCGCTACGGCGAAAACCCGAACCGCCTGCAGCACTATTACCAGTTTCAGGTGATTCTCAAGCCGAACCCGGACAACTTCCAGGAACTGTACCTGGGCTCGCTCAAGCACATCGGCCTCGATCCGCTGGTGCACGACGTGCGCTTCGTCGAAGACAACTGGGAATCGCCGACGCTGGGCGCCTGGGGTCTGGGCTGGGAGATCTGGCTCAACGGCATGGAAGTCTCGCAGTTCACCTACTTCCAGCAGGTCGGTGGTCTGGAGTGCTACCCGGTCACCGGCGAAATAACCTACGGCCTCGAGCGTCTGGCGATGTACCAGCAGGGCGTGGACTCGGTCTACGATCTGGTCTGGGCTGACGGCCCGTTCGGCAAAGTGACCTACGGCGACGTGTTCCACCAGAACGAGGTCGAGCAGTCGACCTACAACTTCGAACACGCCAACGTCGACAAGCTGTTCGAGCTGTTCGACTTCTACGAAAGCGAAGCCGCACGCCTGATCGAGCTGGAGCTGCCATTGCCCGGCTACGAAATGGTCCTCAAGGCCTCGCACACCTTCAACCTGCTGGATGCCCGTCGCGCGATTTCCGTGACGGCGCGTCAGCAATACATCCTGCGCGTACGCACGCTGGCCCGTTCGGTGGCTCAAGCCTACCTGCAGGCCCGGGCCCGTCTCGGCTTCCCGATGGCGCCGCCCGATCTACGCGATGAAGTGTTGGCCAAGCTGGAGGCAGCGCAATGAGTGCTCAAGATTTTCTGGTCGAGCTGGGCACCGAAGAACTGCCACCCAAGACCCTCGTCTCTCTGGCCGATGCGTTTCTCGCCGGTATTGAAAAAGGCCTCACAGGCGCAGGTCTGACCTACAGCGCCAAACAGGTCTACGCCGCACCGCGCCGTCTGGCCGTGCTGATTACCGCACTGGCCACGCAACAACCGGATCGCAGCGTCAACCTCGACGGCCCACCGCGTCAGGCAGCGTTCGACGCCGACGGTAACCCGACTCAGGCCGCCCTGGGCTTCGCCAAGAAGTGCGGCGTCGACCTGAGCGAAATCGATCAGAGCGGCCCGAAACTGCGCTACAGCCAGACCATCCTCGGCAAGCCGACGACGTCGCTGTTGCCAACCATCGTCGAAGACTCGCTGAACGACCTGCCGATTGCCAAGCGCATGCGCTGGGGTGCTCGCAAGGAAGAGTTCGTGCGGCCGACCCAGTGGCTGGTGATGCTGTTCGGTGATCAGGTCGTCGATTGCACGATCCTCGCCCAGAGCGCAGGTCGTCATTCGCGCGGTCATCGCTTCCATCATCCGCAAGACGTGCGCATTTCCTCGCCTGCCGGTTACCTCAGTGACCTGCGCGCCGCTCATGTACTGGCCGACTTCAACGAACGTCGCCACATCATCAGCAAGCGCGTCGACGAACTGGCCACCCAACAGGAAGGCACCGCCATCGTGCCGCCAAGCCTGCTGGACGAAGTGGCCGGTCTGGTCGAGTGGCCGGTTCCGCTGGTGTGCTCGTTCGAAGAGCGCTTTCTGGAAGTGCCTCAGGAAGCCTTGATTACCACCATGCAGGACAACCAGAAATATTTCTGCCTGCTGGATGTCGACGGCAAGCTGCTGCCGCGCTTCATCACCGTGGCCAACATCGAGAGCAAGGACCCGGCACAGATCATCGCCGGTAACGAGAAGGTGGTTCGTCCACGCCTGACCGACGCCGAGTTCTTCTTCAAGCAGGACAAGAAGCAGAAGCTGGAAACCTTCAACGATCGCCTGAAGAACGTCGTGTTCCAGGCGCAGTTGGGCAGCGTGTTCGACAAGGCCGAGCGTGTGTCGAAACTGGCCGCTTACATCGCACCACGCATCGGCGGCGACGCCCAGCGTGCTGCGCGGGCCGGTCTGCTGTCCAAGTGCGACCTGTCGAGCGAGATGGTCGGCGAGTTTCCGGAAATGCAGGGCATTGCCGGTTACTACTACGCCAAGGCCGACGGCGAACCTGAAGACGTCGCACTGGCGCTCAACGAGCAGTACATGCCGCGCGGCGCAGGTGCCGAACTGCCGACCACGCTGACCGGTGCTGCGGTGGCCATTGCCGACAAGCTCGACACACTGGTCGGGATCTTCGGTATCGGCATGCTGCCCACCGGCAGCAAGGACCCGTACGCCCTGCGTCGTGCAGCACTGGGCATCCTGCGTATCCTGATCGAGAAGAAGCTCGACCTGAACCTGGTCGAAACGGTGAAATTCGCTGTCACGCAGTTCGGCGCGAAGATCAAGCAGGCCGGTCTGGCGGAGCAGGTGCTCGACTTCATCTTCGATCGTCTGCGTGCGCGTTATGAAGACGAAGGCGTCGACGTGGCGGTGTACCTCTCGGTACGCGCCCTGCAACCCGCTTCGGCGCTGGATTTCGATCAGCGCGTCCAGGCGGTCCAGGCCTTCCGCAAACTGCCACAGGCCGCTGCACTGGCCGCAGTGAACAAGCGTGTATCGAATCTCTTGAGCAAGGCCGAGGGCAGCATTGCCCAGACCGTCGAGCCCAAGTATTTCGACAACGCCAACGAGTTCTCGCTGTACTCGGCCATCCAGCAGGCCGATCACGCGATCCAGCCTATGGCTGCCGAGCGTCAGTACAGCGAATCGCTGGCGCGTCTGGCGATGTTGCGTGAGCCGGTCGATGCGTTCTTCGAAGCCGTCATGGTCAACGCGGAAGACGCCAACGTGCGTGCCAACCGTTATGCCCTGTTGTCGCGCTTGCGCGGCCTGTTCCTCGGCGTCGCCGACATCTCGCTGCTGGGCTGACAAGGAGTCGCTGTGAAACTGCTGATACTCGATCGGGATGGCGTGATCAATCATGACTCCGACACTTACATAAAGTCGGTGGCGGAGTGGCTGCCCATTCCTGGCTCGATCGAAGCTATCGCAGCGCTGAGCAAGGCTGGCTGGACGGTGGCCGTCGCCACCAACCAGTCGGGCATTGCCCGAGGTTATTACGATCTGGCCACTCTGGATGCCATGCACGTGCGCTTGCGCAAGCTGGTGGCAGAGCAGGGCGGCGAGCTCGGTTTGATCGTCTACTGCCCGCATGGGCCAGACGATGGCTGTACCTGCCGCAAGCCAAAACCCGGCATGCTGCAGGCCATCGCCCGTCATTACGCAGCGGACCTCAAAGGTCTCTGGTTCGTGGGTGACAGCAAGGGTGACCTGCAGGCCGCATTGGCCGTCGATTCTCAGCCTGTGCTGGTGATGACCGGCAAAGGACGCAAGACGATGGAAGGCGGAATGCCGGCAGGCACATTGATTTTTGACGATCTGGCGGCAGTTGCCGCAGAACTTATCCACAACAGCGCTCACTGAACAGTCAGCTCTTCAGGTTCAGGACGCTCAAGGAGCGGGCACCTGCCCGTACGGTAAACGTAACTATGTCGATCATGCAGGCAATCAGGACCTTCTTCTTTTACCTGTTGCTGGGCACCAGCTCGCTGTTGTGGTGCACGTTGAGTTTTTTCATTGCGCCTTTTCTGCCGTTCAAAGCCCGCTATCGCTTCATTAACGTCTACTGGTGCCGCTGCGCCATCTGGCTGACCAAGGTGTTCCTGAACATCAAGGTCGAAGTGACTGGCGCTGAAAACGTCCCGAAAACCCCTTGCGTGATCATCTCCAATCATCAGAGCACCTGGGAGACCTTCTTTCTGTCGGCGTATTTCGAGCCGATGAGTCAGGTCCTCAAGCGTGAACTGCTGTATGTGCCGTTCTTTGGCTGGGCGATGGCAATGCTGCGCCCGATCGCCATCGACCGCGAAAACCCGAAAGCCGCACTCAGGGAAATTGCCAAGAAGGGCGACGAGCTGCTCAAGGATGGCGTCTGGGTATTGATCTTCCCGGAGGGCACACGCGTGCCTTACGGCCAGGTCGGCAAATTCTCTCGCGGCGGTACTGCACTGGCAGTGAACGCTGATCTGCCTGTGCTGCCTGTTGCGCACAACGCAGGCAAGTATTGGCCTCGCGACGGCTGGGCAAAAAAACCAGGCACCATTCAATTGGTAATCGGCGAGCCGATGTATGCAGAAGGCACAGGCCCACGCGCCATTGCTGCGTTGAATGACCGTGTGCAGACCTGGAATGAAGACACACAACGCGCGATGGGTTCGCCTGTCAAGCCTGCAGCAACCCCCGAAAAAGTCCCGGCGTGATTTTGTGGATAACCTGTGTACGGTTTTTCTGAAATCGCTGAAAAAGACTGTTTAACCTGTTCATTCGTATACATATTTTTTCAGGCTATAAAAACCGGAAAAACGTGCATAAGTTTTTATGATGGATCAGAAACCGACCTGGAAAAGGTCGGTTTTTTTATGCGTGGGGGGTTGGTGGTGAAGTCTCAGGCCGACATGTCTGTGCAGACACTGCGAAGCGCCGGCGGAATACAAGGCTCGGTTGAATCTGCAACTGGCGAAAATGTTTTAGAACACAAAGAAAAACACCAGCTTTCGCCGGGGTGATGGTTGCTCATATACTCATGTCGATGGGCATATTAAGTGTCATGCGCACCCCAAGTGGGATCAGGGTTCCACGTGGAACATGGGCATCCCAAAAAGGAACCATTATGCTAGAGCAAGTCCATCGTGGCTAGGGAGTCAGACATTCGGTAACCCATCGCTTTGTACCCCGCCTGCCGCTTATCCCACATCCTCATCAATGCAGCATTGCCCGCGTCAACGAAGTCGATCACTCGTACATCGACCTTATCGGCGTGTGATCGATGCAACCGCCCCGCATATTGCTGAAGTATACCCTTCCATGAGATGGGCATTGCCAGCACCAGCGTGTCCAACGGAGGATGATCGAAGCCTTCACCTACTAATTTTCCTGTTGCCAGCAGTACTCGTGGAGCATCAGGGGGAAGGGACTCAAGCTCATGCATACGGGAAATACGCTGTTTCTTAGGCACTCGCCCATGAAGCGTGAAAAGGTTATGCACGCGCTGCTTCAATTCTAATTCAAGGGCATCCACATGTTCCGTCCGCTCCGTTAGCACTAGAATTTTTCGCCCCTCGTTGTACGCCAGCTCAATCTCCGAGACGATTTTGGCTGTCCGCTCAGAATCGTCGGCCAGACGCCGAAAGACGTCCTGAATATCAAAGCCCTCGGGGACCACTATTGGTTTGGGCAGCAATCGAGGCACGACAGATAAGTCATGGGGCGCACTCGTTGGTCGAGCAGCAGAATGTCGGATCGGCCCGCACTGCATGAAAATAATAGGCTGCTGCCCATCTCGACGCACGGGGGTTGCTGTAAGTCCCAGTACGTACCGCGCGGTCGCGCTTCTCAGAAGTGCCTCGAATGATACTGCTGATAGGTGATGACACTCATCAACGATGATTTGGCCGTAGTTTTTTACCTGATCGCTGATCTCGCCTTTTCGCGATAGCGATTGCATTACGGCAATGTCGACGTTGCCTGTAAGCTTCGCTTTTCCGCCCCCAAGAGTACCAACGACACCATTCCCGACTCTCAAGAACGCCTGCAAGCGCTCTTGCCACTGCCTTAACAGTTCCGTTCGATGCACAAGCACCAATGTGTTAATGCCACGTGCGGCAATCAACGCAGCAGCACTCACCGTTTTACCGAAAGCTGTCGGTGCGCAGAGGATACCCGTGTCATGACTTAGCATTGCGCTGACAGCAGCCTTTTGGTCAGAACGCAGGGTCCCGATAAAGCTCACGTCGATGAGGGCGCCCCCGAAGCGTTCGTCTTTAAGAATAGGGGTAACCCCGCTTTCCTCTAAAAGCTCCAGCGCAGCATCCAAACAGCCACGTGGTAACGCAATATGTTTGGGGAAGTTCTGGGCACAACCGATAATCCTCGGTTTGTTCCACACCGACATGCGCATGGCCTGAGCTTTATAGAACTCAGGATTTTGAAAGGCTGCGAGCCGGACAAGCTGGTTTGCCAATGGCTGTGGCAATTCTGACTTTTCAAAGTAAATTAGGTTAGCCAGCGTGATGTTGACAGCATCAGGCAACGAGCATGTCAATTTACGTGATCTCGATTCACGATCTTTCCAAGGTTCTGCATCACCTTCGTCATCGACATAGGCGACCCCTAGCGGGTCCCGATTACCCATCGCCTGGATAATAACGGGCTGGATATCTTCTGGGCTCATGCGCTGAATCGATGCCAGGAAGGCCCATTGATCAGGATGAGGCTCAAGCGAGCCGTCTACAAAAACGCTATTGTTTTGGGCTCTGGCCCGCTTTTGTAAAGGGAGCGCGATGAGATTTCCAAAGCCCCCTTTGGGCATATAGTCCTGATTTGGAAACAGTCGATCATAGGAGCTGAGCGCCAACTGTCGGGTGCGCTCACAGGCATGACTGATGATTGCGGCACCGAGGCGGCGCGCATCGCAGGCAGGAACATTACGCTCAAAGAAAATCCAGCCATGAGCCCCTTGGCCTGAGCGCGATATTTCCAGCGCAACCGGGACGTTCAGCTCATGGCATGACTGCACAAAAGCTTTGGAATCATCACGCCATGCGGCTTCATCGAAGTCGACCGCCAAAAAATAACAAGTGTCATCAGACAGTAGGGGGTAGATACCAACGACCACTTCGCCCGCCAGATGGCGATAGACTACCTCATCGGTCAGCGGAAGCAGTTGGCGGTTACCGCAGTCGCCACATTTAATTCGGGGCTTCTCACAAACGCCAGGCCTCCATTCATTTGCGCAGGCGGGTGCGTATCCTGATTTGCCCGCCTTGCTTTCCCAGCGGATGGGGTAGACGTCCGTCCTACCACGAAACAAGCTTCGGAATAGGGCAAGCTTTCCATCAGTATCGAGTTGTTGCGAGCGCTCAAGTGGAGCCGCTGGTAGCTTGACCAGCTCATTAGGCAGCCGCCATTCGATGCCATGAGCATCCAACAAGGCAATCAGCCGTGCATTTTCAGTCTGTAGCTTCGCCACCAGATTTGGGTCCATCACCCGCTTTCAGCCTCTACATCTCAGGGGAAGACTATAGCCTAACGCTACAATCCTCAGCCCATCAGAAAAATATCAAGACTATCGAACGACTGAGGTTCGGTCATTAAGAACCTCAGGCTGCATGGTGATTGGCTTTAAAATTACGGCAGAATCCATATTCGCTGAAGCAAGTAGTGACACACAAGTTATGAGACACGACTGACGTTAAGACTCATCATAAATAGCCGTGTATTCAGTACCCTTCGGCTTGATCCACAATTTGTTATTTGTCCGCCCCCGGTTCAACCGTCCAAAAACCAAGAAATGTATGCCCTCAAGCTCCGTCCACTTGGCACGGTGATAGTCTAGAAAAGCCTTGCAGACCTCCTTGCCGACGATCACGCTGACGTTTTCTTTATCTCCGGTATTGATCCATCGAGATCCATCCTTGGACTCGCGGGTATCCTGAATATCACCCCAAAAGCCTCTGAGCTGACCCACATGCTCTTCCGTGATGTCAGAAAAATTCACGAACAAATCACGCACTCTAAACTCACCGACTTCGGGCAACTCAATGGTTTGATCTGAATGTCTGAACGCTTCGGAATATACTAAATTCTTTAAAATTGGTCGGAGTCGGCGCCTAGATATTGCTCGCTTACTCCCCCCAAGGCCAACGTACCTGCCACCGGAGCCACCGCCTGCCCCATTCAACACTGGGTCACCGTTCACGTTCTCCGCAGCACCGTAACGGAGGTCTAGAACGATGCGATCACCAGGGTTACGCAACATGTCCTGATCATCGCCGCCGCCCTCACCACGTTCAGACTCAGGCGTAGCGAACGTGCAATTCAGATGAGGACGAGCCCGAAAATGCGGCCCTTGTCCGCTTCGCGACTCTTTGACAAAAATTGCTCGAGTACCACACTTGATACACACGAGGTGTCGCCGCTTATTCGCTAGCTCAGAAGGGGGAAGTTTGGCGAACTTTACTGCGGGATATTCAGCGCCGTCCACGGTACATCTTGCTATGTCCATAACAATGCCTTCAGCTAGAGCCCTATATGCAGACGCATCAGGACAATAATGTGTCCTCAGATTTGCTCGTCTGAATCAGCCACACAAAAAAACCCCCTAAATACAGGGGCCCTAATGAGAACCCAGCTGGGTTCAGGTCAAATCCACTACCGGTGCCGTTGGTGCACAAGAGTCAAACCCTTCGGGTTATCGCAGGATCGAGCCCAGGTACTTGGCATTTTTGATTCACCACAAATCCGGTCATGCCGTAGGGCACAAGCGCTGTGTTCAGCTTTTGCTGCAATCGCGAAGCTAGGCGAGCGTAATCGGGGAGGCCCCAAGTCAGAATAAGGACAATAACAAGCGATTCATTGCTGTGAGAGGGCCCAATAAACGGAAGCAACTCGGCACTCCGAAGTCTTTGAGCCACAACGGCGCTGGTCAGGGTATCCCGGAATTTTTGCATCACCTCATCGATGATAAACAGCTTCTTTCGTTGAGCTTTGACTGAACCTGCAAAGTTCTGGGTATTGATCCAGGCCCTTGTCTGTTCTAATCCGACTGGTTCAGCAGGAGAAATCCTAGTGGTACTGGCTGTCTCATGCCCATCGCAGTCTTTTACCTCTATCCACCAATGACTATTTTCCTTGCAGGCCAGAATATCCATTGCCTTTAGCCCGCTAACCCCGCTCCTTATCTGATTTGCATACCAAGCCGTGTCATCATATTTGATTGCCTGCCAGCCAGCCCCAAATGAAAAAGTCAGCTCTCCTTCTACGATATCACCCATTGGCGATGCTCAGTTCGCGGTCATACTGAGCAAGCTCTTCATCAAGGGCAACGAGATTCGTCAGCTCCTTCAAGGAATCGACCTCTTCAACAAAAACTCCCTCTGAAGCGTCTTCGCATTGCAGCCCCCAAAAGCGGAGGGGGTAGGGGTCCTGGCACGCCAACAGGTCTAGCTCTTTGAGTAAAAAGAAGCTGTGGGTAGCAATGAAAACCTGTACCCCTTGTTTAGCAAGCGTGTGGATTACTGTGGCAACCAAACGAATTAAGCGTGGATTGAGGTTGGCCTCAGGCTCATCCCAAAATAGATATCCTTTATCGAGGACTGAGCCTGTTGCGATCAGGCGGGCGAGCATTGCCAGTTTCCTTAGTCCCTCGGCTACCAGAGGCATCTCCATAGTGCCGCTACCTGGGATTTTCAGATAGAAACGCCCGTTTGTATCTAAAATGACCTTCCCACCCATGGCCTGCTCAATGGGCTTCAGTAGCTCGCTTGCGCGCTTTTCTCTAGGGCCTTTTAGTGTCGGAGCACCTAAGTGAATACACGTATCACGCCACGTTTCTTCAAACTCTAGATAGTGCCCTTCATAAACCGAAACAAAACCAGGAAAAATCGTGAGTAGCTCCCTAGTAGGGATATACAGCGGGCTTTGCTTGTCCCAACGGGAAGGCAGCTTCTCGATTTGAACATCGGTTTTGGCGCTGGTAGCAAAGCTAATCGAGGTGTCAAAAGACACTTCATCGAACGAAAGCGAAATCTCACAGCGATCTCGGCCTTGTTTTCGTCGAGCAAGCCGACCTACTGATTCAGGCCTAAAGACCCCCATCAACTTTTCGGCATAGGCTTTTTGTAAGTGCGTTTTGGTAGGATCAACTGAGGTTGGCTTTTTGGCAGCTTCAGCAGAAGTTGCAATGAGGGCATACGCTGCTTTCAACAAATGCGTCTTCCCCATGCCATTTTCGCCGACGATGATGTTCAGGCCTGCGCAGCAATTCAGATCTAAATCACGAAAAACTGTGAAGTTCTTGACGCTGATTTTTTTCAGCATAGGAGAGGCAATTCCTCATGCAGAGATTTCATAGACGTTCCCTTTCTAGAAATAGTATCACCCATGATTAGTTCATATAACAAAAACCCCAGCCTTTGAGGCTGGGGTTTTTTCTGAACAGGCGACAATAGTCTGCCCACTTGCGACACTTAAAGCGCCCGTCGACAACTGATCAGAAGTCCAGGTTGGACACTGCCAGCGCATTGCTCTCGATGAAGTCACGGCGTGGCTCGACCGCATCACCCATGAGGGTGTTGAAGATCTGGTCAGCGCCGATGGCGTCTTCGATGGTGACCTTCAGCATGCGGCGCACACTCGGGTCCATGGTGGTTTCCCACAGCTGGTCCGGGTTCATTTCACCCAGACCTTTGTAGCGCTGGATGGTGTGGCGCTTGGTGCTTTCCGCCATCAGCCAGGCGAGGGCTTCCTTGAACTCGTTGACGGGCTTCTTGCGCTCGCCACGTTGCACGTAGGCACCTTCTTCCAGAAGCGTGCTGATCTGCGCGCCCAGGGCGGTAACGGTCTTGTAGTCGTTGCTGCCGAAGAAGTCGCGGTTGAAGGTGACGTAGTTCGACAGGCCGTGGGAGATCAGTTCGACCTCTGGAAGCCAGACATTACGTTCACGGTCTTCACGCAGGCTGGCCTTGTAGACCAGACCAGACTTCTCGCCGGTGCGCAGACGCGCGTCGAACAGTGCCAGCCAGGCTTGCATGCCCTCGTGATCCGACAGTTGCTCGAGGGTGATCGGCGGCAGGTAGACGAAGTGCTCGGTCAGTTCCTGTGGGTACAGACGCGACAGGCGCTTGAGGGTCTTCATGACCATGCGGAAGTCGTTGACCAGCTTCTCCAGCGCAGTACCGGAGATACCCGGTGCCGATTCGCTGAGGTGCAGGCTGGCGTCTTCAAGGGCCGACTGGGTCATGTATTCTTCCATGGCCTCGTCGTCCTTGATGTACTGCTCCTGCTTGCCTTTCTTGACCTTGTACAGCGGCGGCTGAGCGATATAGATGTAGCCACGCTCGATCAGCTCGGGTAACTGACGGAAGAAGAACGTCAGCAGCAGGGTACGGATGTGCGAGCCGTCGACGTCAGCATCGGTCATGATGATGATGTTGTGATAACGCAACTTGTCGATGTTGTACTCTTCACGGCCAATACCGCAGCCCAGCGCAGTGATCAAGGTGCCCACTTCCTGCGAAGAGATCATCTTGTCGAAACGCGCTTTTTCAACGTTCAGGATCTTGCCCTTGAGCGGCAGGATGGCCTGGGTTCTACGATTACGCCCCTGCTTGGCTGATCCGCCAGCAGAGTCCCCTTCCACCAGGTACAGTTCGGAGAGGGCAGGGTCTTTCTCTTGGCAGTCCGCCAGTTTGCCCGGCAAGCCAGCGATATCCAGTGCGCCTTTACGACGGGTCATCTCACGCGCCTTGCGCGCAGCTTCACGGGCACGGGCTGCGTCGATCATCTTGCCGACAACCGCTTTGGCTTCGTTCGGATTTTCCAACAGGAAGTCGGAGAAGTACTTGCCCATTTCCTGTTCGACAGCCGTTTTGACTTCGGACGAAACCAGCTTGTCCTTGGTCTGCGAGCTGAACTTTGGATCAGGCACCTTGACCGAAATGATCGCAGTCAGACCTTCACGCGCATCATCGCCAGTGGTCGCGACCTTGTGCTTCTTAGCCAGACCTTCCTGCTCGATGTAGTTGTTCAGGTTACGCGTCAGCGCAGAACGGAAACCCACAAGGTGAGTACCGCCATCACGCTGCGGAATGTTGTTGGTGAAGCACAGCAGGTTCTCGTTGAAGCTGTCGTTCCACTGCAAAGCAATCTCGACACCGATACCGTCATCACGCTGGATGTTGAAGTGGAACACTTCGTTAACCGGTGTTTTGTTGGTGTTCAGGTACTCAACGAACGCGCGCAGACCGCCTTCGTATTTGAACAATTCTTCCTTACCGCTGCGCTCATCCTTGAGGACAATGCCGACACCGGAGTTCAGGAAGGACAGCTCACGAATCCGCTTGGCCAGGATGTCCCAGCTGAAGTGGATGTTCTTGAACGTTTCAGCGGAAGGCTTGAAGTGGATCTGAGTGCCTGTGCTGTCACTTTCACCGACGATCTTCATCGGTTCCTGTGGAACACCATGAACATAGGTCTGTTCCCAGATCTTGCCGCTACGGCGAACCGTCAGCAACAGAAGCTCTGAAAGGGCGTTAACTACAGAGACACCTACACCGTGCAAACCACCGGATACTTTGTAGGAGTTGTCATCAAACTTACCGCCAGCGTGGAGCACGGTCATGATGACCTCGGCTGCCGACACGCCTTCTTCTTTATGCACGTCTACCGGAATACCGCGGCCGTTGTCGCGCACGGTGATAGATTCGTCTGGATGGATGATGATGCTGATGTCGTCGCAATGGCCTGCCAATGCTTCGTCGATCGAGTTATCAACCACCTCGAACACCATGTGGTGCAGACCGCTGCCATCGTCTGTATCACCGATGTACATTCCGGGACGCTTGCGTACGGCATCAAGTCCTTTCAGCACCTTAATGCTGGACGAGTCGTACGTTTGGTTTTCGCTCATGCAATCACTCCCGATGGTCGTGGGTCTGGGTGATACGGCCTTGTTCCACGTGGAACAAAGCGACTGGCGTTTCCGTCTGCCAGCCTTCCCTCAAAAATTCTTGATCTACACAGGTGATAAACACCTGGCAGCGTAATTCTTCCAGCAAGCGGCAAAGCGCGCGTCGATGGTTGTCATCCAGTTCGGAGGGCAAATCATCTACCAGGTAAATACACTGGCCTCGACGTACCTGGCTGACCAGATGTCCCTGAGCAATACGCAGTGCGCAGACCACCAGCTTTTGCTGACCGCGAGACAGAATATCTGCCGCATTGTGCGCGCCTAATCTAAGGCGCAGGTCAGCTCGCTGTGGTCCGGCCTGGGTGTGGCCCATTTGCTGGTCGCGGTGGAGGGAAGAGGCAAGCACTGTACTTAGCTCTTTTTCCTTGTCCCATCCCCGGTAGTAGCTCAGGGTCAAACCTTCAAGCTCAACAAGTTCGCTCAAAGTCTGTTCAAAGACTGGCTTCAATGCCTTGATATAAGCCCGGCGGAACTCGTCGATCTCGTCACTTGCCGAGCACAGCTCACGGTCCCATGCCGCCTGTGAAGCGGCGTCAAGTGTACCATGCCGAAGCCACGAGTTTCGCTGCTTGAGGGCCTTCTGCAGGCGCTGCCACGTGGCCATAAAGCGAGGTTCCACGTGGAACACTCCCCAATCCAGAAACTGCCTGCGTATCTTCGGTGCACCTTCGAGCAATCGGAAGCTGTCGGGGTTGATGAGCTGCAGCGGCAGAATTTCTGCAAGCTGCGCGGCGCTTCTGGCGTTCTGCCCGTCGATACGAATCTGGAACTCGCCTTGGCGGTCACGTGAAACACCCAGATTGCTGTGTCCACCTTGCGCAAGATCGACCTGCCCGAAAACCGTACATGACGGCTGTTCGTACTGAATGACCGGAAGCAGGCGACTGCTACGAAACGAGCGGGCAATGCCCAGCAGATGGATAGCTTCCAGCACGCTGGTTTTGCCACTGCCGTTTGCGCCGTAGAGGATATTGATACGCGGGGAGGGGGAGAGGGTCACCGGGTGCAGATTGCGCACCCCGGTGACCGAGACGCGACTAAGAGACATCTAGGTTGCGCTGGACATGAAGTTACAGACGCATCGGCATGACAACGTAGGCGGAGTCGTCGTTATCGGACTCTTGCACCAGAGCGCTGCTATTGGAGTCAGACAGAATCAGGCGCACCTGCTCGGTGGTCATGACGCCCAGCACGTCGAGCAGGTAGCTCACGTTGAAACCGATCTCCAGCGAGTCACCGTTGTACTCGACGCTGATTTCTTCTTCTGCTTCTTCCTGCTCAGGGTTGTTGGCCTGAATCTTCAATTGACCGCTGGCCAGTTGCAGACGGATGCCGCGGTACTTTTCGTTGGACAGAATCGCCGTACGGCTGAACGCCTCACGCAGTGCCTGACGGTCACCGAGCACCAGCTTGTCACCACCTTTAGGCAGCACGCGCTCGTAGTCCGGGAACTTGCCATCCACCAGTTTAGAGGTGAAGGTGAATTCGCCAGTGGTCGCACGGATGTGATGCTGACCCAGAACGATACTGACCGTGCCGTCCTGTTCGGTCAGCAGGCGCGCCATTTCAAGAATACCTTTACGTGGAACGATCACCTGATGGCGATCGGCATGTTCGATATCGGCAGACATCGAGCACATGGCCAGGCGGTGGCCGTCGGTAGCCACTGCGCGCAAGATACCGGCGCTTACTTCCAGCAACATGCCATTGAGGTAGTAACGAACGTCCTGCTGGGCCATCGCAAAGCTGGTGCGCTCGATCAAGCGGCGCAGTTTGCTCTGCACCAGAGTGAACGTCAGCGAGCCCGGACCTTCCTCAACAGTAGGGAAGTCATTGGCAGGCAAGGTCGACAGGGTGAAGCGGCTACGACCGGCCTTGACGATCAGTTTCGAGTCGTCGAGCTTGATGTCGATCAGCGCGTCGTTCGACAGGCTCTTGCAAATGTCCATGAGCTTGCGCGCAGGAACCGTGATCTCTCCAGGTTCGGCAGGCTCTTCCAGCTGGACGCGGCCAACCAGTTCGACTTCCAGATCCGTACCGGTCAGCGAAAGTTGCTGACCTTCGACAACCAGGAGAACATTGGAAAGAACCGGCAAGGTCTGGCGGCGTTCGACGACGCCGGCGACCAATTGCAGGGGTTTCAACAGGGCTTCGCGTTGAATGGTGAAATGCATGGTCTAGTCCCTTGCCTTGATGAGCTGCACTGGCGTTATCACGTAGTCAGAGTGCGCAGCAGGTTCTTGTAGTCCTCGCGGATATCCGCATCGGATTCCTTGAGCTCGTTGATCTTTCGGCATGCGTGCAAGACGGTCGTGTGGTCACGGCCACCAAACACGTCACCGATTTCCGGAAGACTGTGGTTGGTGAGTTCCTTGGAGAGCGCCATCGCGACCTGGCGAGGCCGGGCGACAGAGCGGGAACGACGCTTGGACAACAGATCGGAGATCTTGATCTTGTAGTACTCGGCGACGGTGCGCTGAATGTTATCCACACTGACCAGCTTGTCCTGCAACGCCAGCAAGTCCTTCAGCGACTCGCGAATCAGCTCGATGGTGATGTCGCGGCCCATGAAGTGCGAGTGAGCGATGACGCGCTTGAGCGCACCTTCCAGCTCACGGACGTTGGAGCGGATTCGCTGGGCAATGAAGAACGCTGCGTCATGAGGCAGATCAACCTTCGCCTGATCTGCTTTCTTCATGAGGATCGCGACGCGGGTTTCCAGCTCCGGAGGCTCGACGGCAACTGTCAGGCCCCAGCCGAAACGCGACTTGAGTCGCTCTTCAAGACCTTCGATTTCCTTGGGATAGCGGTCGCTGGTCAGAATGACCTGTTGCCCGCCTTCCAGCAGCGCGTTGAACGTGTGGAAAAACTCTTCCTGCGAGCGTTCCTTGCGAGCAAAAAACTGGATGTCATCGATCAGCAGCGCATCGACTGAGCGGTAGAAGCGCTTGAACTCGTTGATTGCATTGAGCTGCAAGGCCTTGACCATATCCGCAACGAAGCGCTCCGAATGCAGGTACACGACCTTGGCGTTCGGATTCTTCTTCAGCAGGTGGTTACCCACAGCATGCATCAAGTGAGTTTTACCAAGACCGACACCGCCATAAAGGAACAACGGGTTGTAGCCATGCTTGGGGTTGTCGGCAACCTGCCAGGCGGCAGCACGTGCCAGCTGGTTGGACTTACCCTCAACGAAATTCTCGAACGTGAACGTACGGTTCAGGTAACTGGTGTGCTTGAGCGCACCTTCTACCTGGACGGTGCGCTGTTCTGCGCGAGCGGGCGCTTGTTGCGAGCTGGCACCCGCCATCGGATCAAAGCTGTCACGCGACGGCTCGTTGTGTGCTGCAACGTTCTGGACCGGTGCCGGCGTCGCTACGGCAGCAGCTGGCGCCGCCGTGGCAGGAGCCGGTGCCGAGACGCTGCTCACCGAATTGGCAGACAGCGCCTGGGAGGCTGCAGCGGCCAATGGCGCATTCGGAGCGGCACGGGGTGCTGAGCTGCGCTTGCTTCCTATTAATAAGGAAAGAGCAGGGGCCATGCCTTGACCGTGTTCGCCAAGAAGCTCGAGCAAACGACCAAGGTACTTTTCGTTGACCCAGTCGAGAACAAAACGATTGGGTGCATACACACGCAACTCGTCGCCTTCGGCTTCGACCTGTAGCGGACGGATCCAAGTGTTGAATTGTTGGGCAGGCAGCTCGTCGCGCAAAAGCTCCACGCACTGCTGCCAAAGTTCCACTGACACGGATATCCCCTGAGTTGAAAGCCGGTGAGGCAAAAACAGCCGCCATTGTAACGACCCAGAGGCGACTTATCCACATGTAGGTTGCTCACAGAGAGCTATAAATCAACGATTTATGCATGAACCACACGACAAACGGTCAACGCGTAAGCTCTGTGGATAACCCATCTTCAGCCCATTGCATAAGTCAGGCTTGAACTCTGTGCATAACTCGCCTGTGGATAAAACAGCGTTCCATGCACAGCTTTTCCGAAGGTCCGACACAGGCAGGGCACCGTTTCTCGACAACCTTTCTGACCTCTGTACACATTGAATAACAAGGGCTGTGAGCTGTTATCCACAGAAAATATCTGCATAAGAGTTATAAGCTTTATAAAGAAGCTTTAAATACTCTCTTCTTTTTATTTCTATAACCGGAGCGGATTAGGGTAGCGGTGAATGAGAGGAAGAGGACGTTCAGCTATAAAAAGACGCCTATGAAGAAAAGCTGGTTGGAAATTGACCTGCGGGCCCGCTTTCTCTAGAATCCCCGGTCTCTTAAAACGGGGGCCATTCCGGCCCGTAGTGGACGAACCAGGTAACACGCCATGAAACGTACTTTCCAACCCAGCACTATCAAGCGCGCCCGCACCCACGGTTTCCGTGCACGTATGGCCACCAAAAACGGCCGCGCAGTTCTTTCGCGTCGTCGTGCCAAAGGCCGTAAGCGTCTGGCAGTTTGATAAATCGGCACAGGAGGTGAGTCGAGACTTCAGTCGGGAAAAGCGTTTGCTCACTCCCCGGCATTTCAAGGCAGTCTTTGACTCCCCTACCGGCAAGGTTCCGGGGAAAAATCTCCTGCTCCTTGCGCGCAACAACGACCTCGATCATCCCCGCCTGGGGCTTGTGATAGGTAAAAAGAGCGTGAAGCTCTCCGTCGAGCGCAATCGTTTGAAACGCCTGATGCGCGAATCATTTCGCCAACACCAAGACAGTTTGGTCGGTTGGGATATCGTGATCGTCGCGCGTAAAGGCTTGGGTGACGTAGAAAACCCTGAACTGATTCAGCATTTCGGCAAGCTCTGGAAACGTCTGGCGCGTAGCCGACCCATTCCGGAAGAAAAATCCGAACCTGCAGGGGTAGACAGTCCAGATGCGTAAACTGGCACTCGTTCCGATCCAGTTCTATCGCTATGCCATTAGCCCGCTGATGGCCAGTCACTGTCGTTTCTACCCCAGTTGCTCCTGCTACGCGTATGAAGCCATCGAAAATCATGGCCTTTTGCGCGGTGGCTGGCTGTCAATTCGTCGTCTTGGTCGCTGTCACCCATGGAATCCCGGTGGTTATGACCCGGTTCCAGCTGTCCCCACCTCCCGTTCTTCTTCGATGGCCGAGTAATCATGGATATTAAACGCACGATCCTGATCGTCGCCCTGGCAATCGTGACCTACGTCGGGGTTCTGAAATGGAACCAAGACTATGGCCAGGCTGCCATGCCGACCCAGAATGTTGCAGCCAGCACCACCGCACCGGGTATTCCGGATACGGCCGCTGGTACTAATGGTTCTGCAAGTGCCGATGTTCCAAGCGCAAACGCTACGGCCAATACGGCTGCAGCACCTCTTGAAACTCCGGCCGTAGCCAGCAAAGACCTTATCCACGTCAAGACCGATGTGCTCGATCTGGCGATCGATCCGGTGGGTGGCGACGTCGTTCAGCTTCGTTTGCCTCTGTACCCGCGTCGTCAGGATCGTCCTGACGTTCCGTTCCAGTTGTTCGACAACGGCGGCGAGCGTACTTTTCTGGCACAAAGCGGCCTGACCGGGACCAATGGTCCTGATGCACGCGCTGCCGGTCGTCCGGTTTACACCTCCACACAAAAGACTTATCAACTGGCTGATGGCCAGGACACGATGGTCGTGGATCTGAAATTCTCGGAAAACGGCGTCAATTACATCAAGCGCTTCACCTTCAAGCGGGGTCTGTACGATCTGGTCATGACTTACGTTGTGGATAACCAGAGCGCACAACCCTGGTCCGGTAATCTGTTCGCGCAATTGAAGCGCGATGCCAGCTCCGATCCTTCTTCGACGACTGCTACCGGCACCGCTACCTATCTGGGCGCTGCCCTGTGGACTGCGGCCGAGCCGTACAAGAAAGTGTCGATGAAAGATATCGACAAGGGCCAGGTCAAGGAAACTGTCCAGGGCGGTTGGGTTGCATGGTTGCAGCACTACTTCGTGACTGCGTGGATTCCGGATCACAACGCAACCAACGCCGTTCAGACCCGCAAAGACAGCCAGGGCAACTACATCATCGGCTTCACCAGTCCGACTCTGTCGGTTGCACCTGGTGCACAAGGTGAAACCAGTGCCACCCTGTACGCAGGTCCGAAAAGCCAGGCGGTACTCAAAGAGTTATCCCCAGGCCTGGAGCTGACCGTCGATTATGGTTTCCTGTGGTTCATTGCCCAGCCTATCTTCTGGCTGCTGCAACATATCCACGCCATTCTCGGTAACTGGGGCTGGTCGATCATTGTTCTGACCATGCTGATCAAAGGCCTGTTCTTCCCGCTCTCCGCAGCCAGCTACAAGTCGATGGCACGTATGCGCGCCGTGGCTCCGAAGCTTGCATTGCTGAAAGAGCAGCATGGCGATGATCGTCAGAAGATGTCCCAGGCAATGATGGAGCTGTACAAGAAAGAGAAGATCAACCCGTTGGGTGGATGCTTGCCGATTCTTGTGCAAATGCCGGTTTTCCTTTCGCTGTACTGGGTACTCCTGGAAAGCGTGGAAATGCGTCAGGCACCATGGATCCTGTGGATAACCGACCTGTCGATCAAGGACCCGTTCTTTATCCTGCCGATCATCATGGGCGCGACCATGTTCATTCAGCAGCGTCTGAACCCGACTCCGCCGGATCCGATGCAGGCCAAGGTCATGAAAATGATGCCGATCATTTTCACGTTCTTCTTCCTGTGGTTCCCTGCCGGTCTGGTTCTGTACTGGGTTGTGAACAACACCCTGTCGATCGCTCAGCAGGCTTACATCACTCGCAAGATCGAAGCGGCTACCAAGAAAGCAGCTGCCTGATCTAACCTGTGAATAAGTTCTACAAGACGCCCCCTAGTGGGGCGTTTTGCTATCCGTCATTTGCCCGGGAGCCGGAGCATGAACGTTCCTCGTGAAACCATTGCCGCCATCGCCACAGCCCAAGGGCGTGGCGGTGTCGGTATCGTCCGGGTGTCAGGTCCTCTGGCGGGCAAGGCCGCCGAAGCCATTATCGGCCGGACCCTCAAGCCCCGATTTGCCCACTACGGCCCCTTTGTCGACGATGCAGGGCAGGTACTCGACGAAGGCATCGCGCTGTATTTTCCGGGACCTAACTCATTCACCGGCGAAGACGTGCTGGAACTTCAGGGTCACGGTGGTCCCATCGTTCTGGACATGCTGCTGCAACGCTGCCTGCAACTGGGCAGCCGACTGGCTCGTCCGGGCGAGTTCAGTGAGCGCGCCTTTCTCAATGACAAACTCGATCTTGCCCAGGCAGAAGCGATTGCCGACCTGATCGAGGCGAGTTCTGCACAGGCAGCGCGCAATGCACTGCGCTCGCTGCAGGGCGCTTTCTCGCGGCGTGTGGATAACTTGACCGAGAAATTGATCAGTCTGCGTATCTACGTAGAGGCTGCAATCGACTTCCCCGAAGAGGAAATCGACTTTCTTGCCGATGGCCACGTTCTGAACATGCTCGATGACGTGCGTGCCGAGTTATCCACAGTGCTGCGTGAAGCCGGGCAGGGTGCCTTGTTACGCGACGGCATGACCGTGGTGATTGCCGGACGCCCCAATGCGGGCAAATCCAGTCTGCTGAACGCTCTGGCGGGCAGGGAGGCGGCAATTGTCACCGAGATCGCCGGCACAACCCGCGATGTACTGCGTGAACATATCCACATAGATGGAATGCCTTTGCACGTCGTCGACACTGCAGGGCTGCGGGATACTCAAGACCAGGTGGAAATGATCGGCGTGCAGCGCGCACTCAAGGCCATCGGCGAAGCTGACCGGATTCTGCTGGTGGTGGATGCGACCGCGCCGGAGGCAGCAGACCCGTTTGCACTGTGGCCCGAATTCCTCAAGCAGCGCCCGGACCCGTCGAAAGTCACGCTGATACGCAACAAGGCAGATCTGAGTGGAGACCCCGTCGATCTGCAGACCAGCGTTGATGGCCACGTCACCATCAGCCTGAGCGCCAGGTCTGGTGGCGAAGGGCTTGAACTGCTGCGCGAGCATCTCAAGGCCTGCATGGGCTATGAACAAACCTCGGAAAGCAGCTTCAGCGCGCGTCGACGCCACCTTGAGGCGCTGCGCCATGCCAATGACTCGCTGGAACACGGCAGGGCTCAACTCACCCTGGCGGGCGCTGGAGAGCTGCTGGCCGAAGACCTGCGTCAGGCACAGCAAGCGCTTGGCGAAATTACCGGCGCATTCAGTTCCGACGACCTGCTTGGCAGAATCTTCTCCAGCTTCTGCATTGGTAAGTAAACCTCCTGGCATGGCCCGCCCTGGGTCATGCCTTCAAGCACCACAAGACGCCTCTTTCAGCGGCAGCGTTATCCACATACTCGGCCATTTCCTCCTTTAATTTTGCCTCGACACCTGAATTCGACGAGCAGACATGCCCGAGGGAGGGATTTTCTGTGCCTGATTTTTGATGAATAGCCGCTTTTTTGTGGATTAAGCCCTGTGAATAACTGCCCTTCAGCTCGGTGGGTAAGCAGGGTGCAAACCTGAAGATAAATCCCCCTGTGGACAAGTAGCTATCTTATCAACAGGCTCAGGGCGGTTATCCAAACCCCTCATCCCCACATGAACACAGACTTTTGAATCTCTGTACACATTGAAAATAAAGGCCTGTAGAGATCTATCCACAGAAAGGTGGCTCAGTAAGAATAAACATAAAAACAAGGCTTTATAAACTTTCTTTCCTTTTTATTTTCTTTATCCGCGAGTTTTCCACAGCTGGTTAAATTTTGTCCAACGGGTTTCATTCAGGTGGGGTAAGTCCCTATACTTGTCAGCTATCCCAATTTCTCATCGACAACAGGCACGAGGTGCGTGGTGGATTTCCCTTCCCGTTTTGAAGTGATCGTCATCGGTGGCGGTCATGCCGGTACCGAGGCCGCACTGGCGTCGGCACGTATGGGTGTCAAAACCCTGTTGCTGACCCATAACGTGGAAACACTCGGCCAGATGAGTTGCAACCCGGCCATCGGTGGTATCGGTAAAAGCCATCTGGTCAAGGAAATCGACGCCTTGGGCGGTGCCATGGCCATGGCTACTGACAAGGGCGGTATCCAGTTCCGCGTGCTGAACAGCCGCAAGGGGCCGGCAGTACGAGCCACCCGTGCACAGGCTGATCGCGTGCTGTACAAGGCAGCCATCCGCGAAACCCTGGAAAACCAGCCGAATCTGTGGATATTTCAGCAAGCCTGCGATGACCTGATCGTCGAACAGGATCAAGTGCGCGGCGTCGTGACCCAGATGGGTATGCGCATATTTGCCGAGTCCGTGGTGTTGACCACAGGTACGTTCCTTGGCGGACTTATCCACATTGGTATGCAAAATTACTCGGGCGGTCGGGCAGGTGATCCTCCTTCGATAGCACTGGCACAACGACTGCGTGAACTGCCGCTGCGCGTCGGCCGCCTGAAAACCGGGACCCCGCCACGCATTGACGGGCGTTCTGTGGATTTCTCGGTGATGACCGAGCAACCAGGTGACACACCGATCCCGGTCATGTCGTTCCTGGGCAACAAGGAACAGCATCCGCCGCAGGTCAGCTGCTGGATTACGCACACCAACGCGCGGACTCACGAAATCATTGCGTCCAACCTCGATCGCTCGCCGATGTATTCAGGCGTGATCGAAGGTATTGGTCCACGTTACTGCCCGTCGATCGAAGACAAGATCCACCGGTTTGCCGACAAGGAAAGCCATCAGGTCTTCATCGAGCCGGAAGGGTTGACCACGCACGAGCTGTACCCGAACGGTATTTCCACGTCGTTGCCATTCGACGTGCAATTGCAGATCGTCCAGTCGATTCGCGGCATGGAGAACGCACACATCGTTCGCCCTGGTTACGCCATCGAATACGACTATTTCGACCCGCGTGATCTGAAATACAGCCTGGAAACCAAGGTCATCGGCGGTCTGTTCTTCGCTGGCCAGATCAACGGCACGACCGGTTACGAAGAGGCCGGCGCCCAGGGTTTGCTGGCTGGGACCAATGCCGCGCTGCGCGCACAGGGCCGAGACAGCTGGTGCCCGCGTCGCGATGAAGCGTACATCGGCGTTCTGGTCGACGACCTGATCACCCTTGGTACGCAAGAGCCTTACCGGATGTTCACCTCCAGGGCCGAATACCGTTTGATCCTGCGCGAAGACAACGCTGACCTGCGACTTACCGAAAAGGGCCGCGAACTGGGCCTGGTCGACGACGCCCGCTGGGCTGCGTTCTGCACCAAGCGTGAAAGCATCGAGCTGGAAGAACAGCGTTTGAAAAGTACCTGGGTGCGTCCCGGTACCGAGCAGGGCGATGCGATTGCTGCACACTTCGGCACGCCGCTGACCCATGAATACAATTTGCTCAACCTGCTGACTCGTCCGGAAATCGACTACGCCAGCCTGATTTCAATCACTGGCCAGGGCTGCATCGATCCCCAGGTCGCCGAGCAGGTCGAGATCAAGACAAAATATGCCGGTTACATTGACCGCCAACAGGACGAAATTGCCCGTCTGCGCGCCAGTGAAGACACCCGTCTGCCGGAAGACATCGACTACGCCGCGATCTCCGGCCTGTCGAAAGAAATCCAGAGCAAGCTGGGGATAACTCGTCCGCAAACACTCGGACAGGCATCGCGCATCCCCGGCGTTACGCCTGCAGCGATATCGCTGTTGATGATCCATTTGAAAAAACGCGGCGCGGGCCGTCAGTTGGAGCAAAGCGCTTGAGTTCTATGGTCACCCCGCAACACGCCCAAGAGTTATCCACCGGTGCCCGGGAATTGGGGATTGACCTCAGCCCGGCACAGCACGAGCAATTGCTGGCGTATCTGGCGTTGTTGATCAAGTGGAACAAGGCCTACAACCTGACTGCGGTACGTAACCCGGACGAAATGGTATCGAGGCATCTGCTCGACAGTCTCAGTGTGGTGCCCTTCATCGAAGGTACGCGCTGGATCGACGTCGGCAGCGGCGGTGGGATGCCCGGCATTCCCATGGCTATCCTGTTTCCGGAGCGCAAAGTGGCGCTGTTGGACAGCAATGGCAAGAAAACCCGGTTTCAGACCCAGGTCAAACTTGAGCTGAAACTGGATAATCTTGAAGTTATCCACAGCCGTGCAGAAAGTTATCAGCCCGAAGTGCCATTCGACGGAATCATCTCCCGTGCGTTCAGCAGCCTGGAAGACTTCACCGGCTGGACGCGTCACATGGGCGACGTCAATACACGCTGGCTGGCAATGAAAGGGCTGCATCCTGACGATGAGCTGGTAGCATTGCCCTCGGATTTTCACCTCGATAGCGCACACGCCTTGACCGTTCCGGGTTGCCAAGGCCAACGCCATCTGCTGATACTGCGCCGCACGGCATGACTGGGAACACAAGCAAGAATGGCTAAGGTATTCGCGATAGCGAACCAGAAAGGTGGGGTCGGCAAGACCACCACATGCATCAACCTCGCCGCGTCGCTGGTCGCGACCAAGCGCCGTGTGCTGCTGATCGATCTCGATCCCCAGGGCAATGCGACCATGGGCAGCGGTGTGGATAAACACAACCTGGAAAACTCCGTCTACGACCTGTTGATCGGCGAATGCGATCTGGGCGAGGCCATGCAGTTTTCCGAGCACGGTGGTTATCAACTGCTTCCTGCCAACCGTGATCTGACGGCGGGCGAAGTGGTTCTGCTGGAAATGCAGATGAAAGAGAGTCGTCTGCGCAATGCGCTGGCGCCTATCCGCGAAAATTACGATTACATTCTCATCGATTGCCCACCTTCGCTGTCGATGCTGACCCTGAACGCACTGGTCGCGGCAGACGGCGTAATTATCCCCATGCAGTGCGAATACTTTGCACTCGAAGGTCTCAGTGACCTTGTGGATAACATCAAGCGCATCGCTGAACTGCTCAACCCGCAGTTGAAGATCGAAGGCCTGCTGCGCACCATGTATGATCCGCGGCTGAGTCTGATCAACGACGTTTCGGCGCAGCTCAAGGAACACTTCGGCGAGCAGCTGTACGACACCGTGATCCCGAGAAACATACGTCTGGCCGAGGCACCGAGTTTCGGCATGCCCGTGCTGGCGTACGACAAGTCGTCTCGCGGTGCGCTGGCCTATCTGGCCCTGGCAAGTGAACTGGTTCGTCGTCAACGTCGCGGCGCAAAAACCGCTCAGCCAACCTAAGGAATTCCCATGGCCGTCAAGAAACGAGGTCTCGGACGTGGGTTGGACGCACTTCTGAGCAGTCCAACCGTCAGTTCGCTGGAAGAACAGGCCGTCAAGGCCCCGCCAAGTGAGTTGCAGCATGTGCCGCTGGACCTGATCCAGCGCGGCAAGTACCAGCCGCGCCGTGACATGGACCCGCAGGCACTCGAAGAACTTGCGCAGTCGATCAAGTCGCAGGGCGTGATGCAGCCGATCGTGGTGCGTCCTATCGGTGACAACCGCTTCGAGATCATCGCGGGCGAGCGTCGCTGGCGTGCCAGCCAGCAGGCAGGTGTCGAGACGATACCGGCGATGGTCCGCGATGTACCTGACGAAACCGCGATTGCGATGGCGCTGATCGAGAACATCCAGCGTGAGGACCTCAACCCGATCGAAGAGGCAATGGCGCTGCAGCGCTTGCAGCAGGAGTTTCAACTGACCCAGCAGCAGGTGGCCGATGCCGTTGGCAAGTCGCGAGTCAGTGTCGCCAACCTGTTACGGCTGATTGCCTTGCCGGAGGCCATCAAGACCATGCTGTCTCATGGCGATCTGGAAATGGGCCATGCGCGTGCCTTGCTCGGATTGGGTGAAGATCGGCAGGTCGAAGGTGCGCGACATGTTGTCGCACGCGGGCTTACCGTGCGCCAGACCGAAGCACTGGTCAGGCAGTGGCTGAGTGGCAAGGCAGAGGCCGCCGAGCCGGTGAAGACCGACCCGGACATCAGCCGCCTTGAACAGCGCCTGGCCGAGCGTCTGGGCTCTGCAGTGCAGATTCGTCACGGTCAGAAGGGCAAAGGGCAATTGGTCATCCGTTACAACTCGCTGGACGAGCTTCAGGGAGTGCTCGCTCACATCCGCTGAAACAATTGCTCTGTAGCGTATAGTCGGAAATCACTACCCGACTGTTGAATAGGGGCTTAACCGCCCCTATACTCTGCGCGCATTTTGTCGGCACAAATTATGCCAAGTTATTGATTATGGCGACCGACATCAAAGGAGCAGTTGCGATGGAATCCCGCATGCCAGACCGCTTGCCGTTCTATCGCCTGGCGGTTTTCCCGCTTTTGCTGGCTCAATTGATCGTGCTGCTCATGGCCGCATTGGTGCTGTGGCAGTGGCAAGGAGTCGTTGCAGGATATTCGGGACTCTGCGGAGGCCTGATAGCCTGGCTACCCAATTTATACTTTGCTCACAAGGCATTCCGGTTTTCCGGGGCCAGAGCAGCGCAAGCCATCGTTCGGTCGTTCTACGCCGGCGAGGCAGGCAAACTGATTTTCACGGCAGTGCTTTTTGCATTGACGTTTGCAGGTGTGAAGCCTTTGGCGCCGCTGGCTGTATTCGGCGTGTTCATGTTGATCCAGGTGGTCAACTGGTTCGCTCCCCTGCTTACGAGAACAAGACTTTCGAGACCTTAGGGCGTTTGAGGCAACCATGGCAGAGCAAACAGCTTCGGGCTATATCCAGCACCACTTGCAGAACCTTACATTCGGGCACCTGCCCAATGGCGAATGGGGCTTTGCCCACACCGCAGCGGAAGCCAAGGAAATGGGTTTCTGGGCCTTCCACGTCGATACCCTCGGCTGGTCGGTTGCGTTGGGTCTGATTTTCGTTCTGATCTTCCGCATGGCGGCCAAGAAGGCAACTTCCGGTCAGCCTGGCGCACTGCAGAACTTCGTCGAAGTTCTGGTCGAGTTCGTCGACGGCAGCGTGAAAGACAGCTTCCACGGCCGCAGCGCGGTCATCGCGCCACTGGCGTTGACCATTTTCGTCTGGGTCTTCCTGATGAACGCGGTCGACCTGGTACCGGTGGACTGGATTCCACAGCTGGCGATGATGATCTCGGGTGACTCGCACATTCCGTTCCGTGCCGTGTCGACCACTGACCCGAACGCCACGCTGGGCATGGCCCTGTCCGTGTTCGCACTGATCATTTTCTACAGCATCAAGGTCAAGGGCATCGGCGGTTTCATCGGCGAGCTGACCCTTCACCCGTTTGGCAGCAAGAACCTGTTCGTTCAGGCGCTGTTGATCCCGGTCAACTTCCTGCTGGAATTCGTGACGCTCATCGCCAAGCCGATTTCCCTGGCTCTGCGTCTGTTCGGCAACATGTATGCTGGCGAGCTGGTCTTCATTCTGATCGCCGTGATGTTCGGCAGCGGTCTGTTGTGGCTCAGCGGTCTGGGTGTAGTGCTGCAGTGGGCGTGGGCTGTGTTCCACATCCTGATCATCACCCTGCAAGCGTTCATCTTCATGATGCTGACCATCGTCTACCTGTCGATGGCTCACGAAGATAACCATTGAGATTCGTCTCAGGACGCGTCTGATGACCGTCTCGCCACTGGCGAGGCGGTGCCCGCAAGGGCTGATGTAGAAACGATTTTGTTTTACCGCTTCAATTAAAAAAACCTAACCAATACGACGTAAAAGTCGGGAGGAAAGATGGAAACTGTAGTTGGTCTAACCGCTATCGCTGTTGCACTGTTGATCGGCCTGGGCGCACTGGGTACTGCAATCGGTTTCGGCCTGTTGGGCGGCAAGTTCCTGGAAGGCGCAGCGCGTCAGCCGGAAATGGTTCCAATGCTGCAAGTTAAAATGTTCATCGTTGCGGGCTTGCTCGACGCCGTGACCATGATCGGTGTTGGTATCGCTCTGTTCTTCACCTTTGCGAACCCCTTCGTTGGTCAACTCGCTGGCTGATCACTCGAATTTTCGAGTTGATTGGTGTGATGGACAACGAACGAGCGAGGTGTTGGCGTGAACATTAATGCAACCCTGATTGGCCAGTCCGTTGCGTTCTTCATTTTTGTGATTTTCTGCATGAAGTTCGTGTGGCCTCCGGTCATCGCGGCTTTGCACGAACGTCAGAAGAAGATCGCGGATGGACTGGACGCTGCTTCCCGAGCAGCTCGCGACCTGGAGCTGGCCCAAGAAAAAGCGGGTCAACAACTGCGCGAAGCTAAAGCTCAAGCAGCCGAGATCATTGAGCAAGCCAAGAAACGCGGTACTCAGATTGTCGACGAAGCCCGTGAAACGGCACGCGTTGAAGCTGACCGTGTGAAGGCTCAGGCTCATGCCGAGATCGAGCAGGAACTGAACGGTGTCAAAGACGCCTTGCGCGCCCAGTTGGGTAGCCTGGCAGTCAATGGCGCAGAGAAGATCCTGGGTGCCACAATCGATCAAAACGCGCACGCGGAGCTGGTTAACAAACTGGCTGCTGAAATTTAAGCGAGGGCGATCATGGCAGAACTGACCACGTTGGCCCGACCTTACGCGAAGGCGGCCTTCGAGCATGCGCAGGCCCACCAGCAGCTGGCCAATTGGTCAGCCATGCTCGGCCTGGCTGCTGCGGTGTCACAAGATGACACCATGCAGCGCATGCTCAAGGCCCCGCGACTGACGAGCGCACAAAAGGCCACCACTTTTATTGAAGTGTGTGGCGAAAAGTTCGATGCCAAGGCACAGAATTTCATTCACGTCGTTGCTGAAAACGACCGCCTCCCGCTCTTGCCGGAGATCGCCGAACTGTTCGACCTGTACAAGGCCGAGCAGGAAAAATCGGTCGATGTGGATGTCACCAGTGCTTTCGCATTGAACCAAGAACAGCAAGACAAACTCGCCAAGGTTCTCAGTGCACGGCTCGGCCGGGAAGTGCGCCTGCATGCTGCGGAGGATGCCTCTCTTATAGGGGGTGTCGTCATCCGCGCCGGCGACCTGGTTATCGATGGCTCAGTTCGTGGCAAGATCGCGAAACTAGCCGAAGCATTGAAATCTTGAGTTTGAAGGGGCAGCAGAGCAATGCAGCAACTCAATCCTTCCGAAATAAGTGAAATCATCAAGGGTCGCATCGACAAGCTCGATGTAACCTCCCAAGCCCGTAACGAAGGCACAGTCGTCAGCGTGTCTGACGGTATCGTGCGGATTCATGGTCTGGCCGACGTAATGTACGGCGAAATGATCGAGTTTCCGGGCGGCGTCTACGGTATGGCGCTGAACCTTGAGCAAGACTCCGTGGGTGCCGTTGTACTGGGCGCTTACACGACTCTGGCTGAAGGCATGAGCGCCAAGTGCACTGGCCGCATCCTCGAGGTTCCGGTGGGTAAGGAACTGCTGGGTCGCGTTGTCGATGCACTGGGTAACCCAGTTGACGGCAAAGGTCCGCTGAACAACACCGAGACCGATGCGGTCGAGAAAGTTGCTCCAGGCGTGATCTGGCGTAAGTCGGTAGACCAGCCTGTACAGACTGGCTACAAGGCTGTCGATGCCATGATTCCTGTCGGCCGTGGCCAGCGTGAGCTGATCATCGGTGACCGTCAGATCGGTAAAACCGCTCTGGCCATCGACGCAATCATCAACCAGAAGAACAGCGGCATCTTCTGCGTCTACGTAGCGATCGGTCAGAAGCAATCGACCATCGCCAACGTTGTTCGCAAGCTCGAAGAAAACGGCGCACTGGCTAACACCATCGTCGTGGCTGCAAGTGCTTCCGAATCCGCTGCGCTGCAGTTCCTTGCACCGTACTCGGGTTGCACCATGGGCGAGTTCTTCCGCGACCGCGGTGAAGACGCGCTGATCGTTTATGACGATCTGTCCAAGCAAGCAGTGGCTTACCGCCAGATTTCCCTGCTGCTGCGCCGTCCACCAGGCCGTGAAGCTTACCCAGGCGACGTGTTCTATCTCCACTCCCGTCTGCTGGAGCGCGCATCGCGTGTTTCCGAAGAGTACGTAGAGAAGTTCACCAACGGCGCAGTGACCGGCAAAACCGGTTCCCTGACCGCACTGCCGATCATTGAAACCCAGGCTGGCGACGTTTCCGCGTTCGTTCCGACCAACGTGATTTCCATCACCGACGGTCAGATCTTCCTGGAATCGGCCATGTTCAACTCCGGCATCCGTCCGGCTGTGAACGCCGGTGTTTCGGTATCCCGTGTGGGTGGTGCCGCTCAGACCAAGATCATCAAGAAGCTTTCCGGTGGTATCCGTACCGCTCTGGCTCAGTACCGTGAACTGGCGGCATTCGCCCAGTTCGCTTCTGACCTGGACGAGGCGACCCGCAAGCAACTTGAGCATGGTCAGCGCGTTACCGAGCTGATGAAGCAGAAGCAATACGCACCAATGTCGATCGCTGACATGGCGCTGTCGCTGTATGCCGCTGAGCGTGGGTTCCTGACTGACGTCGAAATCACCAAGATCGGCAGCTTTGAACAAGCGCTGATTGCTTACTTCAACCGCGATCACGCCGATTTGATGGCGAAGATCAACGTGAAGGGTGACTTCAATGACGAAATCGATTCTGGCATGAAAGCCGGCATCGAGAAGTTCAAGGCCACCCAAACCTGGTAAGCCGCAGCGGGGGCCGCAAGGCTCCCGCTTGCTAACCTGATAGGTGTTACATGGCAGGCGCAAAAGAGATTCGCAGCAAGATTGCGAGCATCAAAAGCACGCAAAAGATCACCAGCGCCATGGAAAAAGTGGCGGTCAGCAAAATGCGCAAGGCTCAAATGCGCATGGCTGCTAGCCGTCCTTACGCGGAGCGCATTCGTCAGGTGATTGGTCATCTGGCAAACGCCAACCCGGAGTACCGCCACCCGTTCATGATCGAGCGCCCTGTTAAGCGCGTCGGTTATGTCGTAGTGAGCAGTGACCGTGGTCTGTGTGGTGGCTTGAATACCAACCTGTTCAAGACTCTGGTCAAGGACATGGCGGTGAACCGTGAAAACGGTGTAGAGATCGATCTGTGCGTGGTCGGCAGCAAAGGTGCGGCATTTTTCCGCAACTTCGGCGGTAACGTCGTCGCTGCGATCAGCCACCTGGGCGAAGAGCCGTCGATCAACGACTTGATCGGCAGCGTCAAGGTGATGCTGGATGCCTACCTGGATGGCCGTATTGATCGCCTGTCCGTGGTATCCAACAAGTTCATCAACACCATGACCCAGCAACCAACAGTGGAGCAATTGATTCCGCTGGTGGCAACCCCGGATCAAGGGCTCAAGCACCACTGGGACTATCTCTACGAACCCGATGCCAAAGAGCTGCTAGACGGCCTTATGGTTCGCTACGTGGAATCGCAGGTGTACCAGGCGGTGGTCGAGAACAACGCAGCTGAACAAGCAGCGCGGATGATCGCGATGAAGAACGCCACAGACAACGCCGGTGATTTGATCAGCGATTTGCAGCTGATCTACAACAAGGCGCGTCAGGCAGCGATCACCCAAGAGATCTCGGAAATCGTCGGCGGCGCTGCCGCGGTTTAACGGTTCAAATATTAGAGGAACCAGCTAATGAGTAGCGGACGTATCGTTCAAATCATCGGCGCCGTGATCGACGTGGAATTCCCACGCGATAGCGTACCGAGTATCTACAACGCGCTGGAAGTTCAGAGCGCGGCAGGAACCACCCTGGAAGTTCAGCAGCAGCTGGGCGACGGCGTGGTTCGTACCATTGCGATGGGCTCCACCGAGGGCTTGAAGCGTGGTCTGGAAGTAACAGACTCTGGCGCAGCCATCTCCGTACCGGTCGGTAAAGCGACGCTGGGCCGGATCATGGACGTGCTGGGCAACCCGATCGACGAAGCTGGCCCGATCGCCACCGAAGAGCGCTGGGGCATTCACCGTCCTGCACCGTCCTTCGCTGAGCAGGCAGGCGGCAACGACCTTCTGGAAACCGGCATCAAGGTTATCGACCTGGTCTGCCCGTTCGCCAAAGGCGGTAAAGTCGGTCTGTTCGGTGGTGCCGGTGTCGGCAAGACCGTAAACATGATGGAACTGATCCGTAACATCGCCATCGAGCACAGCGGTTATTCCGTGTTCGCCGGTGTGGGTGAGCGTACTCGTGAGGGTAACGACTTCTACCACGAGATGAAGGACTCTAACGTTCTGGACAAAGTGGCACTGGTCTACGGTCAGATGAACGAGCCGCCGGGTAACCGTCTGCGCGTAGCACTGACCGGCCTGACCATGGCCGAGAAGTTCCGTGACGAAGGTAACGACGTTCTGCTGTTCGTCGACAACATCTATCGTTACACCCTGGCCGGTACCGAAGTATCCGCACTGCTGGGCCGTATGCCTTCCGCAGTAGGTTACCAGCCGACCCTGGCTGAAGAGATGGGCACTCTGCAAGAGCGCATCACTTCCACCAAGAATGGTTCGATCACCTCGATCCAGGCCGTATACGTACCAGCGGATGACTTGACTGACCCATCGCCAGCGACCACGTTTGCCCACTTGGACGCCACCGTCGTACTGTCCCGTGACATCGCCTCCCTGGGTATCTACCCGGCGGTAGATCCACTGGACTCGACTTCGCGCCAGCTGGACCCGAACGTCATTGGCCAGGAACACTACGACACCGCTCGCGGCGTTCAGTACGTGTTGCAGCGCTACAAAGAGCTGAAAGACATCATCGCGATCCTGGGGATGGACGAGCTGTCGGAGACCGACAAGCAGTTGGTTAACCGTGCTCGTAAGATCCAGCGCTTCCTGTCCCAGCCTTTCTTCGTGGCAGAAGTCTTCACCGGTGCTTCGGGTAAATACGTTTCCCTGAAAGACACCATTGCTGGCTTCAAAGGCATCCTCAACGGTGACTACGACCACCTGCCAGAACAAGCGTTCTACATGGTCGGCGGCATCGAAGAAGCGATCGAGAAAGCCAAGAAACTGTAATCCCGGCGCCCGGCAACGGGCGCTATTAGGTTGAGGCAAGCAAATGGCTATGACAGTCCATTGCGACATCGTCAGCGCGGAAGGGGAAATCTTCTCCGGTCTGGTCGAGATGGTGATTGCGCACGGCAACCTGGGTGATATCGGTATCGCTCCAGGCCACGCGCCGCTGATCACTGATCTGAAGCCGGGCCCGATCCGCTTGATCAAGCAGGGTGGGGAAGCCGAGGTGTTCTACATCTCCGGTGGTTTCCTTGAAGTTCAGCCGAACATGGTCAAGGTGCTTGCCGATACTGTGCAACGTGCTGCCGACCTGGATGAAGCTTCTGCTCAGGCGGCCGTACTGGCTGCAGAGAAGGCCCTGAACGAGAAGGGCGCAGATTTCGATTACGGATCTGCAACTGCTCGTCTGGCCGAGGCTGCAGCTCAGCTGCGCACCGTTCAGCAAATTCGCAAGAAGTTCGGCGGCTAACCCTGCTGCACTCGATGCGCGATTGAGAAAAAGGGTAGCCTCGGCTACCCTTTTTCTTTTTTCAGATTTCCTCTTTCAAGTCAGCCCGTCTTCGGTCCGGTTGCCGCTCAGTTGGTAGTCCTATCATGTCTCTCGATATCGTTATTCTCGCTGCTGGCCAAGGTACCCGGATGCGTTCCGCGCTGCCGAAGGTTCTGCACCCCGTGGCCGGCAATTCCATGCTGGGTCATGTTATCCACAGCGCACGTCAGTTATCCCCAAGTGGAATACACGTCGTGATCGGGCACGGCGCTGATGCCGTGCGTGAACAGCTGGCAGCCGATGACTTGAATTTCGTGATGCAGGACAAGCAACTCGGTACCGGCCATGCGGTTGCTCAGGCGCTGCCCGCGCTCACGGCTGACACCGTGTTGATTCTTTATGGCGATGTACCGTTGATCGAAGTGGAAACGCTTTCGCGCCTGCTCGAACTGGTCAATCCGCAGCAACTGGGTCTGCTGACCGTTACGCTGGATGACCCGACCGGTTACGGCCGTATCGTTCGCGACGATCAGAATCGTGTCTGTGCCATCGTCGAGCATAAGGACGCGAGCGACGCGCAGAAGGCTATCACCGAAGGCAATACCGGAATTCTCGCGGTGCCTGCCGCTCATCTCGCTGACTGGCTGGGGCGGCTGTCCAACAACAATGCCCAGGGCGAGTATTACCTCACCGACGTGATCGCCATGGCGGCTAATGACGGCCTGGTGGTTGCCACAGAGCAGCCCCACGACGCGATGGAAGTGCAGGGCGCCAATGATCGCAAGCAGCTTTCCGAGCTGGAGCGTCATTACCAGATGCGTGAAGCCCGTCGTCTGATGGCGGCTGGCGTGACCCTGCGCGACCCTGCGCGCTTCGATGTGCGCGGTGAAGTCATTGTCGGGCGCGACGTGCTGATCGATATCAATGTGATTCTCGAAGGCAAGGTCGTGATCGAGGATGACGTGGTCATCGGCCCGAACTGCGTCATCAAGGACAGCACCCTGCGCAAGGGCGTCGTCGTTAAAGCCAACAGCCACATCGAAGGCGCGATTCTGGGTGAGGGCAGTGATGCAGGTCCGTTTGCACGTCTGCGACCAGGCAGCGTGCTGGGTGCCAAGGCGCATGTGGGTAATTTTGTCGAGCTCAAGAACGCGAACCTGGGCGAGGGTGCCAAGGTCGGCCACCTGACGTATCTGGGTGACGCCGAGGTCGGCGCACGTACTAATATCGGCGCCGGCACCATCACCTGTAACTACGATGGTGCCAACAAGCACAAGACGACGTTGGGTGCAGACGTGTTCATTGGTTCCAACAACTCTCTGGTTGCGCCTGTGGATATCCTGGACGGAGCGACGACTGCAGCCGGTTCGACCATCACCCAGAATGTGCCTGCAGAACAACTCGGCGTGGCCCGCGCCCGCCAACGCAACATCGAAGGCTGGAAGCGGCCGGTGAAAATCAGGAAAGACTGAGTTATCTACAGCCCCTGATCACCCGCGTGCCAATGTTCAACATTGGCACGCGTCCATAACTATCCACACGTGACAATCAAGCCAGGACGCAAAGCGTCCAGAACCGCATACCCACGCGGAGCATGGGTACGAGCGTTCCGTCAGACACCTCTCGTTCCTCACGCTCCAGCGTTGTAATGCCGTTCTTGACGCTCCGCGTCAAACCCCAGGCTCAAAAGCCGGTGTCACGAGTATCCGATAGAAATTGCGCCGCCTCATCCCGAAACCTTGACCAAACCCCAAAAATAGGTTTTGATTGCCTTCGTTATCTTTCGAAACGAAACTTAAGGCAGTCATGTCGAAGCGTAATACACCACAACGTCGCCACAACATTCTCGCCCTGCTCAACGAGCAAGGTGAAGTCAGTGTGGACGACTTGGCCAGACGCTTTGAAACTTCCGAAGTTACGATTCGAAAGGACCTGGCTGCGCTTGAAACCAACGGTCTGCTGTTGCGCCGCTACGGGGGTGCAGTGTCGCTTCCCCATGAGCTTATAAGCGATGGCAGTCAGCCGGTTTCCCGTTACAAACAGGCCATCGCCCGCGCTGCGGTTTGCAGAATTCGCGAGCACGCCAGAATCATCGTCGACAGCGGTAGCACCACGGCGGCATTGATTCCTGAGCTTGGCCAGCAACCCGGCCTGGTGGTCATGACCAATTCCCTGCATGTTGCGCGCGCCCTGACCGAGTTGGAACACGAACCGGTCCTGTTGATGACGGGCGGAACGTGGGACCCGCACTCGGAGTCCTTTCAGGGGCAGGTCGCGGAGCAGGTACTGCGCTCTTACGACTTTGATCAGCTGTTCATCGGTGCCGACGGCATCGATCTGGTGCGCGGCACCACCACCTTCAACGAGCTGCTGGGCTTGAGCCGGGTCATGGCGGAAGTCGCCCGGGAAGTGGTGGTCATGGTCGAAGCCGACAAGGTCGGTCGCAAGATCCCCAATCTGGAACTGCCCTGGAGCAGTATCCACACCCTTATTACTGATGATCGCCTGTCCAGTGAGGCACGCGATCAGATACAGGCCCGCGGCATCAATCTGATTTGTGCTGCTGTCAGCTAGGAGATAACCATGTGTGGAATCGTCGGCGCCGTTGCTGAACGTAATATCACGGCCATTTTGCTCGAAGGCCTCAAGCGCCTTGAATACCGCGGTTATGACAGCGCGGGCGTGGCAGTCTTCAGCAACGAGGGCTTCCTTGAGCGCCGTCGTCGCTCCGGCAAGGTCAGTGAGCTGGAACAGGCACTTGCCGGCGAGCCGCTGATCGGCCGTCTGGGCATCGCCCACACGCGTTGGGCAACCCACGGCGCCCCGTGTGAGCGTAACGCCCACCCACATTTCTCGGCCGACACGCTGGCAGTTGTCCACAACGGCATCATCGAGAATCACGAAGCGTTGCGTGAACAGCTGAAAGGCCTGGGTTACGTCTTCGCATCCGATACTGACACTGAAGTCATCGTCCATCTGCTGCACCACAAGCTCAAGGACACCGCCGATCTGGCGGTTGCCCTGAAGGCTGCGGTGAAAGAACTTCACGGTGCTTATGGGCTTGCGGTCATCAATGCCGCGCAGCCGGATCGCCTGCTGGCAGCCCGCAGTGGCAGCCCGCTGGTTGTCGGCATAGGCCTGGGTGAAAACTTCCTGGCCTCCGACCAACTGGCGCTGCGTCAGGTCACCGACCGTTTCATGTACCTGGAAGAGGGCGACATCGCCGAGATCCGTCGCGACAGCGTGCAGATCTGGAACGTCGACGGTGTGTCGGTCGAGCGCGAAGTGGTGCAATACCACGAAGGCGCCGAAGCCGCCGACAAGGGCGAGTACCGCCACTTCATGCTCAAGGAAATTCATGAGCAGCCCAAGGTCGTACAGCGCACCCTCGAAGGCCGTCTGGGGCAGCAGCAAGTGCTGGTCCACGCATTCGGTCCACAGGCTGCCGAGCTGTTCGCCAAAGTACGCAACGTTCAGATCGTGGCCTGTGGCACCAGTTACCACGCGGGCATGGTCGCGCGTTACTGGCTTGAAGGCCTGGCCGGCATCCCTTGCCAGGTCGAAGTGGCCAGCGAGTTCCGCTATCGCAAGGTGGTGGTTCAGCCGGACACCCTGTTCGTCTCGATCTCGCAGTCCGGTGAAACCGCCGACACCCTGGCAGCGCTGCGCAACGCCAAGGAACTGGGCTTTCTGGCCAGCCTGGCGATCTGTAACGTGGGCATCAGCTCACTGGTGCGCGAGTCCGACCTGACCCTGCTGACCCAGGCCGGTCCGGAAATCGGCGTGGCATCGACCAAAGCCTTCACCACCCAGCTGGTCGCCTTGTTGCTGCTGACCCTGTCGCTGGGTCAGGTCAAGGGATCTCTGGAGGAGGGCGTCGAAGCGCAACTCGTCGAAGAACTGCGTCGCCTGCCAACCCGCCTCGGCGAAGCGCTGGCAATGGATGGCACGGTCGAGAAAATCGCCGAACTGTTCGCCGAGAAGCACCACACCCTGTTCCTCGGGCGCGGCGCACAGTTTCCGGTGGCAATGGAAGGCGCGCTCAAGCTCAAAGAGATCTCCTACATCCACGCCGAAGCCTACCCGGCCGGCGAACTCAAGCATGGCCCGCTGGCGCTAGTCGATGCCGACATGCCAGTCGTCACCGTCGCACCAAACAACGAACTGCTGGAGAAACTCAAATCCAACCTGCAGGAAGTGCGCGCACGCGGTGGCGAGTTGATCGTATTCGCAGACGAGCAGGCCGGCATGAAGAACGGCGAAGGCACCCACGTCATCGCCATGCCACACATCATCGATGCCCTGGCACCGATTCTGTACACCATCCCGCTGCAGTTGCTTTCGTATTACGTGGCTGTGTTGAAGGGGACGGATGTGGATCAACCGCGGAATCTGGCGAAGTCTGTGACGGTGGAGTGAGTTATCCACAGGGGTGAGGTTTTGGCTTTTCAAAACTCAAAACCACACCCTGTGGATAAACCCTCGCAACTCGCTGATCAACTCGACCAGCGATACTCCCAAAACAGACCCTGCCCCCACTCCCCGAAAGTCACCCTCAAGACCGGGTTTCTTAACTACCTATTCCGGCACTTTCGAAAACTTGTAAAACAGATTCGGCTCACTGACGACGTACAGGTTGCCTGCACGATCCATGGTCAGGCCTTCGGGTTGGGGGGCGCTGTGCTTGAGGTCGGAGAAGGTACCCAGCAGTGATCGAATGCTGACGAATCGTCCCTTGCTGTCCAGTTCCGTGATCGAGCGCGACTGATCGCTGAGCAGCAGCAAATGGCCGGTTCGCGGGTCGTAGTAGCCGTCTGAAAGGTCGCGTGCAGCGACACTTTTCGTGATCCAGTCCAGCCGGTCGGCAATTTTGATCTGCAAGCGGCCCTGATCGATGGAGCGCAGGACGCCGGAAACCTCGAACATCTGCCGTGGATCGCGCTCCTTGATCGCGAACAGGCGGTCGTTGGCGGGATCGTAGGTTACGCCTTCGAATCCCTTGTTATGAATACTGGGGTTGATCAGTAGCGCAATGAACTGAGCTTCTTCGACGTGGATGGGGCGTGCTTGCGTCGGCAACGTGATGATGTCCAGTTGCTGGAGATCTTCATCGCACAGCACGATGCGACCGTTGCCCAGATAAGCCACACCCTCTGTGTCGTCGAAACCGATCAATGGGTAGCGGTCGATTATGTCGCCGTTCGCGTTCAGCGCCAGCAGTTGCATGGGGCCTTTGTTGGTCACTGCCAGCAGTCGGTCATTGTCGTAGTCGTAGGTGATCCCGGAGATATTGGCGACGTCCGGGGCAAGTGGTTTGGCGTCGATAACCACATGGAAATCCGGCAGCCAGATATTCTTGTCGGCTGCCGTATTGCCCTTTAACCAGGTGCGACCGTACTGATACAGCTGTTGTTGGACCTGAAAATGTGTCGACACGGCATAGGCCAGGATCAGCAGCCCGAGAGCACCTACACTCAGCACGAGTTGTGCGAGTGATACCTGCCTTCGTGCGACGTTCGACCACGTCAGGCGCTTTGCCTTGATCGTTTCCAGCTGCATGGCGTCAGGCACTCCCGCGTGTTGGGCGGCTGGGCGGGGGATTAATCAACATTTTGCTGCCAGGCGAAGCGATAGGCCTGCATCGGACTTTCCGGTTTACACAGGCCGTTGTCGGCATCGGCATCGACGATGAACCAGTCAGCTCTTGAGGTCTGACCCAGCGGCCGGGCTTTTTCCGGCAAGAAGCAATTGGCCAGTTGCTCGCCTGGCACCAGCGCAAAGGTGCCGGGATGTTCTCTTAGCCAGCGGGCGGCCTGTTCGGTTGCCGACGGTTTGGCAAAACCGAAATGCACAATGGGTTGGCGTGCATAGAGCCAGTGCCCCTCGCGCCAGTTGACCAGCACCAGATCGGCACCTTGCGTGACGTAGGCGGCCTGTTCCATCAGTTCCTTGTGTGGGTTTTGGCCCTCTATTACGGGTTCGACGAACCCTCTGGCGAACCACAGACCAAGCCAGACAACCACCACCACCGGGACGATTCGCCGAGCCCTGACGCGGTCATGGAACCAGCGTTTCAACAGCCAGGGCAGCAAGGGGGCCGCTACCAGCACCAGGCCGGGCAGCGCCGGAAAGATGTAGATCTTGCGTTTGCCACTGGAGAGGCTGAAGAACAGCAGTACCAGCAACACCCAGCCGAGCAGTACCAGAACCCGGCCGTCGTGCTTGCTCAACTGTCGGCGCCAGGCCGGGATCAGCCAGGGCAGCACCAACATCAGCGGCAGCCAGTACTGCGGGATGACTTTGACGAAGAAATACCAGAAGGGCTCGCGGTGGTCCCAGGCGCTGGCGTAGCGATTGGCCGTCTGGCGCAAGAGTATTTCCTGCACATAGGCAAACCCTTCCGGCCCGCCGTCACGCACGACCGAGATAATCATCGGCACCAGCCACAGACAGCAGGCCAGCAATAACACCAGCAGACCCAGCGCCCAGCGCGCGGCCTGTCCAGGCATGGCCACCACACCGTGCCAATCTTTACGCGCGGCATAGGCGTAAGGGATCAACATCAACGCGGGAACAAAACCGACGCCCTTGGTGATAATGCCCAGGCCCATGGCCGCACAGCTGAAATAGAACCAGCCCCAGGCCGGCCCGAGCAACACGTGGCGAACCAGGCCGTAGAAGCCCAGCGCAATCCACAGGCACAGAAAACTGTCGATCTGCCCGGTGCGCAGGATGCTGTAGGTTTGATAGGTCGCCAGGAACAACAAGGCGGCGTACCGACCGATGCGTCGGTTCCACAGGCGGGTGCCCAGATCGTAGAGGACTGCTGTGGTTGCGCCTGCAGAGAGCAGCCCGGGCAGGTACAGCGCGATGTTCGGGCTGCCCGTTAGCCAAATGAAGAATGCCGTCGCCCACATGAACAGCGGCGGTTTGTCGGCATAGATCTCCGCGGCCCGGTGGGGGACGAACCATGAGCCGTTCTGCAGCATTTCCAGGGCAACGCCGAGAAAACGCTCTTCATCCACGTTCTGCGGCAGACGCAAGCCCAGGCCGCCCCCGACCAGTAAAACGGCCAGCGCGACCAGTAGCCATCCCTCGAGGCGAGGCGAAAGGTGAGTTCGCACCGTCATTGCTCCTCAGGTGTCTTGGCCTGTCGGCTGATCAGCTGCAGGTTGCGCATGTACACCAGCAGACCAAAGGCCTGGCCGGCGATGAAGACCGGGTCCTGTCGATAAATGGCGTAGGCCAGCAGGATCGTGCTGCCCAACATGCTCAGGTACCAGAAGCCCACCGGGATGATGCTGCGCTTCTTGAATTCGCTGTACAGCCATTGCAGGACAAAGCGGCCGGTAAATACGGCCTGCCCGACAAAGCCGAGGATCAGCCAGAAGGTCTCGTTGTCCGGCTTCATGACCGCAGTTCCTGTGCCTGAACATCCAGCCGAGTGCGGCGGATCAGCCACCAGACGCCGACCAGATCAAGAATGCCGACCAGCGCGCGGTCCAGGTTGCCGTACTTGGACACGCCGGCCTGGCGATGACGGTGGTTGACGGGGTGCGTGACCATACGGCCGTTATGTCGCTGAATCAGCGCTGGAATGAACCGGTGCATATGGTCGAAGTACGGCAGGCGCAGAAACGCGGCTCGCTCGATCAGTTTCAGGCCGCACCCGGTGTCTGGAGTCGAGTCTTTGAGAAGCCGGCTGCGCAAGCCGTTGGCAAAGCGCGAGGCCCAGCGTTTGCTGGCGGTATCGCGCCGATTCACCCGGTGACCGGCCACCAGCTGAATCGCCCCGGAGCCTGTTGCGTGAGCGCGTACCAGCGCCAACATACCTGGAATGTCCGCCGGGTCGTTCTGACCGTCACCGTCCAGGGTCGCCAGCCAGGTGCCGTTGGCCGCCAGTGCTGCGTGATAGACCGAGGTGCTCTGCCCGAGTGATCGCTCGTGGCGCAGGATCCGCAACACGGTCAGCCCGCTGTCCTTGAGGTGCGTCAGCACTTTCAAGGTGTCGTCTGTGCTGCCGTCATCAACGACCAGTATCTCGTAGCGTTCCCCGTCCAGCGCTGTGCAAATTTCTTTTATCAGGCTGGGCAGGTTATCGGCTTCGTTTTTGGCCGGGATCACGACGGAGAGAAAAGTGGGCGTGGTCATGGAAGTCCTTGTTATTGAAGTGGCGCACAGATCCGGGCCTGATAGTGCTCCCGATACCAGTCGACGAAGGCCCTGACGCCGGTGTCGACCGAGACCTGCGGTTGAAAGTCGATCCATTGGCTCAGCGCACTGACGTCAGCCCAGGTTTGCAGCACGTCGCCCGCTTGCAAGGGCAGGTAGCGCCGCTCGGCGCGCAGGCCTAGCGCGGCCTCCAGGCAATCGACGAACTCCAGCAGCTTGACGGGCTGACCCCGGCCGATGTTGAAGAGTCGATGGGGCGGCTCGCTGCCAACTGCAACGGGCGGCAGCAGACGCAGGCGCAGGATGCTTTCGACAATGTCGTCGATGTAGGTGAAGTCCCGCGCCATTTCGCCGTGGTTGTAGATATCCACAGGCTGCCCAGCGAGCATGGCTTTTGTGAACTTGAACAGCGCCATGTCCGGCCGGCCCCAGGGGCCGTAGACGGTGAAAAAGCGCAGCCCTGTGGCGCGCAGGCCGTACAAGTGGCAATAGCTGTAGGCGGTGAGTTCGTTGGCGCGCTTGGTGGCGGCATACAGCGACAGCGGCCGGTCGACGGCATCCTCTACCTGAAACGGCATGCGCGTATTGGCGCCGTACACCGAGCTGCTCGACGCGTAGATCAGGTGCGCGGGTCGATACTGCCGACAGGCCTCAAGCACGTTGATAAAGCCGACCAGATTGGATTGGGCGTAAACATTCGGCTGTTCAAGCGAATAACGCACACCGGCCTGCGCCGCCAGATGAATGACCTGTTCGAAGCCATTTTGCGCGAAGAGCGCGGACAGACCTTCGGCATCGGTGATGTCCAGCCTGTGGAACGTGAAACCTGGCAGGCGCTGCAGTATGGCAAGGCGCGATTGCTTGAGCTCGACGCTGTAGTAATCGTTGAGGTTGTCGATACCGACGACCTCCACACCGAGTTCGCACAGACGCCTGGCGACATGAAAGCCGATGAACCCCGCAGCACCTGTTACCAGTACCGTCATGGCGGAGTCGCCCGGCCACGACCAATGCCGTAGTAGGTAAAGCCCGCTTCACGCAGTTGCGACGGGTCGAACAGGTTGCGGCCATCGAACACCACGCGATCACCGAGCTTTTCGCCGAGCGCGTCCAGATCCAGCACGCGGTAGTCCTGCCATTCGGTCACCACCACCAGAGCGTCTGCGCCTTCCAGAGCATCCTGCTTGCACTGCACCAGCTGCAGGTCGTTTCGCTCGCCGTAATGATGCCTGACCGCTTCTATTGCTTGAGGGTCGTGCGCTTGAACCCTGGCACCGGCTGCCCAGAGTGCTTTGAGCAGGGTATGGCTGGAGGCTTCGCGAATGTCATCGGTATTGGGCTTGAAGGCCAGTCCCCAGACGGCAAAGACCTTGCCCCTGAGATCACCACGATAATGCGTGTGGATATTTTCAAACAGGCGGTGCTTCTGGCGGCGATTGACTTGTTCCACAGCATTGAGCAACGCCGTTTCCACGCCGTGCTCGCTGGCTGTGCCGATCAGCGCCTGCAAGTCCTTGGGAAAGCATGAGCCGCCGAAGCCGCAGCCCGGGTAAATGAAGTCATAGCCAATACGCGGGTCGGAGCCGATGCCTAGCCGCACCTGTTCTATGTCGGCACCTACTTGTTCAGCGAGGTTGGCGATCTCGTTGATGAACGAAATCTTGGTCGCCAGCAGGCAGTTGGCAGCGTATTTGGACAGCTCTGCGCTGCGCGCATCCATGACCACGAACTTCTCGCGGTTGCGACTGAAGGGCTGATACAACTCGCGCATCTGCTCCAGCGCCCGCGGGCTGGCCCCGCCGACGATAATGCGATCCGGGCGCAGGCAATCGCCGACCGCACAGCCTTCCTTGAAAAATTCGGGGTTGCTGATGACTTCAAAGCCGTCATCGCGTCGCGCACTGGCAGCGATCTCAGCGAGCAGGCGGTCGACGGTGCCCACTGGCGAGGTCGATTTGTTGACAATGATCCGGGCGCTCTCGGCGTGTCTGATCACCGAATGCAGTACGGCAAGCACCTGGCTCAGGTCCGCCTTGCCGTCGGCTTGCGCTGGCGTACCGACGGCGATGAATAGCAACTCTGCAAAGCGACTGGCGTGTACTTCATCGGTCGTGAAACTTAGTCTCTTGCAGTCCAGACCATTGCGCAGAAGTTCGCCAAGACCGGGCTCGAATATCGGACATATGCCTTCGCGCAGCGCATCAATGCGCTTGCTGTCGACATCCATGCAACAAACGGTATGGCCTACTTCCGCCAGGCAGGCGGCAAGGGTAAGTCCCACATAACCGGTTCCGAACACTGTCACTTTCAAGTGCCGCTCCTTCCGCTTCATGACATGAATGGATGAGCCAGTTTGTATTCAAGTGCCTCGGCAGCCTGAAATAACCAGCGCAAAATAAATGTCATAAAGGTGTTAAGAAACGATGACACGAGTTTGTCATGTAGCCAGAAGGGTCGCGGTCAGTCCTGTTTGCCTGGAGCAAACACGTTGCCAATTACTGACCGCGCTTCATCATGAAAATGAAAAACAGCCCTCCTAACAAGGCGGTCGTAATGCCTATCGGCAGGTCTTCGGGGGCGATCAGCGTGCGGGAGATGACGTCGACCCAGACCATCAACAATGCGCCCAGAAGGGTGGCGACAGGCAACAATCGTCGATGCTCCGAGCCCACCAGACGTCTGGCCATGTGCGGCACCATCAGGCCGACAAAACCGATGGAGCCGCACAGGGCGACCAGTACGCCGGTCATCAGTGAGGCGATCAGGAAAACCAGCAGGCGCACGTTGCGCACTTGCAGGCCAAGGCTCACGGCGGTCTGGTCGCCGCCCATCAGCGCGTTCAGTGAACGACCCAGCCCTTGCAGCAGGACCCAACCGCACAGCACTGTGATAAACGGCACCGCAAGCAATTCCCAACGGGCCAGACCCAGCCCGCCGAGCATCCAGAACAGCACCGAGGAACTGGCGCGGTGGTCGCCCAGAAACAACGACAGGTTGGCGATTGCCATCATCACGAAGGACACGGCCACGCCGCCGAGCAGCAGGCGCTGGCTGTCCAGGCGGCCTTGGTGACTGGCCAGCCACAGCACCAGGCACAGGCTGACCAGCGAGCCGACAAAGGCGGCCAGTGGCAATGTCAGCATGCCGAACACTTCGCCCACATGCATGACCACGATCACTGCGCCAAGCGTGGCGCCCGAGGTCGCTCCCAGCAAATGCGGATCGGCCAGCGGATTGCGGGTCGCGGCTTGCAGAACACAGCCAATCAGCGCCAGCCCTGCGCCTGCAAGCGCGCCCAGCAGTACGCGGGGCGTGCGTATCAGCCAGACGATGGTTTCCTGACCCGCTGTCCAGAGCGGTGAGTGTTCGGCAGTACCGGAGAGCTTGAACATCAGGATACCCATCACCCGGCTCAAGGGCACGGGGGCCGCGCCGAAGGTGATGCACACCAGGCACGACGTCAGCAGCAAAAGCGTCAGAGCGATCAACAGGCCCAGGTAACGACGCGGCCGTTCGGTCAGCCACTGCGCCAGCGTCATCGCTTCACGTCATGAAATGCCGCTGCAAGCGTCTCGATGGCCGTGACATTGTCGATGCCGGGCGTCACCGCCACATAGGGCAGCACGACATAACGCCGGTTGCGGATCGCGTCGACGGCTTGCAGTGCCGGATTGCTTTCAAGAAAGTGCTGTTTCTGCGCAGCGCTGACTTCGCCGTAGTCAACGATGACGATCACTTCGGGATTGCTTTGCACGACCGACTCCCAATTGACGTGGGTCCAGCTGGCCGCGACGTCGCCCATGACATTGCGGCCGCCTGCAGCGCTGATCAGCGCCTGGGGAATGGCCAGGCGCCCGGCGGTCATCGGCCGGTCTTCACCGCTGTCATACAGAAACACCCTCGGCGGCGATTTGCCTGCCACGCTTTTCTCGACGTCGCTCACGCTGCGGCGCATCTGTGCAACCAGCGTTTCGGCCCGGGTCTGCACATCGAATATCCGACCCAGATTGAGCAGGTCGTTGTAGACATCCTCCAGCGTCGCCTCGGCGCGGGGCATTATCTGGGCGCAGGATTCGGTCAGTTCATAGGCCTGGATACCCAGCGGTGCCAGACTTTGCGGCGTGACATCGCCACCCACGCGCATGCCATAGTTCCAGCCGGCAAAATAGAAGTCGGCGTTGGCATTGAGCAGCGTTTCCAGAGACGGATACTTACTGGACAGCTCGGGCAGTTTGCCCAGGTCGCGCAACAGCGCCTGGTCGGGCTTGTTCCAGCCGGTGATGCCGCTGTAGCCGACCATGTGCGATTGCAAACCCAGGGCAACCATCATTTTGGTGAGGTTCACATCGTTGCTGACGGCACGCTGCGGCGCAGCCGTGAACGTCACCGAGCGGTCGCAGCTTTGCACGGTGACGGGGTAGGCGGCATGCGCCATCGGGCTGCATAGCAACGCGGCCAAAGCCAGGCGGGCGGACAGGCAGTTCATGTCAGGGTATCCAGGTGATGCGTGGGTAGTCACGCAGAGGGTGGCTGTCGACCAGCGCCTTGGCGCCGAACACGTTGAGCAGCATTTCCGGGGTCAGCACCTCCCGGGGCGTGCCTTGCGCAATGAGCCGGCCGTGATGAATGACACACAGGCGATCACAGAATGCCGCCGCCAGGTTCAGGTCATGAATACTGGCCAGCGTGGCCATGCCGAGCTGTTTGACCAGCCCGAGCAATTCCAGTTGATGGCGCGGGTCGAGGTGGTTGGTGGGCTCGTCCAGCACCATCAATCGGGGTTCTTGCACCAGCGCCCGCGCTAGCAGACAACGCTGCTTTTCGCCGCCGGAAAGCGTGTCGAACCGATGCTGCTCATAGCCCGCCAGCCCGACGGCGTTCAGCGCGTTTTGCACAATTGCGCGGTCGTGGTCACTGTCTGCGGCAAAGAACCCTTGATGGGGCGCGCGACCCATGTTTGCCACATCCAGCAGCGTCAGGCCGAATGCATCGGGAAACTCCTGGGCAACCACTGCCACGTGCCGGGCGCACCAGCGCGGGCTGCACGACCAGATATCGCGGGCATTGATGGCGACCTTGCCGCTGTGCGGACGGCTGTAGCGGAACGCGCAACGCAGCAGACTGGTCTTGCCGCTGCCGTTTGGCCCGATCAGGCCGACGAACTCGCCTGCGGCGATCTGCAGGTCGATATCCTTCAAGGCAAAGTGTTCGTGCGTGCAGACTGACGTCTGTTCCGGTGCCCACGCGAGGCGTTCCAGCGCCAGCATCAAACACGCGGGCCTACAGTGACGTGCCGCGAGGGCGGCTCACCCGGTAGCCATTGCCAAGCGTGCTGACCGACCTGCAAGGCGTGCTTTGTGGTGACTGGAAAGGATTGGGAAACAGGCTTGATCATGGCGTGGGAAGATCGCTAGGGAAGGCTGAGTTAAAAACACTCAATTGTTATAACATAACAATTCAGGCACGGCACACTCGCGTATCAACATTCGATTGCCCGCTTTATTGACCCACCTTTGCAGAATAACGTGTGACCTTGGCGATTCAGTAAATCGCCCAGCAGCCTGGCGTGAGGAGTTCGACGAGATTTTCGTCAGGGTCGCGGAAATAGATGCTCGATCCACCTTTGGGCCATTCGGTACGGCCTTCGATGGCGACGCTGGCCCTGGCAAGGCGATCAGCCCAGGGTTGCATCTCGTCGGCATTGATGGCGAAGCACACATGAATCCTGCCCTGTGCATCGTGGGGTGGTATCTCTCCGCCGCTCAGGTACTGCGTCTGCAGTGACGCGCCGCGCTTGAACAACAGCAGGGTGCTCACACCGCCGACGTTTAAGGCCACCAGCGTCGCGCTTTCGAACATCACTTCCAGTTCAAGGGTGCCGGAATAGAATTCCCTGGCGTGCGCCAGATCTTCTACGTAGAGGGCTGTTTCGATAATCCTGTTCAGGCGTGGCATGTGTCGTCATCCTTTTCGGTGCGCTACGAGCCTGCATCGATCAACAGCAAGGTGTTGATCGATGGCTCGTAGCAAGTGTCACCGGGATGCTGACTGGCTGACCAATGCTCGGTTCTTATGCGCGCTATAAGCATGAACTATTGAAGATGATATTTCAGTCGATCATGCAGGACGTCGGGTGACCACCAGCTCCACCGCTGCAATACGGTCCACGTCCTCATAGCCCTCTTCAAGCAGCTCTTCGCCGAAGACATCCGGGTCCAGTTCACGGTAGGTCCATGCCAGGGCCGCATGATCGATATCGCCGCGCACCGCCTCGAAAAACGGATCGTGCTCGCCCACCATGGCCACGCCGGTGTAAAGCACCAGCGAGCCGCCCGGCGTGAGGCGGTCCAGTGATTCGCGCAGGATGCGCACGGACAGGTCCGCGCCCAATGCATCACCACCGTGGCGATAGGCGCGGCGCTTGGTGTCTTTCATGTAGGGCGGGTTGGCGACGACCAGGTCGAAATTCCCGCTCAGGCCCGAGAGAATATCGCTGTGGCAGCACTCCATATTCTTCAGCCCGGCGACCGCGGCATTGGTCTGCGCGAAATGCAGCGCCTTGGGGTTGATGTCGACGGCATGCACCTGAGCCTGCGGACGGGCGACCGCGATCAACATGGCACCGGCGCCCGTACCGCAGCCGATGTCGACGGCGCGGTTGATCGGGTGCGACGTGCCTTGCAGATAACGATTGATGGACTGCGCGAAGCGATAGGTATCCGGACCGAAAAATACCGAGTCTTCATCTGCGGTAGGAAACGCCGAATGCACCAGCAGCAGATCATCCAGGCTGGAAAATCTCACCCGGCTTTTCAGGCCGTCTTCCTTGCGTTCCAGAATACCGGCCGCCAGCAGCCCTTGAGCCTCTTCGACCGGCAGCATGGACTCCGGTATCAGCCGGCTCCAGCCGAACACATCGCGCAGTGAAGCGGCAGTACGATTTTCCGGGCGTTGATTGACGTGTCGATGAGTCAGGGGTGTGGGCGTGACAAAGCGATAGCCACTGGTCTCAAGGCGCTGCGCCAGGGCAATCAGCGCGGCGCTGTCGGGGAGGGGAAGACTCATGCGTGGGCTCCTGTCATACGCTCGGCCATGCTGCTCACAAACAGACGCGTCGCGTGCAGGCCGGCGGCGGTCGCGTGTCTTGCTGGCGACATGCTTTCGATCAACGTGGACATCTTCTCCGAGGCGGGCGCAGATTCCAGTTTCATGTGCAGTTCGCGCACGTCCGGATCAGCATCCGCCGAGGCAGGCACCGCAAGCGCGGGGGAGGGCTGAGCGCCGTCCTGCAGGTTGCGAAAGCGCGCGCGAAAGGCTTCAGGAAGCCGTTTGCCGACCGTGGGTTGTGCACTGCCATCCGACAGCCACTCGCCGGCGATCCAATCGTGCACGAGTTGCTTTTCATAACCGTTGAAGACGCCGAACATCGGTGCACCGGCACCCTCGAACAGCTTCCAGAAACGGCTGTGCAGAGGGTCTTCGTGACGTTTGATCCAGCCCCTATTCTCCAGTACGGCAAGAAATTCCGGGACCTGATCGGGCTCGGCGAGCCACTCGTTGACGGTCTTGCCGTCGAGACGGCAGTAGTCGGAATGCATGTGCTGACCGAACGTGCGCTTGCGCTCAAGCATGGCGATCACTTCCTGCTCCAGGTCGAACGATTGGATCACCTGAGTTGAACCCATCCCCAGCTCATTGAGGCGATAACCACTGGCGACACGACGATAAAACTCGTCGCGCTCCTGGCCGACAGGCATCAGTTCAAGGACGCTCTGCGCAGCCTTGCGCGCATGACCGGTGCTGGCGTTATCGATCGTCACATGCAGGGTGAAGTAGTAAGGGTCAATGCCCAGTTCATTCAGCTCGAATGATGTGATGAGCAAGTGCAGCGGCAGCTGTTCATAGCCTAGGTTGTAACCGATGACCTCGGGAAGGTATTGCTCGCTCAGCTGCCCCAGTGAGAGCTGAATGGCGCCTTGCAGGTAGGCGTCGTCTGCCAGTGGCGCGCTGGTATCGCAGTCCAGATCCGCCAGCAGTTTCCGGTACAGAGAGACGTGATTCTGCGCCTGTTCGCCGTCACCGAGTTCCTCAAGGTACGTACGAATCAGGCCATGAAAGCGGTAGTCTGCCCAGCGTGGCAGCAATCCGTATAGCCAGGCGCCGTCGACTATTTTGGTCGGTGCGACCTGCTGAATGAAATACATGGCGTGCGCTTTGCTCTTGAAAAACCGTCGTGGTTTTCCGGCGCGGCGTTGCTCGAGATAGAGCGCGTATTGATCAGCCACAACCCCTACGTTCTGTTCCATCCACTGTTCAAGCGCTTCAGGCTGTGCCGGAAGGTCGCAGTGTTCGCGCTCGGCCAGGGCCAGGCAGTGATTCAGAAACAGGACCGCATCGTGTTGATGTTCAGGAGCACGTTCATTCATCCATGATTGATAGACGGTTTTTGAACAGGCTTCTTCAACGACGGTTTTGACGACGGCATCGCCGGTCATCACTTGAAGAGACGTCATGAAAATCGTACCTCGGCAGTTGAACATCACGTTGACGCGGTCATTCGGGGCTTCTGTTTTTCTATGCAACGTAGATAAGTGAGTGCCTCAGTACAGGGAAATTCAGCGTAATTTTCCGGGTACCGATAGGTGGCGATCGTGCCTATTCCAGGGGGGGCGATGGCCGTGCGGAAAAATTTCATTGCCGGTCCGGGTTTACATCCGCAACAGGTGACTGCGGCATCGGCGTATGCCGTGTCCGATCAAAAAGGCTGAACGCAGGTATTTGAAGCCGGTCGTAACGTTCATGTCATCGATAACGATGACGTATTCAGCCCATAAAAGGATGACCGAAAATGAACAATTATTTTCGCATGAGCGCCATTGCCGTTGTGCTTTCGCTAGGTTCGCAAATGGCTGTTGCTGCTCAGGACGCTGATGATTTTGTAGAAGATGCTTCTGCCAAAGGCATCGCCGAAGTTCAGGTTGGCAAGCTCGCACAGGATGAGAAAGGTGTCTCTGCAGATGTGAAGGAATTTGCAAAGCAGATGGTCACGGATCACACCGCTTCCAATGAGAAGCTGGCTGCGATCGCAAAAAGCAAGAACCTTGAAGTGTCCGAAGACCCTATGCTGATGGACAAAGCCAAGGCAATGATTCTGGAGATGCGCGAGAAGTCGTTCGACCAGGCTTATGCCAACAATCAGGTCTCCGCGCATGAACAGGCGATCAAGCTGTACAAGGAAGAGGCCGAGAATGGCAAGGATCCAGAGCTGAAGGCGTTTGCAAAGGCAACGCTGCCTACGCTGGAGAAGCATCTGGAGCATGCGAAAAAACTCGCTGCTGCGCATGGCGGTGATGCTGCCAAGAAGTAAATCCTCTGCACCGCATGACGGGATCTACACGCTGTTGAGCGTCATGCGGGTAACGCTGAGAAACCATCATTACGTTTTCAAAGTGATTGGTTGAGGCGCGTGCCGTTGATGATCCGTTGGATCATCGACGTGGCAGGTCGTTTTCAAGCAGAGTTCCAACGCCGAAACCCTTGGTCGCCATCACCACTTGAAAGCCTCGGCGTGCAAGCAGCGCCTGCGCCTCGAAGGCACGAAGTCCTTTTACAAACACCCTGTTGGTCAACGCGCTATCCAGCTGGTCGCGGGGCGTGAGAGGTTGACTGGAGCTGAGTTTTTTCATGATTCCATTCTCCTGATCAAAACAAGGGTTGCCGTTTCAGGCGTCTTTGCCCTGGACAAAACCAGAGCCCAGGTCGGCACCGGTAATCGGGTTGGCGGCCGGGTCGGACTGGGTCCGTTCCTTCATCATTTCCAGCACTTCTGTATCTTTTTCATCCAGCGTGACCGAGGCCGTACCATCGCCGCCATCGACAGCCGCTTGTGGCGATTCCACATACTCCCAGTCACCGCCCTGATTCCAGGCGCCGCGTACATTGGGTTCGCCGGACATGTTGAAGTACTTGTTGGTGAATTCCGGCATGCCCGGCAGTTTGCCCTGCGGGAAGTTGGGCTGGATGGCGTGCAGGGCTTTTTCAAAAGACAACTGGTGTGCAATTTCGCGAGTCATGAGAAAGCCCAGCGCTTCTTTAACGCCCGGGTCATCCGTCACGTTCATCAATCGCTCGTAAACAATCTTGGCTCTGGATTCTGCGGCGATGTTGGAACGGAAGTCCGCTGTCGGCTCGCCGATCGTATCGATATAAGCCGCTGTAAAGGGCACGCCGGCAGAGTTGGTCAATGGCGCACCGGAGCCATAGAGCAGGCTGGTGATATGTGAGTCATTGCCGTTACCGTTGATAGAGCGATACAACTCGCCTTCTTCTTCGATGCCTTCAGCCAATTGACCTTTGGCGCCCTTATTGAGCATGACAATGATGGAACCCACAATTTCAAGGTGGCTCAGTTCTTCGGTGGCGATATCCATCAGCAGGTCTTTACGGCCTGGATCTTCTTCGCTCAACCCTTGAGTGAAATAGCGTCCGGCTGCAGCCAGTTCACCCTGAGCCCCGCCGAACTGCTCAAGCAGAAGGTTGGCCAGTCCAGGATTGGGTCTTGCTACACGTACGGTATATTGAAGTCGCTTGTTATACATGAACATGTCGTATCCTCAGGCTTTGATCTCTCGGGAAGCGTCAACCCATGTGCATGGGCTCGATTCAACGCATTCACAGGTTATGAGGCACTGTGGAGCGTGATCATTACTGCTAACTTTTTTAAAGAGGACCGACGGTGCTTAAACGGCAGTTCAATAGAATTTTATTATTCCCCTTGCGTGGTTGAATATTCGTTCATCGTCGCGGAGAAGCCTGCTTGAACCGGCCTGGCGGCCGGCACTGTTTTACACAGGAAACAGACTGAAAAGTGCAGTTATAAACAAACTCTATCAATCACTAAACCCTAGAGTTCAGTTATAAGGATACATCAACATGTGGCCACATGACATCATTTAGATTATGGCATTAATATTTTGAATTTTTTGAAACTGCTGCGATCTGTTTTGCGAGTCGACAAAGCAGGAGCACCACAATGGCTGATGAAAAACACTACCGTATCGATTACCTGCTGCATGGCAGTTACAAGACGTTCTACATAAGGGCAGGCGCCATGGATAATAAAGAGGCCTGGCACTGGGCTTCAGTGGATGCCGGGTTCGGTGCGATCCCCAAGTACCGTTCCGATCCGGTGCCGAAGCTGAGCAAGCCTCAGGCTGAAAAGCTCGGTCTGTCGAACGTGGAGTGGGCGAGGGCTTGAATAGCCCTCGATCACCTCGATACGACGCTTACCGTCGTGCGTCACGATGCCGCACGACGGTATTACCCTTTTGCAAAGTCTACGGTCGCCCGACTGTCAGATGAACGGCTGTTTCCAGCCTGATCGACCTTAACACCCTCATTCGAATCATGCCTGCCGCAAGCGTCATACCGGCAAAGCGCTCTCGCCCGCGATTCGCCCGATGATTCTGACCTCACGTTAACCGTGGCTTGGTCGATAGCTCCAGTATCAGGCGATAGCACCCATTGAACTTCCTGATAGGCCACTGCTCTCAAGTGATGTCAATGTGCCTCTATCTGAATGGATGACCTCGTTCAGCACGGCACAGCTGCCCCGTACTACCCGTGATGCAAAGAAAGGAGCTTTTCCGCCCGGATCGGACACCCTAATTAAAAAGAGAACACTATGAACATCCTTTCGCCTGGTATCTACCTGACCAACCGCCTGCGTTTTCCTGCCAAGTTTGCCGTTTTAGCCATCATTATCGTCATCCCGCTGATCGTTCTCGGTCTTCGGGTTTTCAACAGCCTGAATGCAAGCATCGACACGGTCGCGCAAGAGCGCGTTGGCCATGAGTACCTTCAAATGACCACGCCCGTTCTGCGACTTTCCATGCTCCAGCGTGCTGCCAGTAACCGTCTGCTGGCCGGCGATGCCTCTGCCGCTCAGGATATAACCAGCAACCGCGCTCAGCTCGAGACTGCTCTTGCTAACCTTGCCGACATGGATGCGCGACAAGGGCAGCAGCTGGAAACCGAGAACCGCGTACAGCGCCTGCGTGAAAGCACCCGCTCCCTGATGGACAGTATCAAGCCAGGCCTGTCGCAGAATGAAGTGTTCGCCCAGTGGAATGAGCAACTGGCCCAGACACTCAACTTTATCTACTACGTCTCGGCTACCTCGGGCATGGTGCTGGACGAAGATTACGCCTCGCTGTTTCTGATCGACCTGAGCACCATCCGTATGCCCCGGGAAATCAACGTTGCCGGTCAGATCCGCGGTATTACGGCAGGTTTGATAACCGGTCAGGGGCTGAGTGTATCGATGCTTGGCTCGCTGGAGAGCCTGCTGAAGATCGAACTGCAATTTCGTGCGGAGCTGGAGCAAAGCATTCGACTGCTCAAGCGCCGTTCGCCAGAACTGGCCGCGCGCATCAGTGATCCGATCACTGCCTCTACTGCAGCGATGGACAGCTTTCGCGGCGACCTGCACGCGTACGTAAAAGGCACAGAGTTTTCGGTGCAGCAGGGGCAGGCGCTGAGTGCGCGCGGCAACGTCGTTGTCTCGGGCCTCTACAAGGCTCAGGACGAAATTCAGACTGCGCTTCAGGATGAGTTGAATACGCGCTACGACGCCCTGGTGCTGCAACGCGAAATCGTCATCGCCATGTGCGTGGTTATGGGTTTGTTGCTGCTCTATGCGTTCTGCAGCATCTACCGCGCCTTGCGCCTGACCATCGACAGCCTGCTGGGCGTAACCCGCCGTCTGGGCGAGGGCGATCTGAGTGCACGCGTAGCGGTCGTCAGCAAGGACGAAGTGGCGGATATCGCCAACGGCCTGAACCTGATGGCCGACGCCTTCGCCAGTTCCATCTCGCACATGGACCGCACCTCTTACGAACTGACTGATGTCGCGTCCCGGCTGGGCGCATCCATCGGCCTGGCCAAGCAGTCGATGAACGCGCAGCAGGCTGAAACGGAGCAAGTGGCGACCGCGATCAACGAGATGACCGCGAGCGTCGCCGACGTGGCGCAGAACACCGAAGGTGCCGCACTGGCCGCCGATGAAGCGAACACTGCGTCACGTAACGGTCTGCGCATCATGCACCAGGCACACTCGACCATTCAGGCGCTGGCCGAAGAAGTGGAAGTCAGTGCCCAGAAAGTCCAGGCGCTGGCCCTGCACAGTCAGTCGATTGGTGGCGTTATCCAGGTCATCAGCACCATTGCCGATCAGACCAACCTGTTGGCCCTCAATGCCGCCATCGAAGCTGCACGGGCGGGCGAGCAGGGTCGCGGGTTTGCCGTGGTGGCTGATGAAGTCCGCACGCTGGCTTCGCGCACTCAGGCGTCGACCGAAGAAATTCGCGGCATCATCCAGCAACTGCAAGGTGCGACCGATGCTGCCGTGCAACAGATGCAGGCCGGCCAGCAGAAGGCTCATGCGTGCATCAGTGCCGCCAGTGATGCTTCGGGCAGCCTGTCGAGCATCAGTCAGGGCGTGGAGCGCATCGTCGAGATGAACACGCAGATCGCCAGTGCTGCCGTACAGCAGCATGCGGTCTCCGAAGACATCAACCGCAATGTCATGGAGATTCGTAACAGCTCCGGGACGTTGATGCTGGGTATCGATAACAATGCGGTCACCGCCGATGAGCTGGCGCGGGTCGCCAGCGACATGCGCAATGTCGTGGCGCGTTTCAAACTGACTGCCTGATTGAATCGGGGGCTGCTCAGCCCCCGATTTCCCTCCCTAATCGGCGCGCTCGCGCGGATTGCCTTTTTCCGATCAAGTTTTGCTCTTCTGCGGCCGATAGCTCTGGCGCGCGGGTTTGCTGTCCATAAAAACAAATCTCAGCTCTTTCGTTGCGCACAAAAAAGCATTTTCAGGAGATTTTATGAGCAGCAGATTTGCGAATATCAGCGTCAACATGAAGTTGGCATTGGGCTTTGGGACCGTTCTTTTTTTCACGGCTGTCCTCGCCCTTGTTGGCTGGACCAGCCTCGACAAGCTCATCTATCGCACCGACCGAATCGGCGATATCACCAGGCTGAGTGACAACCTGACCACTCTGCGAGTCGCGCGTCTGCAATACATGCTGACGGACGGCGATGAAACCGCAGCACAGAACATGCAAAGCAAGCTGGATGTGTTCAAGGCGCAGCAGCAATCACTGCTCGTCAGCTTCAACAACCCGGTCAACCTCAAGCCGCTGCGCGAACTGGCCGATGTCACTCGCGACTATGAAGCATCCCTAAACAGCATGCGCGCGGCGTACCAGGCCGGGGCCAAAGTGCGCAACGAGATGACCGCCAATGGCACAGCAGCGATGCAGGCCGTCGAGTCTTTGAATAATGCGGTCATGCAGATCGATCCTTCTGACCCGGCACGCTTCGATCTGGCCCAGCTGGCAAACAGCGCTCGGCAAGACCTGGTTCTGGTGCGTTATGAAGTGCGCGGTTATACCGGCAATCCGAACGACAAGACCGAGACAGCAGCCTTCCAGCAGCTCGATAGCGCGATCAGTCATCTGGACAGGCTCAAGGCTGCTTTTGGTTCAGCCAATCGCGAACAGATCGCACAGTTTGAAAGCGCTCTGCGCAATTACCGCAGCTCGGTCGATGCCTTCAAGGCAACCACTCAGACAGCGGCGAGCGTGCGCAAGGATCTGACCACCCAAGGCGCCACCATCGTCAAGCTGGGCGAAGAGTTGTACGGCCTGCAGATGCAGATGGGCAAGGAAGACACCGCTCACGCGCGCAGCCTGCAGATGGGGTGTGTGGTGTTGGTCATGCTGCTGGGCATTCTCGCCGCTGTGGTCATCACGCGTCAGATCACTCGCCCATTGCGCGATACGCTGGCCATCGTTGAACGTATTGCCTCCGGCGACCTGACCCATACCGAAGCGGTCACCCGGCGCGATGAACTGGGCGTCTTGCAGCAAGGCATCCAGCGCATGGGGACAACCCTGCGCGAACTGATCTCCGGTATACGCGATGGCGTCACACAGATTGCCAGCGCGGCCGAAGAGCTGTCGGCGGTCACCGAGCAGACCAGTGCAGGGGTCAACAGCCAGAAGGTCGAGACCGACCAGGTGGCCACCGCCATGCATGAAATGTCGGCGACCGTGCACGAAGTGGCGCGCAATGCCGAGCAGGCGTCCGTGGCGGCTTCCGATGCCGACAAGCAGGCGCGTGAAGGCGACAAGGTCGTGGGCGAGGCGATCCAGCAGATCGAACGACTGGCCGCCGAGGTGGTTCGCTCATCTGACGCAATGAACGTGCTTGAGCAGGAAAGTGACAAGATCGGCAAGGTCATGGATGTGATCAAGGCGGTCGCCGAGCAGACCAACCTGCTGGCCCTGAATGCTGCCATCGAAGCCGCGCGCGCCGGGGAAGCCGGCCGGGGTTTTGCCGTGGTGGCCGACGAAGTTCGCGGTCTGGCGCAACGTACCCAGCAGTCCACCGAAGAAATCGAAGGGCTGGTGTCGGCATTGCAGAATGGCACGCGTCAGGTGTCGGGCATCATGCTCGGCAGCCGCACGCTGACAGACAGCAGTGTCGAACTGACGCGCAGGGCCGGTACGTCGCTTGAGAGCATCACCCGGACCGTCTCGAGCATCCAGGCGATGAACCAGCAGATCGCCGCCGCCGCCGAACAGCAAAGCTCGGTGGCCGACGAAATCAGCCGCAGCATCGTCAACGTTCGCGACGTCTCCGAACAGACCGCCGAAGCCAGCGAAGAAACCGCAGCCTCCAGCGTCGAACTGGCACGCCTCGGTGGCCAGCTGCAGATGATGGTCAGCCACTTCCGGGTGTGACGGTCGCGCCCACGCGGAGCAGCCGGACACCTGTCGTTGCGCACGCTCCAGCGTGGGGATGCATTTCGTGCCGCTGCGCGTTACATCTCCAGGCCGCACCGCTTCTTCAAGGGAGGACGCAGAGCGTCCA